>JANQPZ010000279.1 GCA_028285215.1 Rhodovibrionaceae bacterium | reverse complement strand
CGTGCCGCGCGGCACAGAGCGCCTGCGCATCACCCCAAGCCCCCTGCACAGCGACCGCGACCTCGAACACCTCATAACCGCGCTCACAACAATCTGGGCCGAGGCAGGTCTGCAGTCCACGAAGGCGGCGGAATAGAAGACGCCAGCCGGCAGCAGTCTGACGTCCGGGCGCCTTTCGCCGCGACTCAGATCCTTGTCCACTTGAGGTTTTTCTACCTTTGCAGGCGCGACTGGAAACGCGCGCATTCAGAAAATCATCATGTTCTGACGTGTTTTATTGCGGTCTCGCAGCCGAAGAGCCGTATCGCCGGTCTCTCGCGCTAATAACATAGTATATAATGTGTTATTCGACACTCGAACTTTTTTAACACCTATTAGAAGTCGATTAGAAAGAAGTCATTTTCTCGAATTAACTGCAGATTTACCGATCAACGCGAACATGCGTATACGATTATCTTGGCCTTTGCGCTCAGACGATCGCGGAAGAAACAATCTCCTTTTACGGGAAATCTCGGTCGGCTCAGCGAAAGTGAACCGTCATGGCAAAGCTGCAAGATCTACGAATTGGCCTCAAGCTCGCAGCGGCTCTCGCTTGCATCCTGGTGATCATGATCGCCCTGGGGGGCAAGTCCCTCTGGAGCCTGGATCGGATCGACCGGAGTTTCCAGTCTTACGAAACCGCCGGTGAGCAAGCCATGGCGACCGATGAGCTGCGGCTTGCGGTGTCCAACTTCGTCGGTGCGGCAAAGGAGTATGTCGCGCGCAACACCGATGCACGGTTAGAGGCCACACTCAGCCTTTACGATGAGATCCAGGTGCAGGTCGCGGCAGCATTGGAGCATAGCAACGGTCGCTATGGCGACGCGGTGAAGGCGGCGGGCGCCGGCGTCACCGACTTCAGAGCCTCCTTCGTCGATCTTGCGGAGCTCAGGAATTCCCGAAACGCATTGATCGCAGATCGTCTTCGCGCGCCCGGGACCGACGCGCGCCGACGACTCGCCGAGTTCTCAGATCTCGCTCTCAGCGCCGGTCAGGCGGAAATCGCCGCACGGGCCTCGAAAGCCGCCATGCATCTTCTCCTGTCCCGTGACTATGCCGCGCGTTATCTGGAGGACTTTGAAGTCCCCGATCTCGAGCGCGCGCAGTCGGAAATCCGGCTTGCACAGATGCAGAGCGAAGCGCTGCTGGTACGCGGCCTGGACAGCGAGGTCCTCGACCTCTTAGGCGTCATGGCCGTTGCCCTGGATGAGATCCTGGGTCTCTATGAGACAGAGCGCGAAGCTGCCGATCGCTTCTTCGGACCGGATCTGGCTGCGCTCGAGGCGCGAACTGAGGCCATGCTCGCGGCGACCAAGGAGGTTGAGGCTGCAAGTCGGGAAGCTCTGATTCATGAGAAAGGCAGCGCGTTCTTCACGATTCCCATCGCGATTGTCGTGGCTGCCAGCATCGCTCTCCTGGCAGGTTTCTGGTTGACGGCCGGTGTCGCGAAGCCGGTGCGTGGCATGACGGTAGCGATGCAGCGCCTCGCAGATGGTGACAAGGCCGTAGCGATCCCTGCCGTTGGCCGAAAGGACGAGGTTGGCGAGATGGCGGGAGCGGTTCAGGTCTTCAAGGACTCGATGATCGAGGCCGAGCGTCTCGCTGACGAGCAAGCGAAGAGTCAGGAGGCGCAGCTCGCCCGCGCTCGGCAGCTTGAGCAACTCACGGAAAGCTTCGATGCGGCGGTATCGGATATGCTCCAGGGTGTCTCCGGCGCCGCTCAGGAGATGAACGCTACTGCGCAGTCGATGTCGTCGATCGCGGAGGAGACGCGTGTGCAGGCGACAACTGCCTCCAGCGCTTCGACGCAGGCCTCGGCGAACGTGCAGACCGTGGCCTCGGCAGCGGAACAACTGAGCGGCTCCATCTCTGAAATCTCCCGGCAGGTCGAGCAGTCGGCGACAAGCGCCCGCGACGCCGTCCTGCAGGCGAGTACGACCCAGGACACCGTGCGGCAGCTGGCCGGAGCGGCGGAGCGGATCGGCCAGGTGGTGAGCCTCATCTCCGACATTGCGGAGCAGACCAACCTGCTGGCGCTGAACGCGACCATCGAGGCCGCGCGGGCGGGCGAAGCGGGCAAGGGCTTCGCCGTGGTGGCCAGCGAGGTGAAGTCGTTGGCAACCCAAACGGCCAAAGCGACGGAGGAGATCGGCGAACAGATCGCCGAGATCCAGGGCGCTACAGGCGGCGCCGTCGAAGCCATCGAGGTGATTGCCAAGACGGTCGAAGAGCTCTCGGGGATCGCCGGCTCGATCTCTGCCGCGGTGGAGGAGCAGACGGCGGCGACCGGTGAGATCGCCCGCAACGTGCAGGAAGCGGCAAGCGGCACCGGCGAGGTGACGCAGACGCTCGGCGGCGTCAACGAGGGCGCTGACGAGACGGGTCGGGCGGCTAGCCAGGTGCTTTCGGCCGTGGAGGAGCTGAGCCGCCAGACCGACGGTTTGCGCAACGAAGTCGACGGCTTCCTGGAGCGTGTGAAACAAGCTTAGCCGACAGCCGTTCTCACCTTCCCCGAACCATCCTCTTTTTCCCACGCCAGGTATCCCCAGGCTGCAAACGCATGCCTTCGACAGGCCGTGCGACCGCTTCGCCTATTTCCATAACCTCGGTTCGCCAACAGCCAACGAGAAAGGATGCACTTCGCAATGCTTCAAGAGCCTGACCTAAACGCCTCGGGGATGTCCCGGGAGAAGAGGCATGTCGTATTCCCTGCGAATCAATCGGTACGGTCCGCCAGCTGGTTGACCAACATGAAGGTTTCGACGCGACTGATCTCCGGCTTTTCGACAATCGCTGTCATGGGGTTTTTTACAGGCCTTGTGGGTTTGTACTTTCTCAAAGAGATCAACGGGACTCTCAATAGACTGACCGATGTCACGGCGCCCACGGTGGAGACATCCGACGATCTGATCGCGAACATCTGGGAAGCCAACAAGGTCGCCGAAGAGATATCCGCGGACGAAGATCTGTCCAATGCACCGGTCTTGGTTGAAGAGTTTGAGATGCTTGCGCAGGGTTTTCAGGAAACGGCTCTCGAACTCTACGACCTTGTCGACGATCCCAGCCTGCACGACGAGTTGGTAATTGCGAAGACGAAGCACGCGGAGTTCCTCGATCGTTCACGCGAGATGATCGCGGCACACCGAACCATGCTGGAGAAGGAGATCAAGGCCAAGCAGTTGATCGAGGAGTTCGATCAGGCAGGTGGCGAGCTTGTCTTGGCCTTGGAGGAGTTCGCCGAGGAGAACGAGGCGGAGATGGCGCATGCGGAAGAGGAGGGCGACGCTCTTCTGGAGCGTCGCGGTTCTGCGGCTCAGCTCAACGACATCCTGGGCCGCCTCTTCGAGGAAGACTACCCTGTCGTCGAGGCGGCATTGAAGCTGCAGCGTCTGATCCTGGAGATGCAGGACACCGGCGGGGAGTACCTGGCGGAGGAGGATCCCTCCCGCCTACCGGCGATCCAGCAGACTTTCATGGAGCTCTACGAGGAGACTCAGCCTCACAAGGAGATTCTGGAGCGTCTGGCGGAGACCGAAGAGGATCGCGCCGATACCCGGAACATACGGCGTCTTTTTGCGACCTGGATGTCGAGCGCCAACGATGATGATTTCCTTTTCGATACCCATCGCGACAGGCTGCAGGCCAAGCAGGAGATGAAGTCGCTTGTCGAGCAGCTGGAGCGCAACGCCGATCAGGTGGCTGCGGCTTTGAACGACGTGACCGAAGTTGCCGATGCGCTGAACGACAGCGCCGACGAAGCGGCCGATCGTTCCGTCGGGACTGCCGTGGTCATGATTGCGGCGATGCTGACCCTCTCGCTTCTGCTCTCGGTGGGTCTGATCTTTGTGGTGATCGCCACGGTGACACGTCCGATCGGCGCTATGACCGCGGCGATGGGTCGTCTGGCCGAAGGCGACAAGACAGTTGAGATTCCGGCGGCCAATCAGAAGGACGAAGTGGGCGCGATGGCCAAGGCAGTGCAGTTCTTCCGGGATGCAATGATCGAGGCCGAACGCCGGGACGCGGAGCAGGCCCAGAAACTCGAGCGTGCGCGCACCCAGCTGATGGATGAACTTGCCACCAATTTGGATGCTGCCGTTTCTGATGTGTTACAGGGTGTCTCCGGAGCGACCGGGGAGATGAGTGCCACTGCGCAGTCCATGTCCTCGATCGCAGAGGAGACGCGCGTGCAGGCCACTTCGGCCTCCAGCGCCTC
Organism: Rhodovibrionaceae bacterium; assembly: GCA_028285215.1. Lineage (GTDB taxonomy): Bacteria > Pseudomonadota > Alphaproteobacteria > Kiloniellales > DSM-21159 > Algihabitans. The sequence goes on along the minus strand of JANQPZ010000279.1, from coordinate 4,823 downwards.
GACACAGGCTTCCGCCAACGTGCAGACCGTGGCTTCGGCTTCGGAGGAACTGAGCGGTTCGATCCAGGAGATTGCCAGGCAGGTCGAGCAGTCGGCCGTTATGTCGAAACAGGCGGTCGAACAGGCCAATGTGACTCAGGGCACGGTCAAGCAGTTGACGGCCTCTGCAGAGAAGATCGGCGAAGTGGTCAGTCTGATCTCCGACATCGCCGAACAAACCAACCTGCTGGCTTTGAATGCGACCATCGAAGCTGCGCGGGCCGGCGAGTCGGGCAAGGGTTTCGCCGTTGTCGCCTCCGAGGTGAAGTCGCTGGCGACCGAGACCGCCAAGGCGACTGACGAGATCGCGCAGCAGGTCGCCGCGATCCAAGGAGCAACCGGCGGCGCCGTTGACGCCATCGAGACCATTGCGAAGGCGGTCGAGGAACTCTCGGGTATTGCCGGTTCGATCTCTGCGGCGGTCGAGCAGCAGACGGCGGCGACCGGCGAGATTGCGCGCAACGTGCAGGAAGCGGCGAGCGGCACGGCCGAAGTGACTCATACGCTGTCCGGCGTCAACGAGGGGGCAGACGAAACCAGCCGGGCCGCCGGTCAAGTGCTTTCCGCAGTTGACGCCTTGAGCGGCCAGAATGAGAAGCTGAGGAGCGAAGTCGACAGCTTCATAAAACGCTTGAAGGTTGCGTAAAAACAGAGGGTTGAGGCCAGTCGCGCCGTGTCGCGGTTGGCCTCCGACCCCTCGGCTCTAAACTTGTTATGAGAGTAGAATTCACGCCTCAGGTGGGATCGCCAGAGCGAGTCCACCTAAGGCGATCCTGCTCTGGATCTGGGTACGGCAGTTCGCGTTCGTGCCCGACCTGTTCTTTCCCTACCGGACGGTGCCGGCGGTTCTCACTCGATCCGCCGTGTCACACGCCCCTGGCGCGCCAGCTTCTCCAGGCTGGGCGGGTCCAAGCGCGGATTCAGTAAAAGGGTCGAGCCGGCGTCCAAAGCTGCGAACAGAGCTGTCAGCCCTGCACGGCTTGCCAGAGGCGCGGCCAGCAGCCAGCGGTCGTCCGCGGTCGCTTGCGCTTTCAGCAGCGCGATGTCTGCGGCCAGATCGCTTTGGGAGACCTTCCCTTGCGGCATGATGAGGGGACCCTGCCAGGCGTCGCTCGAGTCGGGCGGGACAGCCTCCAGCGCTTCGATCCGCGCGAAACGCGGGTCGTCAGGTACGTTCGCCAGCCCGCCGCCGCGCAGAAGCGGGAAGAGCAGATTGCGGGGAAAGGGCAGCTCCGCAGCGAAGCGGGCGAGTCGCACCTGTACCTGCGGGAAGAGCGGCAGCAGGCGCAGCAGCTTGTCCAAGACCGTGCCGATGTCCAGGGTGACGATCAGGGCGGGGCGGCTGGTTGCGAGACGCGCTTCCAGGTCGTCTATCGACTGACGCGGATCGACCAGAATCGGTTGAAGTCCGGCCGCCAGCACCGCGAAGAAGGCTCTGGCCCAGCCCGGTGTATTCGGCAGGAAAAGCAGCACCTGCGCGCCGGCGGGCAATGCCTGCGCCAGGCCGCCGGCCAGCGGTCCGGAGCTGTCCAACAGGTCCTCGCCCGCAAGGGACCGGCCGAGAAAATCGAGATGGCCGAGCCTGCCGCCCGGATGGTCTCGCTTGGCGAGCAGCGGCGTGAGCAGCGGGCTCAGAAATCCTCCTCCTCCTCCGGGTCGGTCGCCTCTGCGCTCCCTGTCTTTGGCGGTGCGTCGGGGGCCCAGCCGGGCGACGTCAGGCGAACGACACCCTTGATTGGCTTGTTCGGATCCTGGCGGGCGCCGCGGCGCAGAATGTCGATGCGTCCCATGCGGGCGAGATGCAGCGCCTGCTGCCGCACCGCTGGCAGATAGCGGCGCCAGAGGTCGCTGGGGTCGCTTTTCTTGCGGCGTGGCTCGGCGAAGGCGCGTGCCACCTCGCTCGGACAGATCGACTTTCCGGGCCCACGCTCATCCACAAGCGCGATCAAGGTTTTCGCAACGGGGTCGAGCTTGTCCTGATGTCCATTCATGGCGCCGGTCGTACCACGGCGCCGGCGAGCTGTCATGCCGAGGCTGGCTGTCGGCTGCAGCGCTCCCAATCGCCGTGGCGCGCATTCCGACCCTCTGATGAGAGCAGGAGGCCCGCCTTGGATGGGATCGCCAAAGCGGCTCCACCCAGGCGATCCTGCTCTAGACGAGATTCCTGTCGCGCCAGTAGACTGCGCTTCATGCTTGAAGGGATTAATGCACTGCTCGCCGCAACGGTTCTCTTCGTTGGCGGGCATTTCTTTCTCTCCAGTCTCCCGGTGCGCAGTTGGATTACGGAGCGACTCGGCCCTGGAGGGTTTCGCGGGACCTATAGTCTGGTGGCGGCGGGCAGCTTGATCTGGATGCTGTTCGCCTATGGGGCCGCACCCTACGTCGCGATCTGGCCCGAAGTGCCTGCGCTGCGCTGGATCACCTTGGTTGCGATGCCGATCTCTTTTGTCCTGGTCGTCTGCGGACTCACGACGCGCAGCCCGACGGCGATCGGCGGCGAAGCGCTGCTCGACACGCCGCAGGTACCGCTGCCCGGGATTTTGCGGGTGACGCGGCATCCGGCCTTGTGGGGCGTTGCTATCTGGGCGGCCAGCCACTTGCTGGTAAACGGCGATGCCGCCAACGTCATCTTCATGGGCGGCTTTCTGGTCCTCGCACTGGGCGGCATGCAGCACATCGACGCACGCCGTGAGGCCACGCTGGGTGCCGCCTGGGGGCCGATCAAGCTGCGCAGCTCCGCCGTTCCCTTCGCAGCCCTGGTGTCGCGGCGAACGGAGATGGACTGGGCAGGCCTCGGCTGGTGGCGGCCTCTCCTGGGCCTCGTGCTCTATGTCGTCGTTCTTGTCGGTCACCGACAGCTCTTCGGTGCCAGCGCGCTGCCGTACGTTCTGATGTAGGGGACTGCGCCGGGGGTTACGTCATCCTGCGGCGCATGCTAGCGTCGGAATTTCTCCAATACGACTTTGGCTTGGCTTTCACGGGAGGTGGCGTATGGCCACTCACGCACAACTCGCTGCGCATCTGATGCGTGGTGCGGCAGAGTTCTTCCGCAACGTCGGCGAGCAGAACTCGCAGCTCAAGGCTGAGATGGATCAGAACGCCCGAACCTTCGAACTGGTCGCGGAGCGAGTCGAAGCCGATCCCAACGGCGAGGTCGATGTGGAGCAGTTCGAAGCGCCCTCGTGACGGGCATTTCCCGAACCCCGAAAAGACGCCGCGGTGGCTGGCCCGAGGCCGGCGCAGCGACCACTTTCATGGAATGCAGCAGCATTTCCTGATCTGGCTGCGTCGGATCGCGGTGTTCGGCTTCGTGGCGGTGATTGGCCTGGGGCTCTTGATCGCACGCGCACCCGAACGCGCTGTCCCGGCGCCTGATATTGCGCGTCCCGATGCAGCGGCTCTGGAGCGGTTGAGTGACCAACGCGCGGCCGATCTGGCCCGTCTACCGGCGTCGGCCGACCCTCTGCGTCGCGCCGAAGCCGAGGCGATGCTGGCCGATGTCCAGCGGGCCCTGGCGGAGCTGGATGATGCCCCGGGCGCTGCCGAGGCGGCCCTGGCACTCTACGATCGGGCCGGCCGCCGCCTGCGCCAGGCTCGAAGGCCGCGACCCGATCTTTTGGGCCATGTGGAACTGCACCGCGGTGAAGTGCTGACGCTGCTCGGCCGCTCCGGTGAGGCGCTGGCCGCCTACCGGGCGGCGGAAGAGGTCTTCACGGCGGCCGGCCGCCCTCTCATGGCGGAGATCGCGCGGCAGCGTCTGACACCGCCGGCCTCCCGGTAAGGGCCAGCCTGTTTTCTCAGCAGTTTAGAGCGCGATCCTGCTCTAGACGGTGGCTTGGCCGTCCGCAGGCGGCGCGGCGCTCGGCTGTGTCGCATCCGCCGTCTGTTGGCCCCGGCGCTGCTGGTAGAGCTTGGCGAAGTCGAGGCCGCCGATCATCACCGGCGGGAAGCCGCCATCCCGCACGACATCGGAAATCACGCGACGCGCAAAGGGGAACAGCAGACGGGCGCCGTCGATCGCCAGCACGGCTTCGATCTCCTCCTGCGGAACGTGGTTGCCCACGGTCATGAGGCCGGCGTAGTCCAGCTCGATCAGGAAGCAGGTCTGGGCTTCGAGGGTTGCGTTGAGGGTCAGCTTCAGGCCCAGTTCGTACAGCCGGTCCTGAACGGCGCGCATCGGCATTTCGATGCGCAGATCGACCTTCGGGCTGGTCTTCATCTGGGCATAGATCTGGGGCGCGTTAGGGTTCTCGAAGGAGAGGTCGCGCACGTACTGGGTATGCACGGTCAGCAGGCTGTCCTGGACACCGCCGGCCTGGGGGGTGGGCTGCTGGGTCGGCTGCGGTCCGGTCTCGCTGTCGCTCATGATTTAGGGTCTTTCTTGCGTGATTGAGGGTCGATCTCAGGCGGTGTCCGAAGATCGAACAAGGTTAAGGCCGGGGATAAATCCAGGGAGCGGAGCTAACACGACGGCGTCGCGGGAACAAGCAGCCGATCCGCGCCGGATCAGGAGCGCGGCGTCCCTTTTGGGGAGCCGCCCGGGCCCCTGTCTGTCGAATCGCCTTGATCTGTCCGATCGCCCAAGTCTGTCCGATCGCCCGAGTCTGTCTGATTGCCTGGCGCGTCGCCCGAACCCGGGATTTGGTCAGCTGGACTTTCGGTGACGTCGCGAAAGTCGCCGTCGATGGTCGTGCTGCCGCTGCGGCGGCCCCACCCTTGGCCCGGATGCGGGGGTGGTGCGGCGGCGGCGTCGCGATTCGGGTCGGGGCGTCCCGAGGGCGCGC
>JANQPZ010000278.1 GCA_028285215.1 Rhodovibrionaceae bacterium | reverse complement strand
CGTGCCGCGCGGCACAGAGCGCCTGCGCATCACCCCAAGCCCCCTGCACAGCGACCGCGACCTCGAACACCTCATAACCGCGCTCACAACAATCTGGGCGGACCTGGGTCTGCTCTGCAGGACGGCCGCCGAATAGGAGACCGCGGCGATTCGATTTGCGGCGCACCCCACCGCGCCGCTGACTTCGGGACCGTCGGCTTCGGCATGACGGTCCCGCACTTTTCTGACGCATGTCAATGTGAATTGACGAACTAACTGTTAGGCATATCGGACAGTCCACGTACGGCGAGGCCGCAGGAGGGGAGGTCCGGTTCATGCGCATCGTTCTCATCCACCCCAACTACCACTCGGGCGGCGCGGAGATTGCCGGCAACTGGCCGCCGGCCTGGGCGGCCTACCTTTCGGGTGCCCTGCGTGCGGCGGGGTACGAAGATATCCGCTTCATCGACGCCATGACGAACGACCTGTCGGACGAACAGTTGCGGGCGTTGCTGGCGGAAGAGAAGCCGGACCTGGTTGGCGCCACCGCCATCACCCCTTCGATCTACAAGGCCGAGCGGGCGCTTCGGATCGCCAAGGATCTACACCCCGACTGTGTCACGGTGCTGGGCGGAATTCACGCCACCTTCATGTATCAGCAGGTCTTGAGCGAGGCGCCCTGGATCGACGTGATCGCACGCGGCGAAGGCGAAGCCGTGATCCAGAACTTGGCGCAGACTGTCGCAGCCGGCCGCTGGCCGGAGGCGGCCCGCAAGATCCGCGGAATCGCCTTCGCCGAAGGCGACAGGATCGTTGCCACGCCGGCCGAACCGCCGGTCGAGGACCTCGAGAAGATCGTGCCGGACTGGGATGTCTTGGAATGGGACAAGTACATCTACATCCCCACCGGCACGCGGGTGGCCATTCCCAACATGGCGCGCGGCTGCCCCTTCACCTGCAGCTTCTGCAGTCAGTGGAAGTTCTGGCGCAACTACCGGGTGCGCGAGCCCAAGAAGGTGGTGGACGAGATCGAGGCCCTGGTCCGCGATCACGACGTCGGTTTCTTCATCCTCGCCGACGAGGAGCCGACGATCCACCGCAAGAAGTTCATCGAGTTCTGCGAAGAGTTGGCGCGCCGCGACCTGCCGGTGCTGTGGGGCATCAACACCCGCGTCACCGACATCCTGCGCGACGAGGAGTATCTGCCGCTCTACCGCCGCGCCGGCCTGATCCACGTTTCCCTCGGCACCGAGGCCGCAGCCCAGCTCAAGCTGGACCGCTTCAACAAGGAGACGACCGTTGCCGAGAACAAGAAGGCCATCGAACTGCTGCGCCGACACGGCATCGTCGCCGAGGCACAGTTCATCGTGGGCCTGGAGAATGAAACCGCCGAGACGCTGGAAGAGACCTATCGCATGGCGCTCGATTGGAAGCCCGACATGGCGAACTGGGCGATGTACACCCCCTGGCCCTTCTCCGACCTCTTCCAGGAGCTGGGCGACAAGGTCGAGATCTTCGATTACGAGAAGTACAACTTCGTCACGCCGATCATCAAACCGGAAGCTCTCGAGCGCGAAGAGCTGCTCGACCGGGTGATGAACAACTACCGACGCTTCTACATGCGCAAGTCCTTCCTGGAGTACCCCTGGATCCGAAACCGCAAGAAGCGCACCTATATGCTCAATTGCCTCAAGGCCTTCCTGAAGTCCGGCGTGCAGCGGACGTTCTACGACCTCGGCCGCGTCGGCTATTGGGGACCGCAGTCGAAGGCGTCCGTCGACTTCGGCTTCGACGAAAGCCGGGGACAGGAAGCCCTCAAGCCGGTGGAGAGTACAGCACCCGGTGCCGCCGACTGGCGGGCCGTCCAGGATGCGAGCCGAAAGCGCGCCGACGCGGAGGCGACACGCACACGCAAGCGGCGCGAGGCTGCCGCGGCAGCCGACGCGGCGATGGCGATGGCCTGCGGAGGCGGCAAACAGCAGCTCTCCGATAGGGAGATGGCCGGGGCTCGGAGCCGCTCGGGCGTTCTCCCCGGTCCGGCGGAGTGAGGGCCATGCCGGAGACTCTTGCCCGCAAGTTACCGGAGGCGGCCCGCAAACCGGCGCCTTCCTTCGCGCTGGCCGAAACAGGTCCTGTCTGCTCGCCCGCGGCAATGCACGCCGGCGCCAGGATTGGCCCCAATGCTCTGATTCAGGTGGCCGAAGCTCTTAGGGAGACTCTCGGCGCGACCGAAGCTGAAGCCGTCTTCGCTGAAGCCGCTCTGTCGCACTATCTCGGGCATCCGCCCAGTTCGCTGGTTTTGGAGACTGAGGCGATCCGCTTGCACCAAACCCTGCGTCGGCGGCTGGAACCGCGCAAGGCCGAGCTTCTCTCGCGAAATGCCGGACGGCGCACGGCCGACTACCTCCTGGCGCATCGCATTCCCCGCTCGGCACAGCTTCTGCTGAAACTCATGCCGCGACGGCTTGCGTCTCACCTTTTGGTGAACGCCATTAGCCGCCACGCCTGGACGTTCGCAGGCAGCGGGCGCTTCCGTGGTCAAGCAGGACGGCCCGTCAGGCTGTCGATCCTCGACTCGCCTCTCAGCCGTGGTATCGCGGCGGATGGCCCTGTTTGCGCTTACTACACCGCAACTTTCGAGCGGCTGTTCCGCGTGCTCGTCAGTCCCGATGCCTACGCTGTCGAGACATCGTGCAAAGCAACAGGCGCAGAGGCCTGCCGTTTCGAGATTCGGCTCTAGTCGACAGGACTGCACGCTCCGCCGCGACCTTCGGCCGGTGGTGGCGCAAAAGCCTCTGTCGTCAGGTCGAGGGCCCGAGCGATCGGACGCAACGCGATCGCTACTCGCCGCCCTGGCTCCTGAGGTAGGCGATCACGTCGACGACCTCCTGCTCGTTCCGGAGCTGAAAGGCCATGCGGCTGCCCTGAATCACCTCGCGGGGGTTCGTCAGATAGGCCGGCAACGTCTCGTCATCCCAAGTAAAGCCCGCCTCTTTCAGGCCGTTGGAATAGCGAGCCGCAAAGTCTTCGTTGCTGCCCGCTTGGCGGCCGTAGACGCCATAGAGATTCGGCCCGACGCGTGCTGGGCCACCCTCTTCAATGGTGTGGCAGGCCTTGCATTTGGCGAAGACTCTCTCTCCCCCCGCCGCATCGCCCTCGGCAAGAGCCGGTCCGGCGGCAACGAAAAATACGGCAACCGCGGTCGCGAGATGCGTCAGTGCAAACATGGGCACTCCTCCAGAATCACAAATTTATAGAGTAATACGATTTATGGCGAGTCCCCTCTGCGGCAAGCCCGCGATCGCGCCCGAAACCCATAATGAGAGCAGAGCCGACATCTCGCCCTTGTTTTGCAGCGAGGCACCGCGAAGACACGCCATGACGGCCGCGCTGGTGAGTCGAGTGCGTCACTCTTTACGTCCGAGCTGCCCCAGTCCCGTTGCGGCGAGGGGTTTCGAACGGCAGACTCCCACCAGACTCTATTTTAAATAGAATGGGCGGCGGACAAAACATTTATATTTAGAAAAATCGAACTTCATTTACATACGTTTACAAAAGAGATGAATTCGAACGGTTATTGATGATTTTACTTAAGTATATTGCAAATTTTTAATGCGGTCTTTACACCCGTCATATACTGTCAAAACGTCTTCGCAGACCTCGGGCACCCGAGGAAAGGTTTCCCGCAGCCCTGTCATGTCACGATGATTTTCCTGTTCTGCGCTCTTGTTCTCGTTTCCCGCCGGGCAGGTCAGCTGGGAAGCCAGGCCATTGCCCGCCGAGGCCACGGTGAATCAAGTTGGGCGGGCGAGGCCGCACGATGAGCCACGCTTTCAAGCATCGCATCTCTTCACCAGAGGCCGTCGATAAGCCGTTGCGACCACGGCTGACCCGTAACGACGCCTGGGTCAGGGACTTGGTGGCGGCGATCCTCTTCACGGCTTTGCTAATCGCGACGCTGATCTCGCTCGACGCTTTCGAGCGGATCTATGACTTTTCCCGAGAATACGAAGATTGGGATCTGGACGAAATCATCATAGCGATCGCCAGTCTCGGTTTCGCCAGCTCTTGGTTCGCCTGGCGCCGCTGGCGGGAAGTGAGACACCATCTGCGCGCCCGAATCGCAATGGAGCGCGAACTGCACAACACCGCAGAGGACAGGGATTTCCTAATCTCTGCGGCGGGCGGCGCGTTCTATGGCCGCAATGCCGGCGGCGACTTCGCCCCGCTGCACGTCGATTCCAGCATCGAGCTTATAACCGGCCATCAACCGCGAGCCTTCACCGAAGATTCCGGATTTCTGCAAGCAATAGTCCATCCGGACGACAGGCATCGGACTTGCAACGAGCTCTCGCAATTGTCCAACAGAGACTACCTCGAGCAGGAGTATCGGTTGCGGCACGCGGACGGGACCTATCGCTGGATGCGCGACCGGCTGAAGTTGAAGCGCAGCGCCGATGGAACGCCGGGCAGCATCGTCGGCCTGTGGACCGACATCACCGAGCAGAAGCTGGCCGAGCAATCCTTGGAAGCCGCGGTTGCCGCAGCCACCGAGGAACTGCAGCACCGCGAAGCGCACCTGCGGTTGATCACCGACAATCTGCCAGCTTTGATCGTATACATCGATCCGGAGTTTCGCTACCAGTTCGTCAACCAGACCGGTGCGACCTGGTACGGGCAAAGTCCGAAGAACCTTATCGGCCGCCCCATCGAAGAGGTTCTGGGTCGAGAGAGTTTCAACCGCCTGAAACCCTATCTTCAGGGCGCCTGCGAGGGACGGCATTCCAAATTTGAGACGAGCCTAACATATCCTGACGGCATAAAGCGCCACATCCAGGGGCTTCACGTACCGGATCGCGACGAAACGGGCAGGGTCAGAGGCTTTGTCGCCATGGCTCTGGACATCACCGATCACAAGCAGACAGAGAACGAACTACGCGCCAAAAAAGGTCAGCTTGAGCTGATTCTCAACAACATTCCGACCCGGATCTTCTACAAGGACGATCAGAACCGGATTTTGCGGCTTAACGAACCGGCAGCGCGCTCCATCGGCTTGACCGTCGAGCAGGCCGAAGGGGCCGACACCTATGAGCTCTTTCCGGAAACCGCAGAAAAGTATCATAAGGACGATCTAGAGGTTCTTCACTCGGGCAAACCGAAGCTCGGCATCGTGGAGGAGTACATACCCCGAGATGGGGGGCATGCCTGGGTCCGAACGGACAAGGTGCCCTATACCGATCCCGAGACCGGGAAACGCTTCGTTTTCGTGGCCGCCTCCGACATCACCGCCGAGAAACGCGCTGAGGAGCGGGTCCGCGCCAGCGAGGAGCGGTTCCGCTCCCTCTACACAAAGACGCCTGTCATGCTGCACTCCATCGATGCCGACGGACGCATCATCAGCGTCAGTGACTTCTGGCTCGATAAACTCGGCTTCAGCCGGGATGACGTGCTCGGGATGAAGGTCACCGATCTCATGACCCCGGAGTCCGCGCACAAGGCAATCACCGAAGCGGTGCCCGAGTTCCTGAAGAAAGGTGTCTGCAGAGACCTCGAGTATCAGATCGTTACCCAGTCCGGCGAGGTTCTGGACATCCTCCTCTCCGCCGTAGCCGAATACGAGGAGTGCGGAACGTTCAAACGTTCCATGGCCGTCCTGACCGACATCACCAAGCGGAAGGCGGTGGAGCGTCAGTTGGTTCAGGCGCAAAAGATGGAGTCCGTGGGCCAATTGACGGGAGGCTTGGCACACGACTTCAACAATCTCCTCGGCGTCGTCATGGGAAATCTGGAGTTGCTCGAGTTCCTGGTCGGCGAAAACGATGAGGCCACACTTCGGATCAAGGCGGCGCTCGATGCCGTTGACCGCGGTGCAGAGCTGAACCGACGCCTGCTCGCCTTCTCGCGGCGCCAAACACTGGAGACCCGCGCTGTCGATCCCAACCCCTTGATCCAGGGCCTCAGCGATCTCCTGACACGCACGCTCGGCGAGTCGATCGCTCTGGAATGCCAGCTCGGGGACCGGATTCCTCACGTGAGGACGGATTCGAATCAACTCGAGTCGACGCTCCTGAATCTCGCGGTCAATGCCCGCGATGCGATGCCTCGGGGTGGCAAACTCACGATTGAGACGGCACATACGCATCTCGATGAAGACTATGCGCTGAGAGAGCAGGATGTGACCCCGGGGGACTACGTCGTACTCTCAGTCACCGACGACGGTACCGGTATCCCGCCGGACGAGGTGGATAAGGTCTTCGAACCGTTCTTCACAACCAAGGAGATCGGCAAAGGCAGCGGCCTCGGGCTTAGTATGGTCTACGGCTTCATGAAGCAGTCCGGCGGACACATCCGGATCTACAGTGAGATTGGGCGAGGCACAACGGTCAGACTCTATCTGCCTGTGGCAGCACCTGTCGTCTCCAATGGTGAAGTCACCGGGAAAACAGAGCACAGCGTCGATGGCGGAAGCGAAACTGTTTTGGTCGTTGAAGACCATGCAGACGTGCGCAGAGTCGCTGTCTCTTTACTCCAGAATCTCGGCTACACCGTGCTTGAGGCGACCAACGGCTCGGAAGCGCTGCTCCTGCTCGAAAACCACGGCGACATCGACATTCTGTTCACCGACATTGTCATGCCCGGCGGCATGGACGGAACCCAGGTAGCCAAGGCCGCGCGGAAGCTCAGGCCAGGCCTGCCGGTTGTCTACGCGACTGGATATGCGGAAGCCGCCGTTCTCCGCCAAGGCGAGGTCAAGGCAGCCAAGAATCTCGTGACCAAGCCTTACCGGCGCGACGACCTGGCTCACAAACTCCGGCAGGCTTTGGGCGACAAACCGCCGATCCGCTACGATGAGACAATCGCAAGCACCGGTAAGTAAAGCGGCACTGGAGAGAAATCGGCCGTGACGCTGCAAAGAGAACGTGGACGCTTCATGAAAGAAGATGCTCCTTCGACGCGGAAGATGCCGCAGCCCGGCTAACTGAGAAAGCACGCGTGATGGCAATCCTCATCATCGATGACGACAGTCTCCTGCGGCAAACACTCCGTGAGATGCTTGAGAGACTCGGCTACCAGGTGCGGGAAGCGGAGGACGGCGCGGCAGGCATCGCCGAACTGGAGGCCGAGGAGCCGCTGTTGGTCATCACTGACATTTTGATGCCCAACAAGGAAGGCATCGAAACGATTCACGACATCCGCCGCCTGCATGCCGCTCTTCCGATCATCGCCATGTCGGGCGGCGGCGTGACCGGCGACATGTCGTTTCTGGAGTACGCAGGCAAGTTGGGCGCCGACAGGGTCTTAAGGAAACCCATCAGACTCCACGATCTCGAGACCACCGTGAGAGAATTGGTACCGCACGCGACGGATCATGTTCCATTGCGCCTGCAATCCTAGATGGGATCGCGCTCCCATCCTAAGATGGGGGCAGGATCGTTTGAGGCGGAAGGGCTTGGCCTATCCCCGCCAGTCGACCCAGCGGCCGTGAAAGTCGATGCGAGCGAGCAGCCTGGCGGCAGGCTCGCCACTCATCCTCACGGTCAGAGCCGCGCCTGGCCGTTGACCGTCGGCTTCCATTTGAAGCCAGGCAAGCGGCGCAGTCGAGGGCGCCTCGCCCAAGGCACGCTCGATCCGTTCGGCGAAGGCTGCACGGGTCGCCTCGGGAAAGTACTGCAGTACGATGCTATGGAAGATCACATGGCAGCGGCCTGGCCGAACCTCGGCGAGACGCCCTGCGATCCAAGTCACCGCATCGGCCTCCACCACGGGCGGCGGCTCGGCGACCGCGAGGTCGAGCGCCGCACGTAGTCGCGCCAAACGATCTTGCTGGTCCGGCCAGAGAAAGGCCTGCAGCCGCAAACGATGTTCCGGATTGGCGGGATCGAGCGGATTGAGGTCGCAACCTTCGCGCTCGACCACCTCGACATGGCCTTTTGGGGGCGGCGGGCCCTGCCACGCCGGCGCAAGCTGCAACGGGCTCTCGGGCATGCCGAAGACTTGCTCCGCGAAACGATAGCCGTAGAGCGCCATATTGAGATTCAGCCCGGCCGAGCTGCCGACTTCCGACAGAACCAAAGGCAGCCCGAAACGCTCGGCCAGATAAGACAAACCGGCGAAAAGGCCGTTGGCGCGCTGCACCTCGTTCGTTTGGGGCGGCGACGCGAGCCAAGCGAGAATCCACTCGTCATGCTCCGCCAGTGCGTCGGTCACCGCCTGCCAAAGACCGTCGTCGTCGGCCGTCTCGTGCGGCGGATAGACGGCGGCGAGACCGGAGGACCGACCGCTGAGGACCAAGGCGTGAAGCGCTCCCATCAAGCGCAGCGGAACGGCCTGGCCGCGCGGGCTGGGGTCGCCGGGCCAAGCCAGAACCCGCCTGGCCGCCTGGCCATGATCCGCCGCCAGCCGATCCGCAGACAAGGCGCAAAGCCGCGCGGTGAAAGGCGAGCCGAGAGTCCGGCAGGCTTCGGCCTGCTGCCGGAAAGCAGCGCGTACGGCAGAGTCGGACGTGGCATCGGCGACCGGGTCAGACACAAGCTTCGCTCCTTACCTGTTGGCCAGGGACGCAAAACTGGTCCGGCCCGCCCTGTCATGACAAGCGATGGGAACGCAAGGCAGCTTTGCCTGGAGTCCGCGCGCGAGAAACGCGACGAGCACAGAGCGACTGCTCAACCGCGCAAGCTGGCCGGCTCCGCACCAGGGCGCTCGCGCAGATGGCCGGAAAGCCGGCGCTCGACCCGCCGGAACGCGCCCTGCAGGCCGTAGACGATGACAAGGTAGAAAACGGCGGCTGTCAGATAGAGTTCGTAAAAGGCAAAGGAGCGTGCGGCCACACGCGAGGCGACCCCCGTGATGTCCATCAGCGTGATCAGCGACACCAGAGAAGTCGCCTGCAGCAGAAAAATCACTTCGTTGCTGTAGGCCGGCAAAGCAATGCGCGCCGCCTTGGGCAGGATGATCCGGCGGTAGAGCTTGGCGCCGGACATGCCGAAGGCGCGTGCGGCCTCCACCTCGCCATGCGGCACGGCCTGAATGCCGCCCCGCAGGATTTCGCAGGTGTAGGCGGCGGTATTGAGCGTCAAGGTAAGGACACCGCAGAACCAGGGGTCACGAAAGAGAAACCAAAGCCCGACCGAGCGCAGCGTGTCAGAAAACTGCCCGGCGCCGTAGTAGACGAGGAAGAGCTGCACGAGCAGCGGCGTCCCCCGGAAGAAGAAGGTGAAGCCCTGCACCGGCCAGGACAGAAGCGGATTGCGACTGACCCTGAAGATCGCCAGCGGTACCGCGAGAAGCAGGCCGATCGCCACCGATACGGCGGTAATCTCGATGGTCAGGAGAGCGCCGCTGAAGAAGCGCGGCAAGGTGTCCCAGACGATCTCGAAATTCATCTACGCAGCTCTCGTCAGACCCGGCGCACGCCGCGATTTGCCCAGCGCTCCAGCCGACTCTGAATCAGGATCGAGACGGCCGTGATACCGAGAAACAGCAAGGCAGCGGCGAGAAAAAAGGTGAAGGGCATACGCGTCGCCCCCGCGGCGATCTCGGCCTTGCGCATCAACTCCTCGAGCTGAATCACGGACATCAGCGCCGTCGCCTTGATCAGCACCATCCAGACATTGCCGAGGCCCGGCAGGGCATAACGCATCAACTGCGGAAAGAGGATCCGGCGAAACAGCAGGACACGGTTCATACCGCTGGCAACCGCCGCCTCGATCTGCCCGCGCGGAACCGCCAGAACGGCCCCGCGGAACACCTCAGCGGCGAAGGCGCCGTAGATGAATCCCAAGGTAATTGTCCCGGCTGCGAAAGGGTCGAGATTCAGGCGAAAGTCCGCGAAGGCGGGGCCCCACTGACGGACCGAGTTCTGCAGCAACGTCGGGACGCCGTAGTAGATCAACAGGATCAGCACGAGTTCCGGCACACCGCGGATCACGGTGGTGTAGGTGTCCGCGATGAAGACGATGGCCCGTACCTGGCTCAGTTTGGCCCAGGCGGCGATCAGGCCGAACACCATCGCCAACGCCATGGAGACGAGTCCGACAAGCAGCGTCATCTGCAGCCCGTCGATCAGGGTCAGGCCCCGCGCCTCCAGCGCTGCGATGCTTTCCATCCTGCCCCCGCCCCCCCTTGGGGTCGCATCAATGACGTCGCCGGAACCCCGACACGGAGCCCCGCCCCGTTCAGCGACAATCGTCGCTGAACGGGGACTGCTCCGGTCCCTTGTCTCG
>JANQPZ010000265.1 GCA_028285215.1 Rhodovibrionaceae bacterium | reverse complement strand
CTTCTCAGGCACGAGAGCGATCGGCACGGCATCGGCTCGGAGAGCGGCCGCGGGGTCAGCCCGGAGATCGGCCCGACGATCGCCATGGGTCGGCTCTCTTTCCCGCTTTGACGGGGGCGCCGGGCGCTGATAGTCAGAGGTCCATGCAACAGTCCGTCCGGATCGCCCCGTCCATTCTCTCTGCCGACTTCGCCAGCCTGGGGGAAGAAGTGCGCGCCGTCGATGCGGCCGGCGCCGACTACCTGCACGTCGATGTGATGGACGGCCACTTCGTGCCGAACATCACCATCGGTCCGCAGGTCGTCGCAGCCCTGCGGCCGCACTCGCCGAAACCTTTCGACGTGCATCTGATGATCGCGCCGGTCGACCCTTACATCGAGGCCTTCGCCAAGGCCGGCGCCGACATTGTGACCGTTCATCCGGAAGCGGGCTATCACCTGCATCGAACCCTGCAGCTCGTCAAGTCCTGCGGCAAGAAGGCCGGCGTCTCGCTCAATCCGGCAACGCCGGTGTCCGTCGTGGAGCCGGTGCTCGGCGAGCTCGACCTGATCCTGGTCATGAGCGTCAACCCCGGTTTCGGCGGGCAGAAGTTCATTCCCGAGGCTCTGGACAAGATCCGTGCGCTCCGCAAGATGATCGACGCCAGCGGCCGCACGATCGACCTGGAGGTCGACGGCGGCATCAATCGGGAAACCGCACCGCAGGCGGTCGCGGCGGGTGCCGACGTGTTGGTCGCCGGCACAGCGACCTTCACCGGCGGGCCGCAAGCCTACCCCGAGAACATCCGCGCCCTTCGCGGCGCCTGAAGTCCGGAGGCGACCGGGCAGCCATGGGCGAGCGCGGCTTCGTCGACTCCTCCACGTCCAGGGCGTCCTCTCGACGCAGCGCCGCAGCTCGACGGCGGTCCGGTGCCCTCACGCGTTGGCGGGGCCTCTGGAGCCTGCCGCGACCCTTGCTGCTCGGCCGTCTGGCCTACACGGCGAAACGCCCCTTCTTCGCGCTGCCGCTCTACGATTGGACGCTCAGCGGTTGCGACGCCTTGACTCCCAGCGCGACACCGCCCGACCCCTGGCCCGGCGACGTCGATGCCGGCACTGCCCTGCTGGACGGCCGCTGGTCCCTGGCGGGTCAGACCCTGCTGAACCCCCAGCCGTTGTGGTGTCCCGACAGCGCGCAAGCGGCCTGGCTGGACGAACTGCATGGCTTTGCGTGGCTGCGCGACCTGCGCGCGACGGCCGGGGATACGGCGCGACGGCGCGCCCGCGAGCTCACCGAAAGCTGGTTGGCGCAGCACGGCCGTTTCGACCGTCTGACCTGGGCGCCTCTGACGGTTTCGCGCCGCCTTTCCCATTGGCTCGGACAGTGGGACTTCTTCGCGGCAAGCGCCGAGACCGAGTTCCGCCGTGCCCTGCTGCACTCCGCCGCCCGACAAACGCGGCACCTCGCGCGGGTCTTGCCGGCCGGCCTGGCAGGCGCCGACCTGGTGCTGGCCCTGCGCGGACTGATCATCGCCGGTGCCTGTCTGCCCGGCTGCCAGGCAGCGATGCGTCGCGGGCTCGCGCTTCTGGAAACGGAGCTGGCCCGCCAGATTCTGCCCGACGGCGGACAGATCGAACGCAGTCCGGCCCATCATCTGGCCATGCTGCGCGATCTGATCGACCTGCGCGCGACGCTGCACGCCGCAGGCCGGACGGCGCCGCCCAACCTCGTCGCCGCGATCGAAACCATGGCGCCGATGTTGCGCCTTTACCAGCACGGCGACGCGGGCCTTGCCCTGTTCAACGGCAGTGCCGCCGAACAGGGCTTCAAGGTCGACCTGGTCCTGCAGCGTGCAGACGCCCGCCGCCGGCCGCGCATGTCGGCACCGCAGAGCGGATTCCAACGGCTACAGAGCGGCCGCACCCTTGTCATCCTCGATGCCGGTCCGCCACCGCCGCCCGGCTACGATCGAAAGGCACACGCAGGGACACTCGCCTTCGAGCTATCGGTTGCGCGCGAGCGCATGATCGTAAACTGCGGACCGGGCACGCCCGATCTGCCGGCCGCCTATCGCGGACTGCTGCGCGGGACGCCGGCGCACTCGACCCTGACGCTCGGCGACATGAACGCTTCTCCTCTCGGTCGTGGCGGCGGCATGGTCGCCCGTGCCGTCGTCCCCTACTGCGAGCGCGACGAGGCGGAGGGTGCCCTGTGGGTCGAAGCGGCTCACGACGGCTACGCCGACCGCTTCGGCCTTCGCCATGTGCGCCGCCTCTACTTGAGCGCAGGCGGCGAGGATCTGCGGGGCGAAGACCGCTTGCAGCCAGTGGAAAGCGGCGCGACGCGACGCGACGTCGATTTCGCGATTCGCTTTCATCTTCATCCGGAGGTTCAGGCCAACCTGCTGTCGGGCGGCGGCGCTCTGCTGCGCCTGGCCAAGGCCGGCGGCTGGCGCCTGCGGGCCAGCGGCGCGGAAATCGCCTTGGAAGAATCCGTTTACTACGGAGCCGCCGCGGAACGCCGCAGCCAACAGGTGGTCCTCGCCGGTCGTTGCCCGCCCGAAGGCGTGACGGTCAAGTGGGCGCTGCGCCGGGAAGCGAAGACACGAGAGACCAAGGGGGCGGCTGGGTGAGTAACGCAGGCCTGCGATCGAGGCAGGGACGGAGCTGACATGGCACCCACACCAGTCGCTGCCTTTGCCGCCGCCTGTCTGCTGGCCCTGTTCGTCTGGTGGTCCGTCGGGCGCCTGCTGCCGAAACTGCGTGAGATCGCTGCGGAAGGAACCGACGGCGAGACAAGGCAAGGCGCGCACGCGCCGCGCGGCGGCGGTCTGCCGATGGTTGGGAGCCTCTTGGCAGTCTTGGCCCTCTGGGGCCTCGCCTTCGGCAGTGGCGGCCTGCCAGGACTATGGACCGTTCTGGTGGGCGCCGTGCTGCTGGCCATGGTGTTCTGGAGGGACGATCAGGAGCGGCTGCCACCGGGCTTGCGCCTGGCCGTGCAGCTGGCCGC
>JANQPZ010000257.1 GCA_028285215.1 Rhodovibrionaceae bacterium | reverse complement strand
GATTCGGGTCGGGGCGTCCCGAGGGCGCGCGTGGGCCGGCGCGCCCGAAGCCGGGGTTGACGTAGACCCGCGCTGCCGTCTGCGTTTCCAGACGGCTGGCGGCGGCGCGGCGCAAGGCATCGCGCACCGCCGGCACGAACAGGAGCAGGCCCACCGCATCCGTCACAAAGCCGGGGGTGAGCAGCAGGGCGCCGGCGAAAACCAGGCAGAGGCCGTCGAACAGTTCGCGCGTTGGCATGGCGCCGCGGTCCATCTGCTGACGGGCCCTGTTCAGAGTTGCGATGCCCTGCAGGCGCAGCAGCCAGGTGCCGGCCACGGCCGTGGCCACCACGACCGCCAGGGTGGGCCATAAACCAATTAAGCCGCCGATTTGGATGAAAACGGCGATTTCGACGAGTGGGACGGCGATAAAGGCCGCCAGCAGAAGCAGACCCAATTCTTGCCCTTTCCTTGAGGCTCTCCTATGTAGTGGGAGCGAGGCCGTTGCCGGGCAAGGCCTCCGTTTCGCCGTGCGATGCGGACGCAGCTTTAAAAAGCGCGTGTCGGTCCTTGGTGGATCATGTTTGCTCCGCCCGCAACAAGCACGCTGTCAACCGCATTCGACCTCAAGAGACGCACGGGCGAGCCTTATGGGCACTGGTCTCCTCGATATCATCATCCTCGGCGCCATCGCCGCCTTTCTGGTATTGCGCTTGCGCAACGTTCTCGGCAAGCGGACCGGGCACCAGGGCGGGCGCGAGTACGACCCCTTTCACCAGGAACAGCTGCGCCGCCGCCAGCAGGAAGAGCAGGCGCGTGCCGGTCAGGACGGCGAAGAGGACAAGGTCGTCCACCTGCCGGACAGCCGGTCGGAGGCCGCGCGTGGCGACGGTGGGCGGGACGAGGTGCCGGCCGACTTCGCCGACCGTCCGGGCGGGGCGGGTCTCACGCAGATCAAGCTGGCGGACCGCGATTTCGATCCGGACGGCTTCCTCGAAGGCGGCCGTGCGGCCTTCGAGATGGTGGTGGGCGCCTTCGCGCAAGGCGACATCCAGACCCTGCGGCCCCTGCTGGCCGACGACGTCTACGGCGATTTCGCCGGGGCCGTCGAGCAGCGCCAACAGGCCGGGGAGCGCCTGGAAACCACCCTGGTGGGCATCAAGTCCTCTGACATCATTGATGCCGATCTGCGGGGCAAGACGGCCTTCGTGACCGTCAAGTTCGTTTCCGAGCAGGTCAACGTGACCTACGACGAGGAGGGCCGGGTGGTCGACGGCGACCCCAGCGAGGTCGAGACCATCACCGACATCTGGACCTTTGCGCGGAACACGCGCAGCCGCGATCCGAACTGGAACCTGGTGGCGACGGCCGCGCCCAACTAGTGTGGACCCTCGTCTCGGACCGCTGCCGCGCCGCGCCACGAGGATCGATCCTCCCATGCCGCTGACCCGTTCGACCGCCTTGCTGCTCTGCAGTCTGGCGCTGGCGTTGATCTTGAGCGGTTGTGGCGAAGATCCGGAGGAGGAGCGGGCGGAGGCCCCCGGCGACCCCGGCGTCGAAGTGCCGAGCGAGGTCCCGCCCGATGCGTCGCGGATTCTGTTCGAACCCGTCGACTTCGCGGATCTTCCCGGCTGGTCTCAGGATGCGCACGGCGAGGCCCTGCCAGCCCTGCGTCGCTCCTGCGACCGGCTGCTGAGCCGCGAAGAGACTCGGCCCGTGGGGCCCGACGGCCTGGCCGGCACGGTGGCCGACTGGCGTGGCCCTTGCGAGGCCTTGGCGCTTGTCGATGCGGACTATGCACCGGGCTTCTTCGAGGATTGGTTCCGGCCCTTCGCCGTTATCGAGCCCGGCGACGACACGCCGGACGAGGGCCTTTTCACCGGCTACTACGAGGCGGAACTGGAGGCCAGCGAGCGGCCCGGCGGCGACTTCTCCTATCCGATCCTGGCCTTGCCCGACGACCTGGTGACGGTGCGCCTGCGGGATTTTCGCGCCGACCTGCCGGCCGAGCGCCTGGTCGGCCGGGTCGAGGCGGGTCGCCTGGTGCCCTATCACGATCGCGCGGCCATCGAGACGGGCGTTCTGGACGGCAACGCGGAAGTTTTGCTCTGGGCCAAGGACCCGGTCGACCTCCACATCCTGCAGATCCAGGGCTCTGGCCGCGTCAGCCTGCCGGACGGGCGGACTCAGCGTATCGGCTTCGCCGGCTCCAACGGGCTGCCGTTCGTCGGCATCGGCCGGGTGATGCTGGATCGCGACCTGGTCGAGCCGGGCAAGGCCTCGATGCAGCATCTGCGTGCCTGGCTGCAGGCCAATCCGGAGGAGGCGACGGAGATCATGCGCGAGAACCCGCGCTACATCTTCTTCCGGCGGATCGAGGGCGAGGGGCCGATCGGGGCGCTCGGCGTGCCGCTGACGCCGGAGCGTTCGCTGGCCGTCGACCCCAGGCTTCTGCCGCTGGGCGCGCCGATCTGGCTGGACACCACCCGCCCCGGGCCGGACGACACGCCGCTGCGCCGCCTGATGGTCGCACAGGACACCGGCAGCGCCATCGTCGGCGCCGTGCGCGGCGACTTCTACTGGGGCACCGGCGAGGCCGCGCTCGACGAGGCCGGCCGCATGGCCGAACGCGGCCGCTACTGGCTGCTGCTCCCCAAGACCGTCGCCGAACGGCGCGAGGCGACGGGGTGACGGAACTCTCCTGAGTCGTCCCTACGCCGCGTCGTGGAAGATCACGCCGAGGGTCAGGCGCCGGCCGCGGGTGATGCGGCTGACGCCGTGGCGCAGGGTCAGGCGGTAGGGGCCGCGCTGGCCTTCCGCGGGGCGGTCGCGCACCGGGAAGATGACG
>JANQPZ010000197.1 GCA_028285215.1 Rhodovibrionaceae bacterium | reverse complement strand
GCCGGGCGGCCGTCGATGCCGGCTTCGTGCCGAACGACTATCAGGTTGGTCAGACCGGCAAGGTCGTCGCGCCAGACCTCTACATCGCGGTGGGCATCTCCGGTGCGATCCAGCACCTCGCGGGCATGAAAGACTCGAAGGTGATCGTGGCGATCAACAAGGACGAGGAGGCACCGATTTTCCAGGTTGCCGACTACGGCCTTGTCGCCGACCTCTTCCAAGCCGTGCCGGACCTGCAAGCCGAACTCGACAAGTCGGCCTGACCCGACGGTCTTCACCCTTATCCGAAGGACTCAACAGTCGATGTCCGACACTGCCAACGCACCGCTTTATCCCGAGAAGATCAATACCATCGGCATTATCGGTGCCGGGCAGATGGGAAGCGGCATCGCCCAGATCTGCTCCCTCTCCGGCTATCAGGTGCGTCTGCAGGACATCGCCGAGGAGGCCTTGGAAAAGTCGGTCGCCGGTATCACCCGACAAATGGACCGGCAGGTTTCGAAACAGCGGATCACCCAAACCGACCGCGACGGTGCTTTGGAACGCATCACGACCGGTACCGAGATGGGCCTGTTCGAGGACTGTGAACTGGTCATCGAGGCGGCGACCGAGAACGAGGAGCTCAAGCGCAGCATTCTGCTCAAGCTGTGCCCGGTGCTGAAGCCGGAGGCCCTGATTTGTTCCAACACCTCCTCGATTTCGATCACGCGCCTGGCGGCCATTACCGACCGGCCCGAGCGCTTCATGGGCATGCATTTCATGAATCCGGTGCCGGTGATGCAGCTCGTCGAGCTGATACGCGGCATCGCCACCTCGGAAGACTGCTTCCAGCGAGTCCGCGAGGTGACCGAGGTTCTGGGCAAGACGCCGGTCGCCGCCGAGGACTTTCCGGCCTTTATCGTGAACCGGATTTTGCTCCCGATGATCAACGAGGCCGTTTACACCCTCTATGAGGGCGTCGGCACCGTCGAGGCGATCGATACCGCCATGAAGCTGGGTGCCAATCATCCGATGGGTCCGCTGGAGCTGGCCGATTTCATCGGCCTGGATACCTGCCTTGCGGTGATGTATGTGCTCTACGAAGGCTTGGCTGATTCCAAGTATCGGCCCTGTCCGCTCTTGGTGAAGTATGTCGAGGCCGGCTGGGTCGGGCGAAAGGCCGGCCGGGGCTTCTACGACTATAGCGGCGAGAAACCGATTCCGACGCGCTAGAGCAGGATCGCGTTAGGTAGAATGGCACTGACGATCCCACCTAAGGCGTGAATCCTACTCTCGTCATAGATTTGGACAGCAACGCGTCGTGCGGAAAAAGCGCCGGTGCGGCGCCTTTTCCAGAAAGAAGCCGCTGCGGCTTCAGATGCAGCGGCCGCCGTCGACCTCCAACAGAACGCCGGTGATGAAGGCGGCTTCGTCGCTCGCCAAAAAGGTTGCCGCTGTCGCGATGTCCTGAGGAGTCGAGAGGCGCCCGAGCGGAATGGTGGACACGAACTTGGCGCGTGCGTCGGGCGTGTCGGCAACCCCCATGAAGGTTTCCAGAAGGCCCGTTTCGCCGATCACCGGGCAGATGGCGTTGACGCGAACCTGATCGGGCGCGAGCTCGACGGCCAGGGATTTGGTCAAGGCGTTCACCGCCCCCTTGGTGGCGTTGTACCAAGTCAGACCTGGACGGGGGCGTAATCCCGCGGTCGAACTGGTGTTCACGATCACACCGCCGCCTTGCTTGCGAAAGACCGGCAGGGCGAGTTGTGTGGCGTGAAAGATCGCCTTCACGTTGACGTCGAAGCAGCGATCGTAGTCGACCTCCGTCACGTCCAACAGCGGCGCGTTGCGGTGGCTGTAGCCGGCGTTGTTCACCAGGATGTCGAGCTTTCCGAACTGCGCGGTGGCGGTATCGATCATGCGCGCCACGTGGTCGCGCCGGGTGACGTCGGCTTCGACGGCAACGGCGTCGCCTCCGATCTCTTTCAGAACGGCTTCGGCAGCGGCGCGGTCGATGTCCGCGATCACGACCTGTGCCCCTTCGACGGCGAAGCGCCGGGCGATCCCCGCGCCGAATCCAGAGCCGCCGCCCGTGACAATTGCCACCTTATCGGTTAAACGCATGACTTCTCCCTCTCGCAGCGTTTTGTTGTGAACCGGATGAAATCATGCGGTTACGCGCCGGGCAAAGCCGGCGATGGTCAGACCGCCACATTGAGGAAAAGGACAGGATGCCCGCATATGTCGTCGGTTTGGTCCGGGTCGACGATCCTGAGACCTATGATCGCTATCGCTCCCGCACGCCTGAGGTCGTCGCCCAGTACGGAGGCCGTTTCGTAATCAGGGGGGGCGAACCGCAGGTGCTGGAGGGCGACTGGCCGGCGCCGCGCATGGTGGTGATCGAGTTTCCTGACGAAGCTGCAGCTCAGCGGTTCTACGATTCGCCGGAGTACCAGGAGATTCTTCCGATCCGGCAGCGCGCCTCCGGTGGTACGCTTGCTATCTTGCCCGGCGTGCCGCAGTCCTAAAGCGGCTCGAGGACCGTCGGTGTGAGCATCTCCGCCTTTTTCGGGAACGCTTCTCTGCGGTTCCCCGAGTTCCGGCTGCATCCTCTTTCACCGGCTGGGTTTGTCCGTGAAGCCGCCGGAGACGTTCGGCTCCTAGGTTTGTTGGCGGCCTATGAGGCGGAATCCTTTGACAGTATGTCCGGTTTGCCGTCGGCGAAGAGTTTCGGGCCAGAGCGTCTCCTGGCACTTGGCATGACGGCTCGGGCCGGTTTCCTGAGCAAGCGATCCGGAGTCGTGCCGCCAGCAATGGCTTCCGTTCTCACTCGGGCGGCTGCGGGCCCTCAGCTGCACTGCCGTCCGGCCCGCTTTCGCCTTGGGAGCGCTGAAGTTAGCCGATTGCTCCTCCTCCTGCCGCTCGGCTCATGTGAGCAGAGCGAGGTCGTCGAGATCCTGACGGCCTTCGGCCTGTAACCTCGCCAGATCGCTGGCGAGTTGCAGGCGAAACTCGGCACGGCTCAGTTCAACGAGAAAAAGGGTCTGTGCCTGCGGTCGTTCGGGAATCGTCAGAGCCTCGAGACAAGGTGTGATCCGCTGGAACCCATAGGGCTTATCCGGCATCTTTCCGTCGCGTGTGTGAAAGATGACGCCTGTGTGCCAGTCGGCGCGGAAGAGACGCTCGCCGATCAGCCGCACGAGGCGTGTCGTGAGCAAAGCCAGTCTGCGGCCGCGGGCGGAGGGGGTCACCAAGGTGCCGCCGGAGTAGGAGATCCGACCGGCGAGGTCGTAGCCTGCTGGCAGGATCGATCGCTGCGGCGTTCTGTTCGGATGACCGAGGCGGTGGAAGAGGTCGCCGCTGCACAGTAGCGAGACAAAGCTATCGGTTTCAAACAGCCGCACGGCGTTACATGCCAAAACCCGTCCGTTTCCGTCGCGCAGGACAACCGATCCGCTGTTGCTTTCGTCGGCGTCGGAACTCCGAGGGTCGAACGTCGGGTTGAGCCAGCCGTCCTGCTCCCTGATCGCTTCGATCCAAGCCTGTGGACCCAACTGGATGTCGAGCAGCAGGTCGGCCTTCTCGCAGAGGCGGTCCAGATATGCGGCAAGCCGTGTGGCATTCGGATCTACGGACGGCAGAAGCTGCGGTTGCGATGCCGGGAGAAGCGCTGCCGCAGCGGTTTTCTTGTCCAGGGCAACTTCGGCAGATGACAGACCGGCAGCGGTTCGACTTGTTCGGTGCTCGTTGACGCTCATTGCGGGTTCCTTCTCGTTTGTCCGGATTGGCTTCTCGGTTCACGCACGCCCATGGCCTCTCGCGTCGGCCTTGAAGGGGCAGCGCGCCGAGGTAGAAAAATTTCTTCTGAGTTCGCGTCTGCCCTAGCAGGAGCTGTTTTATTGGGCTGAGGCTCGCCAAACCAGCGCGATTCGCGTGGCCTTTCTCGTAAATCAGCAGCGCCGTCATCGCACAGTCAGATCCGGGCGCTAGATTGCGGGTGATGCTGCATCTGCGAAGGAGAGGGCATGTTCTCGTTAGAAGGTAAGCGGGGTCTCGTGGTCGGGATCGCCAACGAACAATCGATTGCCTACGGCTGTGCCTGTCAGCTCCGCCGACAGGGGGCCGCGCTGGCAGTGACCTATCTGAATGCCAAGGCTGAGCCGTACGTGAGGCCGCTGGCCGAAGGTTTGGAAGCCGAGATCGTCGTGCCCTGCGACGTGCGCGAGGCGGGCCAGTTGGAGGCTGTGTTTGCGGAGATCGAGGCGCGGTGGGGACGGCTCGACTTCCTCTTGCACTCGATCGCCTACGCGCCGCGAGAGGATCTGCATGGCCGAGTCGTCGATTGCAGCCAAGCCGGTTTCCTCCAAGCCATGGATGTGTCCTGCCACTCCTTCGTCCGGATGGCCAGACTGGCTGAACCCTTGATGGAGAAGGCTGGCGGTGGCTGCTTGATGACCGTCACTTTCTACGGAGCCGAGAAGGTTGTGCAACACTACAACCTGATGGGGCCGGTCAAGGCGGCGCTTGAAGCCGCGACCCGATACATGGCTGCAGAACTTGGTGAGAAGGGGATCCGCGTTCACGCGATTTCGCCCGGGCCGCTTCTGACGCGGGCGGCGAGCGGTCTCGAGCGTTTCGAGGCTCTGATGGATGCTGCAAGGGAACGTGCGCCGGGGCGCCGGTTGGTCACGGTCGACGAGATCGGCGCCCTCGCCGTGTATCTGGCGAGCGACGAAGCAGCCGCTTCGACGGGAACGCTGGCCTACATCGACGGCGGTTATTCAATTATGGACTGACAAGTGCGCGACGGGTGGGAGACAGACGCGAGCGGCAACCGCTCTCATATGGCAGCCGGCATCACGTAGGCGGCAACTGCCGCGAAGTGGGCGCCGCTGGCGATCAGCACCAGGACGTGCCAGACCGCATGATTGAAGGGCAACTGCCGCCACAGATAGAAGACGACCCCGCCTGTGTAGATCAGGCCCCCGGCGATCAGCAATTCCAGCCCCGTCTGAGGCAGCGAGGCGACGATTTCCTCGCCTGCCATGGCTACGCCAAGCCAACCGATCCCCAGGTAAAGCGGTACCGACAGCCAGGCGATGCGCCGCCCGCGCGGCAGCAGGCGCGTGATCACCTCGAGGACGATGCCGGCCAGTGCCAGCGCCCAGACGGCCGCGAACAAAGCCGTTCCGACGGGTGGATCGAGGGCCAGCAGTGTGAAGGGCGTATAGGTGCCGGCGATCAACAGATAGATGGCGCAGTGATCGAACAACAGGAACAGACGCTTCGCTCGGCCGGGCGGCAGACCATGATAAAGTGTCGATGCCAGATAGCAGAGCACCAGACTGGTGCCGTAGATCGTTGCGGCCAGTATCGCAACGCTGCTTTGGCGTTCGATTGCAAGCCAGAGCAGGAACAGGAGGCCGCCGAGGCTGGCCACGGCGCCGAGGCCGTGGAGAGCCGCGTGGAGAAACTCTTCGGCATCGCTGTAGCGATGGTCTTGGGCTTCGGCGTGAGTCTGTCTCATGCCGGCTAGGCTAGTCCTTGGGTTCGGGTTGTGTGAAATCACGAAAGATTTCGTCGTCACGTCGCATTGGCTCTCCGAAGTTGCGTTCGGTAAGGAGACCGGTCCGCGCAGCGACACCCTTGCCCCGGACCGGCTTGTCATAGAGCGGTTACGTGCATGACGGACGTTCCTCTGGCATACTCGTTTGGTCGGGGAGGGGAAGAGGCCGAACCACAAATTCGGGCCACCCTGTAACGCTTGGGAGACCGCCAGGATGTCGCCAACCCCCGTCCTTCTGCCTGAGAGTCCCTCCGCGCGCGTCGCTGTCGACGGTGAACGCAGTGGCTACCGCCGTGAAGCGTGGAATCGCTATCGTGCGGCGGCTCACCGGTTCGCTTGCGAACCGGAAGATCCGAATGCTGCCGTGGAGCTGGAGCAAGCTGCCGATGGTCTGCGTAGGGTGGCTGCTATCGCGGCTTGGCGGCGGGGCTAAAGCGCTCCCGCCCAGGACGAAGGCGCTCTAGCTGGATGTCTGTGTCCTCAACCCGGCTGCCGTAACATCGCTTCAGGCCGATTGGTTCAACCAACCGGCGGTGTTGAGCGGGGGAGCGTCGTCGGCGTCGCTAACGAAGCGACGGAGGAGACAGAGCAGGACTCGGGCACTGTTTTCGGTGTTTCCGGAGAGTGGCAAGAAAGCGCCCTCGTAGCGGTAGAGCCCGCGGAGTCGATCGCCCTGGTTGCGAAAGGTTGCCAGGCGGCCTTCGCCATTCACTCTGTTCTTGAGTCTGCCAACTGACGGCTGATCTTCCGCGCAGAGATCGCGCCAGGACTCCAGCAGGAAATCCTGCAGGGGCCCATCTATGGACGCTACCGGTTGGCCGGTGGGCTCACAGCCGAAGAGCTCGACAACCCCGGTTCCAGCCAAACGGTAACGTGGGCCTCCCTCCGGCGTTTGGTTGTCGAGCAGTGCCAAGCATGGCAAGAGCGCGCGGATCTGGGCGGGGTCGATGTCGGCACGGCTCGGCAGCTTCCCACGCCGGTGTAGCGACCGCCAATAAGCGACGGTATCGACGACTTTGCTGTGGAAGCCCGATTTCAGGAGTCGGCGGCGCAGGCTCACGGCGTTTGCCGTCATGTCTGCGCCGAGGCGCAGAATGGAAGTCTCCACCGCTGCGGCTGGGGCGGCAACATGATCCTGCTTGCGCTGTCGCTGCCGTTGCGCATCGAGAATCGGTGCGTTCACGGATTCGCTCCCTGCGTCACGCCCTGACCAGACACAACCGCACTACGGTCGCGTTTCTGCCGCCTCGTTCCAATCCCTTCCAGTCGTACCTTCGACTGGTTCTTTGAACCTCGATCTGTCCCGTCGGGATTTTCTCCGCCTGACCGGCCGGCCGGCGCAGAGGCTACGTTCAAACTTCCCAGGTTAATCTATAGTTAACGGGGAGTGATCGGCAAGGCCTAGTTTGATCTATATCAGATGGAATTGGGTTTCTTTGCGCAACAGACAGGGTAGGTCTCAGATTTGTTAAGCAACGTACTTTTTTATTTTTTGAATGAATAGCTATGTGCGCAATGGTTGAAGTTACCCTGCTCATCTGGGTTGAGGGGGGCGCTCTCAATTTCCTTCGTAGAATCCTGGCGTTAGCAAGCTTAGTTTTCCAACTTAATCATGAAAGTCGCCACCTGTGGCTTTGTCGTGATCAAGGTGGCCCCGTTTCAATTCCTCGGATTCGCTATTTTTACTGATCTCTATTTTGCCGTTTCTTCGCCCCAGTCGTTCGTTTGCGAGGGGCGGCGAGGGTCCGTTAACCGCTTGGTAACCCTTTTTGGAAAGACTCCCTTTACCGGGATTTCGCGACTCACGGCCTTTTTGAGCCGGCAGTCGTGGCCAGGCCTGAAACGGCTGCCGAAATCGCTTGAAACATGACCTGAGATGATGCCGAGCCTGACGCGGCGTACCAACGGTGACGTTGGAAGTCGTGACCAACGGCGTCGAGTGCGAGTAAGCGGTCAGGTGAAAGTAAGAAACAAAATCGTCATTATTCCGTAATCTGAGATTGTATTTGAGCTGTCAATTCAATCTTTAGAAATTAGACTATAGACCTGCCGAGGACGCAGCGTCGGGGCGTATCCCCGGAAGAAGGGTCGAACGAATGGTGAGCCTAAAACGGCGCTTGGCCGCTTCCATTGTGTGGCGTTACGGCCTGGCCTTAGCCCTGATCGCCTCTTTGTCCGCCGGCGCTTTTGCTATTCTCGTGATCACCATCTCGGCCGAAGAAAAGCAGGCGGATCTCTTGCGCCTGGTCACCCAGCAACAGGCCGAAAGCCAGCGCATGGCCTTCTTTGCCAACGCCTATGCTGCTGCCACCAACGATATCGACCGGACCGATTACAAGCGCGAACTGCGGCGCAGTATTGAAGTGATGGAGCGGCGTCAGGATCTGCTGGTCAAAGGCGATACGGCCGGCGAGTTTTCCCTGAAGGATGTCGAGCGGGTGCGACGCCTGCTGTTCATGGGCAGCAACCCGTTCGACCATCAGGTTCGGCGTTTCATTGCCCACGCTCGTGCGTTCTACGAACTTCCGCCTGAAGAAGTGCGCCGCGATCACGCCGAGCTGCTGGCGCTGAACCTGGCCGGCACGAACTTCATCCCTCAAGGCTACGACCTGATCTCCGACCTGCTGGCGAGCGAGCGGGACGGCACCATCGGTTGGCTCAAGCGGTTCGAGATCGGGCTCTTCACCGCCATGTTGACGCTGTTGGCACTCGAAGCGGTTTTCATCTTCCGGCCCCTGGCGCGGAAGATCGTGCAGTCGGTCGATGAGCTCGAGGCCTCGCGTGAACAGACTCGGCTGATGGCGGAAAAGGCGGAGAGGGCTAACCGGGCGAAGAGCAACTTTCTGGCCTCCATGAGCCATGAACTGCGAACGCCGCTCAATGCAGTCATCGGCTTCTCGGAAACGATCGAGCGGGAGCTGTTCGGCCCCCACAGCAGCCCGAAGTATCGTGAGTATGCGACGGACATTCGCGAGAGCGGCGAGCATTTGTTGCAGCTGGTCAACGATTTGCTGGATCTGTCCCGTGCGGAGGCCGGGCGCCTGAAGCTCGAGACCGGCGAGGTGGATCTGCTTGCAACCTCGGAGGCGGCGATCGCCATGATGCGGGCGCGCGCTGACCGCGCCGGCGTGACTCTGGTCTGCGAGCTGCCTGAGCACTTGCCCTATCTCGATGGCGATGCCCTAAAAATCCGCCAGGTCTTGATCAACCTCTTGTCCAACGCCGTCAAGTTCACCCCCGCCGATGGCTCGGTTCGTTTGTCGGCCCAGCGCCGGGATGACGGCGGGTTGAGTGTTTTCGTGGTCGATACCGGACCCGGTATTCCCGAGAGCGAGATTGCGCGGCTGATGAAGCCCTATGAGATGCTCAGTCCGACCGTGGCCGATAATCGGGATGGCACAGGTTTGGGCCTCGCCATCGCGAGCGATCTGATGCGTCTTCACGGAGGACGCCTGGAACTCGCCAGCCGTTTGGGCTTCGGTACCTCGGCCGTCATGCACTTCCCTGCCGAGAGGGTTCTTGCACGCGAGCTGCCAATGAGCCAAACGGAGCGCGTTGCATAGCTAGGTGTTTGGTTCCTGCCACGATGGCAGCCTCATCCCTGCGCCACGACGATTGCCTCATACCCAAATTTCCACTATAGTCGAAGCATGGAAAATAATGAGGCGATCGAGGCATTGGCAGCGCTGGCGCAGGAAACGCGCCTGAGGGTGTTCCGTCTCCTGGTACAGGTTGGCCCGAACGGGCTGCCTGCCGGTGAGATTGCGCAAACGCTCGCTGTTCCGCCCGCGACGCTGTCGTTTCATCTGCGCGAGCTGGAGCGCGCCGGGCTGTTGTGCGCTCGCCGGGAAAGCCGACAGATCTTTTACGCCACTCACTACGAAGGCATGCGCCGGCTGCTGGATTTTCTGATGCAGGACTGTTGCGCCGGCCACCCGGAAATCTGCATGCCGGGTGGCGTGCTCGCCGAAGCTGGTGTCTCTATTCCGGATAGGGAGCAGACTTCATGACCGGACATGCCAAGAACGTGCTCTTCCTCTGCACCGGGAACTCGGCGCGCAGCATTCTCGCAGAGGCGATTCTCAACCGTATCGGCTACGGCGGTTTCGTTGGCTACAGCGCGGGCAGCGATCCGAAGGGCGCAGTGCATCCCTACGCAGTCGATCTGCTGCAGAGGCAGAACTATGCGACTGGAGCCTTGAGCTCAAAGTCTTGGAACGTCTTTGCCAAGACCGGGGCACCGAAGATGGACTTCGTGTTCACCGTTTGCGATGCCGCGGCCGAGGAAGTCTGCCCGGTCTGGCCGGGCCAGCCGATGACCGCCCACTGGGGTTTGCCCGATCCGGCGGCGGTGACAGGTTCGGAGGCCGAGAAGCGCTACGCCTTCGCGGATACCTACCGCATGCTCGAACAGCGCATCGGGGTCTTTGTCAATCTGCCCATGGTGTCGCTCGACAGACTGAGCTTGCAGAAGCGTCTCGATGAGATTGGCCGGGCGGAGTTTGCCGATCTTAAGCAAGGCGCCTGACCCGAGCGAGCTTTCCCACTCCGTTCAAGGACGACTGATGTCGGTCGACAGCACGACTGCCGAGAGCGCGCCGGGTGGCATCGGCGTCTTCGAGAAATGGTTGAGCCTTTGGGTCGCTCTCTGCATCGGGGTCGGTCTGCTGCTCGGCAATCTGGTGCCGGGCTTCTTCGAAGTCCTTGCCGCCTGGGAGGTCGCGTCGGTCAACCTGCCGGTGGCGTTGCTGATTTGGGCGATGGTCTATCCGATGATGGTCAACGTCGACTTTGCCAGCCTCCGGCATGTCGGCGACCGGCCGAAGGGTCTGGCAATTACCGTGATCGTCAACTGGCTGATCAAGCCTTTCACGATGGCAGGGCTCGCCGTTCTCTTCTTCGAGATCGTCTTCGCCGATCTGATCGGCCCGGCCGATGCGCAGCAGTACATCGCCGGATTGATCTTACTTGGCGCGGCTCCCTGTACGGCGATGGTGTTCGTCTGGTCGCAACTCACGCGCGGCGATCCGACCTATACGCTGGTTCAGGTCTCGGTGAACGACGTCATCATGATCTTCGCCTTCGCGCCGCTGGTTGCGTTGCTGCTGGGTGTTACCGAGATCGCCGTGCCGTGGGACACGCTGCTGCTCTCGGTCGGGCTCTATGTGGTGATTCCGCTGGTCGCCGGTGCGATCACCCGCCAATGGTTGTTGAGCCATGCCCGTCGCGGCGAGTCCGGGGACGCTTCCGTGGCGCGTTTTACGGCCGGCATCAAGCCCGTCTCTGTGCTGGGTTTGCTCGCCACCGTGGTGCTTCTGTTCGGTTTTCAGGGCGAAACGATCCTGACCCAACCCCTGATCATCGTCCTCATCGCTGTGCCGCTGCTGATCCAGTCCTACGGTATTTTCTTCGTCGCCTATGCCGCCGCCTGGGCCTGGCGGGTGCCTTTCAGGGTGGCGGCACCCTGCGCCCTGATCGGCACCTCGAACTTTTTCGAGCTGGCGGTGGCCGTGGCGATCAGTCTCTTCGGGCTCAACTCCGGCGGCGCCCTGGCGACCGTGGTCGGCGTTCTGGTCGAGGTGCCGGTCATGCTGTCCCTGGTCGCCTTCGCCAATCGGACCCGTGGCGCCTTTCCAGCCGACTAGCGAGCCCCATTGACGCACATCAACGCCCTGCGGTCGCTTCAGCGCGACCCTGCCGGCATGAGTCAGGGAGTCGTCGCCACGCATCCAAGAGGTCCGGCGCCACTGTCGCCGCAGGAGTTGGCGCGGAAGTACGCACGCATGGTGCCGCGCTACACCAGCTACCCGACGGCGCCGCATTTCCATGGGGGAGTGACGGGCGAGACTTATGGTCACTGGCTCGGCGAGCTGCCCGAGGGCGTGGAACTCTCGATCTACGCCCATGTTCCCTTCTGCGATACGCTGTGCTGGTTCTGCGGTTGCAACACGAAGATCGTGCAGCGTTACGATCCCGTCGCCGCTTACATGCCGAAGTTGCTGCAGGAGATTGCGCTGGTCTCGGAGTTATTGCCGGCTGGCCGCAGCTGTAGCCATCTGCACTGGGGCGGCGGCTCGCCAACCTTGCTGACGGCCGCAGACATGCGCGAACTCGGTGCGGTTTTGACTGCGGCCTTTCCTTTGACCGCGGATGCGGAGTTCGCGGTGGAAATCGACCCGCGCGACCTGCGCGACGATCAGGTGGCGGCACTGGCCGAGATCGGCGTCACGCGAGCCAGTTTGGGGGTGCAGGACATCGACCCTGAGGTGCAGCGGGCGATCAACCGGATCCAGCCGCTCGACTGCACGACCGAGGCCGTGGCGCGCCTGCGCGCCGCCGGGGTCGAGGATCTCAATGTCGATCTGGTCTATGGCCTGCCCTACCAGGACAGTGCGCGTCTGCTGCGGAGCGTCGAGGCGATGATCGCACTGCAGCCGGCGCGTTTCGCGCTCTTCGGCTATGCGCATGTGCCGCAGATGAAGCGCCATATGCGGCTGATCCCGGAGGAGGCGCTGCCCGGCGCCGATGAGCGCTTCGACATGGCTGAGACGGCGGCGGAGCGCCTGGTCGCGGCAGGCTATCTGCGGATCGGGCTGGACCACTTCGCCTTGCCGGAAGATCCCATGGCGCGGCGCCAGGGCGAAGGGCAACTGCGCCGTAACTTTCAAGGTTACACAGCTGATCGGGCAGAGGCTCTGATCGGCTTCGGTGCCTCCGCCATCGGCCAACTGCCTCAGGGGCTGGTCCAGAATGCGACGCCGCTGCATGCCTACGGGGATGCGATTGCGACAGGCTGCCTGTCGACGGCGAAAGGCGTTGCCCTAAGCGCCGAAGACAAGCGTCGCGCCGGCTTGATCGAGCGTTTGATGTGCGATCTGACGGTGGAGGTGCCGGAGGATCTGGCCGCGACGGTCGGTGCCGAGGTCGTGGGGATGGCGGACGACGGGCTGCTGACTTGGGACGGCCGGACGATTGAGGTGACGGAGCGCGGCAGGCCCTTCCTGCGGTGCGTCGCCGCCCTGTTCGATGCCTACCTGAACCCGGTCAGGGATCGCCACAGCGTGGCGGTCTGATCGCGGCCCCTCGTCCAGCCCTGTCGTCCAACCTTGTCGTTCGGGGTTTCGGGCCATAGCCGGTCTCAGATCCGGGCGCCGAGGCGTGCCAGTTCCTCCATGCCAAAGATCTCCGGCGTCGTCGGTTGCTCTGCCAGTCTTTGCAACTCCTCCTCATCCGCGGCGTCGCGTAGCTCAACATCGGCACGCATGACGACCTCGCCGTCGTTCAGCCGGATCGGATGCCAAATCTCGTCGCAGACCATCGCCCTGGCGCAGGTGTTGACGAGACCGCGGAAGGTGAACGAGGCGATCTGGCCGTCGAACAACCCGGCCACGCTGGCCATACGAAACATCTTGTAGCCGCTTGGGGAAACACGCTCCATGTCGAAGGCGAAGCGCTCCCTGGCCGAGACCTGAAAGCCGAAGGATCGAACGATGCTCCGCGAGGCAGCCAACAGACGTCCCTCGCGGTCGCAGAGCGAGCTGGCCGCCGGCGAATGCGTCACGGTATGCAGCAGCAAGGCATCGCTGCTCAAGCCGTTGCTCCAGAGTAAGGGGCGCAAGCGCTGCTGGCTAACGAGATCGGGCCGCTGTCGTCCGCTCTCCCACCGAGACACTGTTGCCTGGGTTACGCTCAGTAGCTCGGCCAAAGCGCCCTGCAGCAGGCCTGCAGTCTCGCGATAGCGTCGGATTTCACGCGCCCAGTCGATCATATGGAAATTGGCCCGACGCTCTGGCTCAGGAAATGAGAGCGCAAAAATAGCAAAAACCGATGTCGTTCACGACTTCACCTTGCCGAGTTTATTGCGGGTAAAGGTCGACGGCAATACTACCCTAAAGTGGATGCTGTCATGGCAGGCATTGGGCGCCGCGACGTTGATTTTCTGCCATGTTTTCCTACATCTCAGTCAGGCGGAGCCTCACGCGGGGCCGCTGTCG
This sequence comes from Rhodovibrionaceae bacterium, assembly GCA_028285215.1. GTDB lineage: Bacteria > Pseudomonadota > Alphaproteobacteria > Kiloniellales > DSM-21159 > Algihabitans. The sequence continues at coordinate 5,215 of JANQPZ010000197.1, read as the reverse complement.
GTCCAGTGCCTGGGATGTCGGGGCTGGAGCGGCTGTTCCAGTGGCTGCATCCGTTGCCGAAAGAGGCGAGGAGCGGCATGCGAGGGACCTTAAGGACCGATGAGTAGAGCTTCCATGTTTAATTCCCCGCTGCTGCTGGGTTTCGACCAGCTGGAGCGGACCCTGGACCGTATAGCCAAAACCAGCGGTGACGGTTATCCGCCGTATAACGTCGAGGAACTGACCAACGATCGGCTGCGGATCACGCTGGCTGTCGCCGGGTTTTCCGAGGATGAGCTTTCGATCCAGGTCGAGAACAATCAGTTGACCGTGCGCGGTCGCCAGGGCGACGACGAGGAGCGGCGTTTTCTGCATCGCGGGATCGCCGCGCGACAGTTCCAGCGCAGCTTCATGTTGGCGGACGGCATCGAAGTGGAAGGCGCAAGTCTCGACCGTGGCCTTCTGCACATAGATCTCAAGCGACCCAACATCGAACCGGCCGTCCAGACGGTGAAGATCCGTACGCTCGGCGATACGGCGCGCAAGACGTTGAGCGGAGAGGCGCCTGGCGCCAAAACGAGCGGCGGCAACGAGGAGTAAAGTATTTCCGGGCTAAGCTTGCGGGGCTGCACAGAGGACCGCAGGACGCGAGGCACGGACACGCACAGCAGGTGGGGTCGAACAGCTCGGACCACCGCAAACGTGGGAGAGATAAACGACATGTCCCAGATCAACCTTCAGTCCACACGCAGTTTCAGCCAGCAGGACCTCCAGGTCTTCGGCCTTAACGACCTGGCCTACGTTCGACCGGCGGTGACCTCCGATGGCGAGATCGTCTACATGGTGCATGCTGCGAACGGTCAAGTGATGGGCAGCATGCAGAACCGCGAAAGCGCTTTCGCTGCCGTGCTGCAACAGGGCCTGACAGCGCTCAGCGTTCACTGAGAGCGGTGGCGCCGTGCGCGCCCTCTTCGTAGAGCTGCCGGGGCCAGCGTCGGTGCAGCCATAGCCAGTCCTCCGGCTTCGCGCGGATCCAGCTCTCCAACTGGTCGTTAAGCGCCTGGGTCGCGGCCGCGATCGCTTCATTGCGGTGGAGGCCTTCGGCGGGAAGGATCGGGGCGGCAACGGTTAACCGAAACCGCGCATTGCCGAGTCTCTCGAGTCTGGCGGGAAACAGCGGGCAGCCGGTGTGCAGTGCGAGTTGGGCAGGCGCCGCCGACGTCATGGCGGGCAGGCCGAAGAAGGTGGCCTCAATCCCCTCGCGCAGTTTTTGATCGATCAGAATCGCCAACGTCTTGCCGGACTGCAGCGCCTTCAGCGTCGCCCGTCCGGCTTCGCGTCCCTTCGGGACCCTTTGACCGCCGGTGACCGATCGCCAAGCCTCCAGCGGCCTCTGCACCAGCGGATTGTTCGGCTGGCGGACGACCGTCACGACGTCCAGGCCGGCGGCGCCGGCGGCCAGATGCATGACCTCCCAGTTTGCGAAGTGTGCCGACGCCACGATCATGGCGCCGCCGCCGTCGAGCCGGGCCTGGAAGCTGGGATGCAGATCCAAGGCGACCCGGCGGTCGGCTCCGCTGACGATGTCCTTCAGATGCGGATACTCGGCGGCTGTGCGGCCGAGGTTCTCCCACATTGCGGCGAGCAGGCGACTCCGCTCCCGCTGATCGAGCTCCGGCAAGACGAGGCGGAGATTCGCCTGTGCCACGCGGTTCACCGCCAGCCTCGGCCCGAGGTGACGCAAAAGGCGGCCGCCAAGTGCGGAGGCCCGGTCGAGAGGAAGCGCTGCGAAAAGCGCCATGACACAGTGCAGCCCAAGCAGTTCCAGGCGCCACCGCAACCGCTTTGCCACACTGACGGGATTATGCATCGCCTGCGGCCTGGTCGCTGCCGAGGGGAGGCGTTGACCGCCCGGTCATGAAATCGCTCAGAAGATCCTTGATGAGGCGATCCAGTTGGGTCGGTCTGGCAAAGACGAGTTCGACAGGCAGAACCTCTATCGTTCCGGCATGGCTGGGCGGAAGGCGTCGCGCGTCTTTCTCCGTCGTGATCAGACTCGCGTCCGATCGCGCGGCCTTGTCGGCCAGGGCGTCCAATTCCGCCGTGCTGTAGCGATGGTGATCGGCGAACTCGGCGGTGCCGACCAACTCGGCCCCGAGTTCGCTGAGCGTATCGAAGAACTTTGCCGGACGGCCGATGCCGGCAAAGGCGATGAGGCGACGACCCTTGAGCGTTGTATCGCCGCGTGGGTGCAAACGGGCGGTGAGCATCGGCAGGCCGACTGCGTGCTGCGCAATGCCCCTGCCGTCCGGGCCGACGATCACCAGAGCGTCGGCCCGCGCCAGCCCCCGCGCGACCGGCTCGCGCAGAGGTCCGGCCGGGATCACGCGACCGTTGCCGAAGCCACTGGCGCCATCGACCACTAGCAGTGAGAGGTCCTTGATCAGTCCAGGGTTCTGAAAGCCATCGTCCATGACGATGAGGTCGGCGCCCGCGGCGGCGGCGGCGTCGGCCCCGGCAACACGGTCCCGCGCCACCCAGGTCGGGGCACTGCAGGCGAGCAACAGGGCCTCGTCGCCGACCGTGCGCGCGTCGTGGACCGCAGGGTCGACGCGCAAGGGTCCGGCAAGGCGGCCGCCGTAGCCGCGCGTCAGAGCTGCCGGCTGCCAACCCTGGGTACGCAGCCGCGCCAGGAGAGTCAGCACTGTCGGGGTCTTGCCGGCACCGCCTGCCACCAGGTTGCCGACGCAGATCACCGGAACGCCGACGCGCTTCGGCGTGGCAAGGCGCTGACGCAACCAGCCTCCGGCCGCGTAGAGATCGCCAAGCGGCATGAGGATATCGGATAGAAGACTCGGTCCGTCCCAGAATGCCGGCGAACGCATGGCGGGGCTCAGGCCGATTTGCGGGCGTTGGGCCGCCCGGCGATCGCGCTCGGCGGTTCGGTTGCTTCTTTCGCCTCGCCGGGTCTGGCCGCAGAGGCCGCCGGCTCGACGGCCGGCCGGCCGACACGACGGTCGGCTTCGGCCGTCAAACGGTTCAACTCGCTTTCGAGGTGCAAGCGGATCGCTTCGATGGCTGCGTCGTCTGCCTCTGCTGGAACCGTGATCGGAAGGCCCCAGAGCAGCAGGCCTCTGCCGAACGGCAACACGAGACAAAAGCGATCCCACGTTCCCAGTAGGTAGGTCCTGCTGGCCGCGCCGCTGACGGGCAAGATCGCGACGCCGGCGCGGCGTGCGGCTGCCACGGCGCCGGCCTTGGCGCGCATGCGCGGGCCTTTCGGTCCGTCCGGCGTGATGCCGATGGCCGCGCCGTGTTGGAGCCGTCGTCCTATCTCGCGCAGGGCGGTCAGGCCGCCGCGGCGGCTGGATCCCGAGATGGTCGAAAAGCCGAGCCGTTCCATCCCCCGGGCGATCAACTGGCCATCCGAATGCTCCGAGATCAGCATATGAAAGTCCTGCGGTCGGCTGGGCCAAGCGGCCCGCATCATGGCCATGCGGCCATGCCAGAAGGCTGCGATGAAGGGGCTTCTGGACCGAATCAGCGCTTCGGTTTCGGGCGGCATCTCCTGCTGCCAGCGAGTCGTGCGGTGCACCAGCTTGAGGTAGACGCTGGCCCCTCGCGCGGCCAAGCGGCGGATCGGAGCCCACTTGCCAAGCCGTTTCAGCCAACTCATTGCGCCACCGCCTGCGCAACGTCGCCGGGGCTCTCGGCAGCCGTTTCTGCGAACTGAAGGCGGTAGAGCTTCGCATAGGCGCCTTCAGCCGCCAGCAACTCGCCGTGGGTACCGCGCTCGACAAGGCGTCCGCCCTCCAGGACGTAGATGATGTCGGCGTCGATCACCGTTGAGAGTCGATGTGCAATCACGATCGTCGTGCGTCCCGTCATCAACTCCTTGAGCGCCTGCTGCACTTGGCGTTCGGTCTCCGTGTCGAGGGCGCTGGTGGCCTCGTCGAGCAGCAGGATCGGGGCGTTCTTGAGCATCGCACGAGCGATGGCAATGCGTTGGCGCTGACCGCCCGATAGTTTGACGCCGCGTGGTCCAACCTGTGTGTCGTAGCCCTGCGGCAGCGCTTGAATGAAGTCGTGAGCCCCGGCATGGCGGGCTGCTCGCTCGACGGCCTGCCGATCTGCATCTTGCTGGCCATAGGCGATGTTCGCGCGAACATCGTCGTCGAACAGCATGATATCCTGGCTGACCAACGCCACCTGCCGGCGCAGGCTGGTGAGTTCGACGTCGCGCAGGTCCTGATCGTCGATGGTGACCCGGCCCGAGGCGACGTCGTAGAAGCGAGGGATCAAGTTCAGCACTGTGGTCTTGCCGGCGCCCGAGGGGCCGACCAGCGCGACGGTCTTGCCGGCGGGCGCTTCCAGGCTCACATCGTCGAGGGCGCTGGCGGAGCTGCCCGTATAGCCGAAGTTGACGTTCTGCAGCCTGACCGCGCCCTCGGCGACCCGCAGGGCAGGCGCGCTGGGGTTGCTGACGATCTGCGGCTGCCGATCCATCAGGTCGAAGACACGGGCTGCAGCGGCCAAGCCCTCCTGCAGGTTGGCATTCAGTCTGGCGAGGCGCTTCAGCGGTTCGTAGGCCAGCAGGGCTGCGGCGATGAAGGCGGTAAAGGAACCCGGGTCCGAGGTGCCCGCGATAACCTGGCTGCCGCCGTAGACGATGACGGCAACGATCGCCAAACCGCCGAGAATCTCGATCAGCGGGTTTGAAAGATTACGCACGCGCGCGCCCTTGAGCTGGAGGCGCAAGACCTCGTCGATGCCGCGTCCGACGCGTTCCACTTCGCGGCTCTCCGTCGCATAGGACTTGACGTGGCGGATGCCTTGGAAGTTCTCGTCCAGCAGAGTCGCGAGCTGTCCGGTCTCGTGCTGGGTCGAACCGCTGATCTTGCGCATCCTGCGGCCCAGCCGAAAGATCGGCCAGATGCAGAGGGGCAGAACCACCAGGGCCAGCAACGCCAGAACCCAGTCCTGGTAGAACATGCCGATGCCGAGCGCCAGAGCGGTCAGGGCGTCGCGGCCGATACCGACCACCGTGGTCGAGACGGCGTTGCGCATCAAGCCGATGTCGTGGATGAAACGACTGACCAGAGTGCCGGGTGCGGTTGCGGTGAAAAAGGCCAGGTCGTTGGCCATCACGCGGCGAAAGAGGTGGCGCTGCAGATCGGCGACGATCGACAAGCCGACCTTGGCCATCAGCACCGCCTGCACGTAGGTCGCGACGCCC
>JANQPZ010000187.1 GCA_028285215.1 Rhodovibrionaceae bacterium | reverse complement strand
GCCGTTCTGCTCCTTCACCGCCGCCAGATAGGCGAAGTAGAGCCACTGCACGGCTTCGCGGGCCGAAGCGGCTGGTCGCGAGATGTCGTAGCCGTACCGCCGGGCCATCTCGACCAACTCTTCCAAGGCGCGGATCTGCTCGGCCAGCTCCTCGCGCAGCCGCAGGATCTCCTCCCCGGCGCCGGCATGGTCCAGCTCGGCCTTCTCGCGATGCTTCTCTTCCAGCAGACGGGCGACGCCGTAGAGCGGCACCCGCCGGTAGTCTCCGATGATTCGGCCGCGCCCGTAGGCGTCCGGCAGTCCGGTGATGATGCCGTTGCGCCGGCAGGACAGGATCTCGTCGGTGTAGGCGTCGAAGACCGCTGTGTTGTGATCCTTGCGGTACCGCTCGAAGACCTCGCGGATCGCCGGATCCAGTGCGAAGCCGTAGGCCTCCAGAGCCTTCTCGACCAGGCGCAAGCCGCCGGCGGGCAGGATCGCGCGCTTGAGCGGGGCATCCGTCTGCAGACCGACGATCCGCTCGCGGTCCCGGTCGATGTAACCCGGCGCGTGTGCCAGGATCGAGGAGCCGACGTCGGCCGAGACCGCAAGAACCCCGGCCTCCCGTTCCGCCTTCAGCAGCTCGGCGACCTCGACCCAGAGCGCTTCGGTGCGCTGCGTCGGTCCTGCCAGGAAGTCGACCTCGCCGTCGTAGGGCGCGACGTTGCACTGAATGAAGTCGCGCAGGTCGATCCGGCTCTGCCAGGGCCCCGGCCGAAAGCCGTCCCACGCGCTCGCGCCTTCGCCGGCTTCGGTCCGGTTGGAACGCCGTTCGGCCACGGCACCTGCGCCGGGCTGCATAGGAACATCGTACATTCCGCTGGCTCCTTCGCCGCTTCCTGCGGTCCTCGCACCCGGCACGGCAGGCTGCCGCCGGCAGACTTCGCTCAGGTTGATCGGACCGGCGTTCTTTCGCATTGAGGTGCCTCAAGTCCGGCTGCAGGGGTGGAGCAAGTGGCTGCGGGTTCCTAAGTTCAGGCGGGTCAGTTTTTCTGCGACACGAAAGGCGTCGACGATGGAAAAGGCAATCTTCGCGGCCGGGTGCTTCTGGGGCATCGAGGCGGCCTTCCGCCGGATGCCCGGCGTGGTCGAAGCGATCAGCGGCTACAGCGGCGGCATCACCGAGCGCCCGACCTACGAGCAGGTCTGCAGCGGGCAGACCGGTCACGCGGAAGCGGTGGAGGTCACCTTCGATCCGACGAAGATCGGCTATGGGCAGCTTGTGGACGCCTTCTTCGACATGCACGACGCGACCCAGATCAACCGCCAGGGGCCGGACATCGGCACCCAGTACCGCTCCGGACTCTTTCCTCTGACCGACGAGCAGGCCGAGGTCGCACGGGCGAAGAAGCAGGCGCTGATCGAGCGCGGCGTCGATGTCGCCACCGAGATCACGCCGGCCGGGCCGTTCTGGCCGGCCGAGGACTACCATCAGCGCTACTTCGAAAAGCGCGGTCTGGCCCAGCACGGGTAAGGCAACTCAAGGGAACGAGAGATGTTCGATGCGAACAAGCTGCTCGGCAATCTGCTGGGCGGCGAAGAGGGAAAGGCGGCCGCGAAAGGCGCCTTCGGCGGCAGCATGGCCGGCGGTCTGGCGGGCACGGTCCTGGGGAACGTGCTGACCGGCAAGGGCGGCAAGAAGCTGGGCAAGCGTGCCGTACAATTGGGCGGTCTGGCCGTTGTCGGCGGCGTCGCCTATGCCGCCTGGAAGCACTATAACAACCGGGACGCTGGGGGCCGGCCGCAGCTGGCCAACGCCGAGGCGGCTCTGACCCCGCCGCCGGCCGACAGCGGCTATCTGCCGCCGAGCGCCTATCCGGCGGCCCAGCCGACCGCTCAGCTGCCGGCGCCCGACCCGCAGCAAAACGATCTTTCGCTGCTGCTGCTGCGCGCCATGATCTCCGCCGCCAAGGCGGACGGGCAGATCGACTCGGACGAGCAGCGCCGGATCTTCGAGCGGCTCGGCGATGCCGATTTGGATGCGGAGGCCCGCGCTTTCCTGTTCGACGAGCTGGGCAAGCCGCTCGATCTGGAGGCACTCGTTCAGGGGGTCGACCGGCCCGAGGTTGCCGCAGAGGTCTATGCGGCCTCTCTGCTGGCCATCGAGGTGGACAGCCCGGCCGAGCGCGGCTATCTGCAGATGCTGTCGGGCCGTTTGGGATTGGAAGACGGCTTGGCGCGTCAGATCGAGGCCGAGGTGGCAGCCGTCAAGGCAGCATCCTGAGGCCGCAAGGGCAGCGGTGCGCGTTGCTTGGTGACGTCACGCCGCGCCTTGCAAGCGGCCCGAGGCCCGCAGACCGTCGCGCAGGTTGAGGCCGATCAGGGCTAGATTGACGGCGCCGGCAAGCAGCTCGATGCCCTGCACCGCGTAGAAGGCCTCGTCGAAGCGCCCGGTCGAGGCTTTCCACGCCAGGAAAAAGGCCGCCGGCACCAGAATGAGCAAGCCGTTGCCGGCGATGATCGGCATACGCCGGCGCTTGGCCTGCACAAGGGCGTCTTCGCGTTTGCCGGCGAGGCGAAAGCCGGTCGCGCCGGTCAGCGCAAGGGCCGGTATCAGCAGCAGCAAGCCCCAGGGAATCGCGGTCTTGACTGCGGTGACGGCCGCTGCGCTGCCGCCAAGTTCAACGACAGCGGTCGATAGCCAGAAAGTCAGGATCGTTGCGCCAGCCAAGAGGCCGGCGACCGCATGAATGCGCGCAAGCATGGGCTCACTCCGGAGCTGGCATGTTTCAGTCATTATGACAATAGACTGTCAATATGACAAGATTTAACGAAAAGCGCTGCCGCGGCGATCCCGCGCTAGTCACAGATCTAGAGGGCGATTCACGTCTCAGGTGGAAGCGAAACGCTTCCACCTGAGACGATCGCGCTCTAGTAGGGCTCTTCCTCGAGTCGCCGGATCATTGCGGTGAGGGTTGCCCGGCCTTCGCTCAAGGCATCGCGGTCCAGGCCCTGGGCGAGGCGCGCGGCCCAGGCTTCGTAGCGGGCCATGACCTCCGCGTAGGCCGCCTCGCCGGACGCCGAGCGCACCACCAGGGGCGCGCGACGATGGTCCGGATTGACCTGCAGCTCGACGAAGCCGTCGCGTCCCAGCTCGTTGACCAGGCGCTGCACCGACTGGCGCGTCAACCCCATGCGCCGCGCTATCTGGGCGACCGTTAGGGGTCGCCCTTCCAGCGCGATCGCCCCGAGAACCTTCCACCTGGCGCTGGTCAGTCCGAGGTCCGCCGTGAGGCGGTCGCCTTCGCTGGCCAGGAGACCGCCCAGGCGGAAGACCTCGAGAACGATATCGGTAAAGAGCCGACCCGCCGATTGATCGGCGTCGCTCGGTTTGGCGTCGGTCATGTCAGAACTCTGCCGCAAAGGCAGCACGCTCCCAAGATGAAAACAGCGATTGCCTCTGGCCGGGGCGGGCGGTCGCCGCGGCGGGGTTCTGCAACCCGCTATGAGACTATTAACCGATATCGCGGACAGTACTTAGCGCTGGAACGGAGGACACCATGAAGACCTGCCTTGTCGTCGACGACTCCAAAGTGGTGCGGATGGTTGCGCGCCGGATCCTGGAGGGCTTCGACTTCCTGGTCGAAGAAGCTGCTGACGGCCAGCAGGCGCTCGACTACTGCAAAGCCCAGTTTCCCGACGCTGTCTTGCTGGACTGGAACATGCCGGTGATGAACGGCCTCGACTTCCTGGTGGCCATGCGGGCGCTGCCGGGCGGCGAGGCCCCGACCGTCGTCTTCTGCACCACCGAGAACGACCTGTCGCACATCACGCAGGGGATCGAGGCCGGCGCCAACGAGTACATCATGAAGCCCTTCGATGCGGACATCATCGAATCCAAGTTCGCGCAGGTGGGGCTGCTCTAGTGCGCCGCCATCATCTCATCGAAGAAGCCAAGGCGGAGCTCGATGTCGCTTACGATGCCGTCAAGCAGGCCGAAACCGAACTGATGAGCCTGGAGTTCGACTACAACGAGCGAGTGAAGCAGGCCAACGGCACCGCCGATCCGGACTACCTGGCGACGCTGATGCGTGAAAAGGAGCAGAACCAGCAGAACCTCGACCTGGAGAGCCTCTACGAACTCCAGCAGTCGGCGACGCAGCGTTTCGCACTGGTGAGTGCCTCCTTTGGCATCGTCGGTTCGATCAAGGATCCGCACATGACGGTCGATCTGATCGTGCGTTTGCTGTTCCAGGAAGACGAACTGCGCCGCAACCGCGTCGCCATCGAACGCCACCTCCGCGCCTTCCATAAAAGCTTGCGTGCCTACACGCTGGAAGACAGCAGCGCCGACAACGACGCCGAAGTGCGCGGCAGCTGGGCGGCCATCGAGGACATTCTTCGCAGCCTCGGCCGGCAGATCTGAGTTCGGGATCCGCTTCCTCAGCCGAGCAGCGCGAAGAGCAGCATCGCGAGGGTCGCGCCGAAGCCGACGAACCAGATTATCGAGCGCCAGGGCGTGAGCCCGAACGCATAGGCGGGCACATAGGCCAGCCGGGCGATCAGGTAGGTCACGGCACCGCCTTCGGTCAGCGGCTCGCCGGACTTGCCGCCGAACTCCAGGACGACCACCGCAACGGCGAAGAGCAGCAGGCTTTCGGTCATGTTGCTCTGGGCGCGCTGCAGCCGTCCGGCCAGACCCTTGAGAGGCTGCGGCTCGTCCCGGGGTCCCAAAAGCCAGCGCGTGCTCAGTTGCAGATTGCCGGCGATCGACAGGCCGAGCAGCTGCAGGGTCCAAAGCAGGCCGGCCAGGGCAAGGATCTGAAGCTCCAGGGTCATGCTCTGTCGTCCTGCTCTGGGAGTGGAACCCGGTCCGGATCCCGGCGGTTCGGCCTCTCGACCGAGGGCGGGATTCGGCGAGACAGCCCGCTATCGTGGCCGAGGGGTCATGACGCGCTAGACGTCCAGGTTGGAGACCTCCAGGGCGTTGTCCTGGATGAACTCCCGGCGCGGTTCCACCACGTCCCCCATCAGGGTGTCGAACAGACCGTCCGCGGCCTCTGCCTGAGCGACCCGCACCTTCAGCAGCGTGCGTGCTTCGGGGTCGAGGGTCGTTTGCCAGAGCTGGTCCGGGTTCATTTCGCCCAGGCCCTTGTAGCGGGCGACGGAGACGCCCTTGCGACCCCAACGCAGCACCGCGTCGGCCAGGTCGCTGGGCCCATGCACCGCGACCTCCTCTCCGTCGGCCCCCGCCAGCGTTCCCGCCTTCGCATAGGTTTCCTGCAGCTGGGGCGCCACGGCGTCGAGCCGTCGGGCCTCTGCCGACCTCAGCATGGTGGCATCGATCTGGCGGTGCTGCGTCACGCCCCGCAGCATGCGCGAGAAGACCAGGCCGCCGTCCGCGCCGACGCCGGGGGTCCAGTCCGGCTCCCACTCCTGATCCGCGTGCAGGGCATTGAGCCGGCGCGCGAGATAGGCAGCCACCTCCGCCGCCTGCTCCGATTCCGCGAGGATCTGCGCGTTGAGGGCGCCGGCGATCGCGGCTTGTTCGACCATCTCCAGGGCGCCGGCCTTTCGTGCCAGGGGGGCCATGAGATGGCGGGCGTCGACGGCCTGGCGCACCAGGTTCTGCAGGTCGCTGCCGGCGATCTGGGTGCCGTCATAGAGGGTCAGGAGCGCCCCCTCGGCGCCCTGCTCGATCAGGAAGCGCTCCATCTCGTTGTCGTCCTTCTTGTACTGCTCGGAAGACTTGCGCTTGACCTTGTAGAGCGGTGGCTGGGCGATGTAGAGGTTCCCAGCTTCGATCAGCGGGCGCATCTGGCGGAAGAAGAAGGTCAGCAGCAGCGTGCGGATGTGGCTGCCGTCGACGTCGGCGTCGGTCATGATGACGATCTTGTGGTAGCGCAGCTTGCCGAGATCGAATTCGTCCGGGCCGATACCGGTCCCCAAGGCCGTGATCAGCGTGCCGATTTCCTGGCTCGACAGCATCTTGTCGAAGCGGGCGCGTTCCACGTTCAGGATCTTGCCGCGCAGCGGCAGGATGGCTTGGAAGCGCCGGTCGCGGCCCTGCTTGGCCGAGCCGCCGGCCGAGTCGCCCTCGACGATGAAGAGTTCGGAGAGCGCCGGATCCCGCTCCTGACAGTCGGCCAGCTTGCCGGGCAGGGAGGCGACGTCGAGCGCGGACTTGCGGCGGGTCAGTTCGCGGGCCTTGCGTGCGGCCTCACGGGCGGCGGCGGCCTCGACCACCTTGGAGACGATGCGCCGGGCTTCGGCGGGATGCTCCTCGAAGTACTGCTCCAGCTTCTCGTTCACGATCGTTTCGACAACGGGACGAACTTCGCTGGAAACCAGCTTGTCCTTGGTCTGGCTGGAGAATTTCGGGTCGGGCACCTTGACGGACAGGACGCAGGTCAGACCCTCGCGGCAGTCCTCGCCGGCCAGGGAGACCTTCTCCTTCTTCGCGAGACCGGTCCCGGTCGCGTAGGCGTTGACCTGGCGTGTCAGGGCGGCGCGGAAGCCGGCCAGGTGAGTCCCGCCGTCGCGCTGAGGAATGTTGTTGGTGAAGCAGAGCGTCGCCTCGTGGAAGGCGTCGGTCCACTGAAGCGCGGCCTCGACCATGATGCCGTCGCGCTCCGCCGCGATGACCACCGGCGGATCGATGAGGGGAGTCTTGGCGCGGTCCAGGTAACGCACGAAGGCCTCGACGCCGCCTTCGTAGTGCAGATCCACGACCTTGGGCTCGGGATGGCGCGCATCGGTCAGGCGGATATGCACGCCGGAGTTCAGGAAGGCCAGCTCGCGCAGGCGGTGCTCCAGCGTGGCCTGATCGAACTCGACCATGGTGAAGGTTTCGGTGCTCGGCAGGAAGGTGACCTCGGTGCCGGACCTGTCCGGTGCCGGGCCCAAGGCCTCCAGCGGCGCTTCCGCTTCGCCATGGCGAAAGCGGATCAGGTGCTCGCTGCCGTCGCGCCAGATCCGCAGCTCGAGCCACTCGCTGAGCGCATTGACCACCGAGACGCCGACGCCGTGCAGACCGCCGGACACCTTGTAGGAGTTCTGGTCGAACTTCCCGCCGGCATGCAGGCGGGTCATGATGACTTCGGCGGCGGAAACCCCTTCCTCCTTATGGATCTCGGTCGGAATGCCGCGGCCGTTGTCGCGCACCATGACGCTGCCATCGCCGTTCAGCTGCACCTCGACGAGGTCGCAGTGGCCGGCGAGCGCCTCGTCGATGGCGTTGTCGACCGCCTCGTAGACCATATGGTGCAGGCCGGTCCCGTCGTCGGTGTCCCCGATGTACATGCCGGGTCGCTTGCGCACGGCCTCCAGGCCGCGCAGGACCTTGATCGATTCGGCACCGTAGGCAGCGGGATCCTCTTCGATTCGCTGCGGTGTTGGGGTCTCGTCAGCCATACTCTCGAGTCCTTAGGGTAACGGAACGAACACATACATCCGGCCCAGGGCATCTTATCCGCATTCGTCCCGGCGTGGATAAGATGTTCCAGGCCCTCGGAACGGACCGAGTTGCGCTCACCTACCTGGGCGCAGCTCGGTCGAGCAGCACCAGGCCGTCGCGCAGCGTGAGGCGCTGCGCATGGGGCAGCAGCCCCTCGAAGGGTGCCGGCTCGGCACCGGTGATCCAAACCTGCAGACCCAGGTCCAGAAGCCGCTCGAACAAGGCCGCGCAGTGGGCGGCATCCAGGTGCGCAAGCGCCTCGTCCAGCAGCAGGAGCGGTCCGTAGCCGGCGGAGAGTTGCACCAGCCGGGCATGGGCCAGCACCATCGCGATCAGCAGCGCCTTTTGCTCACCGCTGGAGCACAGGGCGGCAGGCATGCCGGTGCGGCCGTGCGCGACCGTTAGATCGGTGCGGTGCGCGCCGACGCGGGCGCCACCGCTCTCTGCGTCCTGCGCGCGGTCGGCGGCGAGGCGCGCAGCCAGGCGCTCCTCCACCTCCACGGCTGCCGAGTCGTCAAGCCAGGCTTCGGCGTCGCCGGCGAGGCCCAACTCAGCGCGCGGGAAGGGGCCGTCGGCTTCGGCCAGAGCGCCGGCCAGTCGGGCGACGGTCTCGCGGCGGGCTGCGGCGATGGCAACGGCCTTTTCCGCCATGGTCGCCTCAAGCGCGCCGAGCCAGGCGGGATCCCGCACACCGTCCCTGAGCAGTCGCGAACGTTCCCGCAACGCAGTCTCGTAGGCGGCGGTGCGCCCGGAATGGGCTGGTTCAAAGCCGCAAACCAGGCGGTCCAAGAAGCGCCGACGGGCGCTCGGGCCGTCGTCGAACAGACGGTCCATCTGGGGCGTAAGCCAGACGCAGCGAACGACCTCGGCGAGTGCCTGCTGGCTGCTGGCAAAGGCGCCGTCCAGCTTCACCGCCCTTCTTTCCCGTCCCCCCTCTATGCGGGGACCTTCCGTCTGCGCCGTCAGGGCGGCCTTCGGGTCGCGGCCGGTGCCGATCTCGCGGGGGCCGTCCGGTGTCTCGATCGTTGCGGCGACGCCCCATCCCACCGCGCCTGAACCCGGGCCGGCGTTGCTGCCGCCCCGTCGGTCCAGATCCGCCAGCCGCGCTCCGCGCAGGCCGCGGCCCGGACTCAAGAGGGAGACGGCTTCCAGCAGATTGGTCTTGCCCGCTCCATTCGGTCCGCTCAGCAGCAAGGGGCGCGAGTCGAGCGCCAGGTCCACCTCGCGAAAGTTGCGAAAGCCGCTGAGGCTCAGACGCGACAGCCAGAGGGCGCGGCCGGAGCCGGCTGCAGTTTGGGCTTGGGAAGTCGCGATCACGTCCTCTCGCCTGGAAGGGCGCACGGGGAGCGCCGGCATCGGCGCCGCTCGCGGGCTCACACCCTCATCGGCATCAAAACATACAGTGCGGTGCCATCGGCGGCGTCGCGCACGATCGTCGGAGAGGCAGCGTCGGAGAGCTGGAAAACGGCGCCGTCGCCTTCGATCTGCCCGGCGATATCCAGGAGATAGCGCGAATTGAAGCCGATTTCGAGGGGCGGGCCGCCGTAGGAAACGGCCACGTCTTCCTCGGCGCTGCCGTTTTCCGGGCTGGTTGCCGAAAGGGTCACGGTGCCGTCGGCCAAAGCCAGCTTCACGGCGCGGCTCTTTTCCGTCGAGATGGTCGAGACGCGGTCGACCGCCTGGCTGAAGCTGCGGCAGTCCACCTCCATGGTCTTGTCGGTGTTGGAGGGGATCACGCGCTCATAGTCGGGAAAGGTGCCGTCGATCAGCTTGCTCGTCAGCACCGTGTCGTTGAAGGCGAAGCGGATCTTCGTTTCGGAGAGGGAAACGCGGACCGGCTCGTCCGTCTCCTCGATCAACTTATAGACCTCGCCGACCGTCTTGCGCGGCACGATCACGCCCGGCATGCCTTCGGCGCCGCTCGGCAGCGGCATCTCGACCCGCGCCAGGCGATGGCCGTCGGTCGCGACGGCCCGCAGAACCTCGACGGCGTCGGCCTGGGCGGCATGCAGATAGATGCCGTTCAGGTAGTAGCGCGTCTCCTCGGTGGAAATGGCGAAGCGCGAGCGTTCGATCAGGGTCTTCAGCTCCTCGGCCTGGAGCTCGAAGGCGCGCGGCAGATCCGACGGCCCGCTGGTCGGAAAGTCCTCGCGCGGCAGGGTCGCGAGCGTGAAGTGAGAGCGGCCGGAGCGCAGGGCCATCTGGCCGGTTTCGCCTGCAGTGGTCAGTTCCACCTCGGCACCCTCGGGCAGCTTGCGGATAATGTCGTAAAGCGTGTGGGCGGGCGCCGTCGTCGCGCCGGCCTCGCCGACGGAACAGGGAACCTCCTCGACGATCGTCAAGTCCATGTCCGTGGCCGTCAGGCTCAGTCGGCCTTGGCCGGCGTCCAGCAACACGTTGGAGAGAATGGGGATGGTGTTGCGCCGCTCGACGACGCTCTGGACGTGGGCGAGCGACCGCTGCAGGGCCGCACGTTCGATGGTCAGCTTCATGGCTCGCGCGAAACCTTAAAAAGGCAAGTAGGTGATTGAAGGGCGGGGAGAAATCGGCGACCGGCCGGACCCGCGGCGGGCCCTTCCGGGACTTGCCGCCCCGCCCCGTCCGGCGGCCTGCGACTCGAAAAGCCGCGGTCCTTTCGCAAACGGGCGGACACTATAGCACAAACGTCCGAATCGGTAAGGATTTTCCCCGGCTGCGGGCCGACGGGCCAAGGCCCCGAAAAGCCTTGTTATTCACCGGGTTGCGGCAAGGGCCGGAGGCTGCGCAACGCCTCGTTCACCTGCCTCGGAATGCGTCCTGCGGACTGCAGGAACAGGCCGGCGAGAAGAGCGGCAACGATCAGGTCGGGCCACTGGGTGCCGCTGACGTCGTTTCGGCTGCACAAACAGGCCAAGCTTACGTTCGCGTCGCCGTCGCGACAGCGCAAAAGCAACGGTGCCGCTAGAAGATTCACCGCCAAGGCCGGGAAGCCTAAGCCGCCCATGGCCAGCGGCTCGGGGTTCGCGTCCAGGAAGACGCGCCAGACCGTCGCTCTGAGAACTCAAAGGCGGAGCGCACCGAGGCTGAGGCCTTTGGAGATGGCTGCCCGCGCCCACCAGGCCAAGGCTTGTTCGCAAGTCCCGCCGGCGCGGGAGGTGAAATGCAGCCAAATCGAAGCTACCTTCCAATTCATGGAGTTCAGCGATAGCGAAATCGAGCGCTACGCGCGCCATTTGGTTCTGCCCGAGATCGGCGAGGAGGGGCAGGCGAGGCTTTGCGCGGCGCGCGTGCTGGTTGTCGGCGCCGGAGGGCTGGGTGCGCCGCTTCTGATGTATCTGGCGGCCGCGGGCGTCGGAACGCTCGGCGTGATCGATGACGACGTCGTCGAGCTGTCCA
>JANQPZ010000181.1 GCA_028285215.1 Rhodovibrionaceae bacterium | reverse complement strand
TGTGCGCGCGGCAGGCCCGGCCGGCTTCCAGGGTGGTGGGGAACTCGCTGATGGTCAGGCCCAGCGCGGCGGCCTCGGCCACGTGGTCCGCGGTGGCGTCGTCGTGGCTGGCCAGAGCGATGTCGGTGTCGCGGAGCATCTCCGCCAGCGCGGCGCGATTGGGGCCCGCCCAGCGGTCGTGCTCGGCCAGGCGCGAGTCGATGTAGGCCTCCATCTCCGCTTCGCCGAAGCCCATCTTGCCCATGTAGTAGGTGCGGTAGGCTTCGATATTGGCGAACTGCCGCTGGCCGGGCGTGTGGTCCATCAGGGAGCACATGGAGAGCAGGGACTCGTCCTTGAAGTCGGCGAAGTCCTCGACCACGCCGGCCTTGCAGATCTCCAGGCGGATATGGATGCGATGGTCGCTGCGCAGCAGCCGGGCCGCTTCGGCGCCGTGGATCTCCTCGACGCTCTCCTTCAGCGTGGTGTAGCAGCGGTCGTCGTCCGCCTCGTCCCCCAGGCGCAGGGAATCGAAGACGGTGGTGATGCCGGCGGCGGTCAGCTCGGCGTCGTGGGCGAGCAGGGCCGGCAGCATCGGCCAGACGACCTTGGGGCGCGGCTTGACGTGGCCCTCGAGGTTGTCGGTGTGCAGCTCCACCAGGCCGGGCAGCAGCCAGTCGCCCTCCAGATCCATCGCCGGCGCGCGCGCCACGTGGCCTTCGTCGATGGAGGCGATCCGGCCGTCGCGCAGCGAGACGGAGCCCTCGACCACCCGGTCCGGCAGGACCAGTCGGGCGTTGCTCAGGTTCACCTCGTGCTTCATGCGGCGGCCCTTCCTTCGACGAGCGAGATTTCCCGGGTGGCGACGGCGCTGCGGGTTTCGGCATCGTGAAAGATGCCGACGATTGCGGCGCCCTTGCGGCGTGCATCCTCTATCAAGTCTATGACCGCTTTGCGATTCTCCGCGTCGAGGGAGGCGGTGGGCTCGTCCAGCAGCAGCAGCGGATAGGGATGTGCGAAGGCGCGGGCGATGTTGACCCGCTGCTGCTCGCCGCCCGAGAAGGTCGCCGGCGCCAGCGACCAGAGCCGTTCGGGCAGGTTCAGATGCTGCAGCAGCCGGCGGGCGCGCGCCTCCGCCTCGGGGCGTCCGGCGCCGCCGGCGACGGCCGGTTCGATCACCAGGTCCAGGGTGGGGATGCGCGGGATCACGCGCAGGAATTGACTGACATATCCGATGGTTCGGCGCCGTAGTTCCAAGACTGTCTGAGGTTTGGCGCCGACCAGTTCGATCCAGTCGTCATCGTGGCGGACCCGGATGGAGCCGCCGTCGGGCAGGTAGTTGCCGGTCAGGCAGCGCAGCAGGGAGGACTTACCGGCGCCCGAACTGCCGACCAGGGCCAGGCAGTCTCCGGCCGAGACCTCCAGATCGAGATGCGCCAAGGCTTGGATCCGCACGCCGCCCTGGGTGTGCAGGGTGAAGCTCTTGGCGAGGCCTTGGATTCTCAGCAGGACGTCCATGGGTCAGACCGGCAGGATCGAGGAGACGAGCATTTGGCTGTAGGGGTGCTGCGGGTCGTCCAGCACCTGGTCGGTCAGGCCCTGTTCGACCACGCGGCCCTTCTGCATCACCAGCAGGCGGTGCGACAGCAGCCGTACCACGCCGAGATCGTGGGTCACCAGGATGCAGGCGAGTCCCAGGTCGCGCACCAGCCCGCGCAGCAGGTCGAGCAGCCGGGCCTGGACCGAGACGTCCAGGCCGCCGGTCGGCTCGTCCATGAAGACCAGCCGCGGTTCGGTGACCAGGTTGCGGGCGATCTGCAGGCGCTGCTGCATGCCGCCGGAGAAGGTGGCCGGCCGGTCGTCGATCCGCTCCGCGTCGATCTCGAGCTGCTGCAGCCAGTGGCCGGCACGGCCGCGGATTTCGCCGTAGTGGCGGGCGCCGACCGCCATCATGCGCTCGCCGACGTTGGCCCCGGCCGACACGCCCATGCGCAGCCCGTCGCGCGGGTTCTGGCGCACCAGCCCCCATTCGCTGCGCAGCAGCAGGCGCCGCTCGGCCTCGCTCAGGCTGTAGAGCTCGAGCGGGCCCTTGCTGCGGCTGTCGTAGATCACGGAGCCTTCGCTCGGCTCCAGCTGGGCGGAGAGGCAGTTGAGCAGCGTCGTCTTGCCCGAGCCGGACTCGCCGACCACGCCGATGACCTCGCCGGGATAGAGATCGAAGCTCACCCCGGCGCAGCCGATGCGATCTCCGTAGCGCTTGGTCAGGCCCTGCACCTGCAGGAGTGGGTTCGCAGCCGTCATGCCTTGCCCCCCAGCGTATCGGGATTCGGTTTGCCCTGGGCGGCCTGGCGCTGGTTGCAGTAGTCGGTGTCGGAACAGGTGAACATCCGGCCGCCGCGGTCGTCCATGATCACCTCGTCCAGGAAGCTGTCGGTGGCGCCGCAGAGCGCGCAGCACTGCTCCCAGGTCTCGACCTCGAAGGGGTGGTCCTCGAAGGCCAGGCTCTCGACTCTCGTATAGGGCGGCAGGGCGTAGATCCGCCGTTCCCGTCCGGCGCCGAACAGCATCAGGGCCGGCGACTTGTCAAGCTTGGGATTGTCGAACTTCGGGATGGGGGAGGGGCGCATCAGGTAGCGGCCCTCCACCAGCACCGGATAGTCGTAGGTTTTGGCGATCCGTCCGAAGCGCGCCAGGTCTTCGTAGAGGCTGACGTGCATGACGCCGTACTCCTCCAGCGCATGCATCTTGCGGGTTTCGCTTTCGCGCGCCTCCAGCCAGCGCAGCGGCTCCGGGATCGGCACCTGCAGCACCAGGATCTGCCCCTCCTGCAGCGGCGTCTCCGGGACGCGGTGACGGGTCTGGACGATGCTGGCCCGCTCCGTCGCCGTGGTGGTCGCGACCTCGGCGGTGGCCGCGAAGAATTTGCGGATCGACACGGCGTTGGTGGTGTCGTCGGCACCCTGATCGATCACTTTCAGGACGTCGCTCGGCCCGATGATCGCGGCCGTCACCTGCACGCCGCCCGTTCCCCAGCCGTAGGGCATGGGCATCTCCCGGCTGCCGAAGGGCACCTGATATCCCGGAATCGCGACGGCCTTCAGAAGGGCGCGCCGGATCATCCGCTTGGTCTGTTCGTCGAGGTAGGCGTAGGTGTAGCCCTGCTCGCTCAGCCGGCTTGCGGCCGTCATTCGGCTGCCTCCTTCTCTTCGGCTTGCGTCCGCTTGGCGAAGAACTCGGCCCGCAGGCGCCGCAGCAGGGTCAGCTCCGACTGGAAGTCGACGTAGTGCGGCAGCTTCAGGTGCTCGGTGAAGCCCGTCGCCTGGACGTTGTCGCAGTGATAGAGCACGAACTCCGCGTCGTTGGCCGGCGCGGAAGACTCTTCGCCCAACTCCGCCGCACGCAGGGCCCGGTCGACCAGGGCCATCGACATGGCCTTGCGCTCAGACTGGCCGAAGCTCAGCCCGTAGCCGCGGGTGAACTGCGGCGGCGCCTCATCGCTGCCGGCAAACTGATTGACCATCTGGCACTCCGTCACCTCGATCTCGCCGATCTCGATCTCGAAGCCCAGTTCCTCCGGCGTGAAGGCGACGGCCACCTGACCGCAGCGGATCTCGCCGGCGAAGGGGTGGTTGTTGCCGTAGCCGCGCTGGGTCGAATAGGCCAGCGCCAACAGAAAGCCCTCGTCCCCCCGGGCCAGCATCTGCAGGCGCAGATCGCGCTCGGCCGGCAGGCGGAGCGAGTCGCGGGTGATGTCGCTGACGGGGGCCTCCGCGGCGGCCTCTCCACTGTCTGCTGCGCTGCGCTCGATCAGCCCCTGGTCGCCCAGCAGGTCGGCGACGCGCGGGACCGGGCCCTCGTCCTGCGGCTCGGATTCCGGCGCCGGCGCCGGCATCTCGCCCTCGGCGGCCAGCGTGAAGTCGAGCAGACGATGCGTGTAGTCGAAGGTCGGGCCCAGAAGCTGTCCGCCGGGCAGATCCTTGAAGGTGGCGGAGATCCGGCGCTTCAGACTCATCCGCGCGGTGTCCAGCGGTTCCGAAACGCCGAAGCGGGGCAGGGTGGTGCGATAGGCGCGCAGCAGGAAGATCGCTTCGATCAGGTCGCCGCGCGCCTGCTTGATCGCCAGGGCCGCCAGATCGCGGTCGTAGAGGGAGCCCTCCGTCATCACCCGGTCGACCGCCAGCGCGAGCTGCTGGCCGATCTGCTCCAGGCCGAGGTCCGGCACCGAGGGGTCGCCGCGGCGCAGGGCCTTGAGCCAGGCGTGGGCGTTGTCGATGGCCTTCTCGCCACCCTTGACCGCAACGTACATGGCTCAGGCCTCCGTCAGCGTGAGGGAGCGCGGCAGGCCGCAGAAGCTCCGATTCGCCGTCAGGATCAGATCGATGCCCAGCGGGAAGCCGGCTCTGTTGGCCGCCCAGCGCTCCGCGAAGTCGGCGGGGCAGGGGGAGAGGCCCAGCCGCGCCGTCTCGGCGATGCCGGGACCGCGCAGCAGAAAGGGGCCGTCGCCGCTCAGGCTGTCGAGCTGGAGGAGCAGGGTGGTGGAGCGGTCGGGATACTCCGGCTCGCCCTGGGCGAAGAGGCCGAAGTCCTCCGGCCACCGCAGGCAGACGGCGAAGTCGGCTTCCTCCGGGCGCTCCGTCAGCGGGCAGCCGCAGTGGAACCGCAGGAAGGCGGCGACGTCGTCGCTGCCCGCGGCTTCGTCCAGCCAGATCCGCGTTTCGGCGTCGAACAGGGTCAGAGCCGCAGCCGCCGTCGCCGGCCCGAAGGGCGCCGGCGGCTCGAGCGGACAGGTCAGATCGGTGAGGGT
>JANQPZ010000165.1 GCA_028285215.1 Rhodovibrionaceae bacterium | reverse complement strand
GGGTACCGTCAGCGCCGCCATCGCCATTCAGGCCTATCCGCTGTTCGCGATCCTGTGGGAGACGCTGTTTCTCAAAAGGCGCAAGAGCCTGCTCGAGCTGTTGTTCACCCTGCTCTTGCTGGCCGCGCTCTGCTACCTGGCCACCGGGGGGACCTGGCGCGTGGAGGGCTTTTCCCTCTGGTTTCTCTTCGCGCTTGCCGTGCCCTTTCTCTGGAGCGTCGCCCATGTGGTGATCAAGGAGGTCCTCGACCGGACGCCGATCACGCCGGCCCAGGTGACCTTCTTCCGGGTGCTGGTGTCGACGGTCGTGCTCGGCGCGGCCCTGACGCTCGTCGGCGGTACCGAAGGTCTCCTGGCCGATGCCCGGCGGCCGGACTTCCAGGTCTTCGCCCTGATCATGGGCCTGGTCTACTACCTGGAACTGCTGTTCTGGTTCCACGCCGTGCGCTTCATCGACGTCTCGATGGCCAGCTCGATCACGGTGCCCTGGCCGGCGCTGACCATGGTTCTGGCCGTCCTCTTCCTCGGTGAGGCGGTTGAGGCCTATCACCTGGTCGCGCTCGGCGCCGTCGCCGTCAGCCTCTACGGGCTGCTTTACGCAGCCGGGAAGAAGCGGCGAGATGCGGGACTTTGAGCGTTCGGGACTGCGCCGTCAGATGCCGGGCAGCACCGCCCGCGCCGTTTCGATGAAGGCGCGCAGCTTGGGCGTCTGGCCGGCGCGCTGGGGAAAGTAGAGGAACAGACCGCTCTCCTCGATGCAGTTCTCGGCCAGGACCCGGACCAGCCGGCCGGCGGCCAGATCCTCGGCGACCAGAGGCTCGAAGATGTAGACGAGACCGAGCCCGGCCAGCGCCAGGTCGCGGGCGTAGAGCGGGTCGTTGATCAGCAGCGTGCCGGGCGTCTCGATCGCCAGCTCCGCGCCCTTGTCTTCCAGGTCCCAGCGGTAGACGCCGCCGCCCGACAGCAGGCGATAGGTCACGCAGTTGTGGGTCTGGAGATCGGCGATGCTGTCCGGCGTTCCGCGTTCGGCCAGGTAGGCCGGCGTTGCCACGATGGCGATGCGGATCGGCGGCGTCAGGCGCAGGGCGACCATGTCCTGGGCGATCATGTCGCCCAGCCGGATGCCGGCATCGAAGCCTTCGGTGACGATGTTGGCGAAGCCGTCGTCGCTGTAGACCTCCACCCGCAGGTCCGGGTAGCGCTTCGCCATTTCCGGCAGCACCGGGGTGATGCAGAGCGGCAGGGCAACGCGCGGCACGTTGAGGCGCAGCAGTCCGCCGATGCGGCCCTGGTCGGCGCGCAGCAGCTCGAAGCCGTCGGACAGGCTTTTCAGGGCCGGGGCCGTGGTGTCCACGAAGCGGCGGCCCGCTTCGGTCAGGGCGACGTTGCGGGTCGTGCGCGCGAAGAGCTGTACGCCAAGGCGCTGTTCCACGGACTTCACGGCATGGCTGACGGCCGAGGGGCTGATGCCGAGTTCGGCCGCCGCGGCCGCGAAGCCGCCGCGGCGCGCGACGGTCAGAACGGTCGGCAAATGTATAAGAAGATCTCGATCCATTCCTGAATCATATCGAATAATTCATTCGCAAAGGAAGGCCTAGTCATCGACCGCGGCAACGCCACATCAGCGGTTGAACGCGCATAAGCGCGTCCGAGAGCGTAATCGTCGTCGCTGGAAGCGGAGCGGCTTCGAGCGACGACGTCAATCGCGCTCCAACCAACGGAGCGAGCGGGAGTCGCGTCTTGGGGGGATTGCCAATGCGAGTCCGCCCCGGGGCCATCCTGCTCTAGCCAGGAGAGAGTCGATGGTCACCTTCACCTTGAACGGCGAAGAGACGAGTCTCGATGCCGACCCCAACATGCCGCTGCTCTGGGCGCTCCGCGAAAAGGCGGGCTTGACCGGTACCAAGTTCGGCTGCGGTCTCGCCCAGTGCGGTGCCTGCACCGTACATCTGGACGGTTTTCCGGTGCGCTCCTGCCAGACCTTCGTCGGCGACGTCGAGGGGGCCCAGATCACCACGATCGAGGGTCTGTCCGGCGACCTCGCGGCCACGGTGCAGCAGGTCTGGGCCGATCTCGACGTGCCGCAGTGCGGCTACTGCCAGTCGGGCCAGATCATGGCGGCCGTCGCCCTGCTGTCGGAGACGCCCAGCCCCAGCGATGACGACATCGACGGCGCGCTGGACGGCAACCTCTGCCGCTGCGCCACCTATCACCGCATCCGCGCGGCGATCCACGAAGCGTCCCGCCGGCTGGAGGCCTAGACCATGCGCGCTCAAGCGATGACACTCCCCAAGAAACTGGCGAACGCGCCGCTGTCGCGTCGCCGCTTCCTGGTCGGCGCGGCTGCGACCGGCACCGGCATCGCGGTCGGCTTCCGCGTTCTGCCGCTGGCCGCCGAAGGCACGGCCGCCCCGGCGAGCCCCTTCCAGAGCTACCTCGAGATCGGCGAGGACGGTCGGGTGACCGTTCTCTCCTCGCAGTTCGAGATGGGCCAGGGCTCCTACCACGGCCTCGCGACCCTGGTGGTCGAGGAGCTGGACTGCGACTGGAACGACGTCGAGGTCCTGGGCGCCAGCGGCAACCTGGCCACCTACGGCAACATCATGTGGGGCGGCACGGCGCAGGGCACCGGCGGGTCCACTTCCATGGCGACCTCCTGGGACCGCTACCGCCAGGCCGGCGCCACCGCCAAGGCCATGCTGAAGGCCGCTGCGGGCGAGGCCTGGGGCGTGCCGGCCGGGGAGATCGAGGCGGCGGCCGGGGTGCTGCGCCATGCGGCCAGCGGGCGGGAGGCCGGCTTCGGCGAGATGGCGGCCGCGGCGGCCGCGCAGCCGATCCCGGGCGAGGTGACGCTCAAGACGCCGGCCGAGTGGACGCAGATCGGCAACCCGGAGGTGCTGCGCTACGACCGCTTCGGCAAGACCGACGGCACGCAGGACTTCACCCTGGACGTTCAGCTGCCGGGCATGCTGACCGCGGCGATGATCCACCCGCCGAAGTTCGGCGCGACGCTGGTCCGCTTCGACGGCGAGGCGGCGAAGGCCATGCCCGGCGTGGTCGAGGTGGTGGCCGTGCCGCGCGGGATCGCCGTGGTGGCGGAGGACACCTGGTCGGCGATCAATGCCACCTGGTCGGTCGAGGCCGAGTGGGACGAGTCCGAGGCCGAGACGCGCGGTTCTGAGGAGATCCTGTCGGAGTATCGCGCCCTGGCCACCCAGGCGCCGACCGCTCTGGCGCGGGACGACGGCGATTTCGACGCCGCCCTGGCCGAGGCCGCGCAGGTGGTCGAGGCCAGCTACGAGTTTCCCTACCTGGCCCATGCCGCGCTGGAGCCGATGAATGCCGTGGCGCGGATGAACGAAGACGGCACCCTGGAGGTCTGGGGCGGTCATCAGATCCCGGACTTCTACCAGTACCTCTCCTCGCAGATCGCCGAGATCCCCGTGGAGCAGGTCCGGATGCACGTCCTGAAGACCGGCGGCGGCTTCGGGCGCCGCGCGGTGGGCGACGGCGACGTCGTGGTCGAGGCCGTTTCCATCGCCAAGGCGCTGGGCTGGCGCGCGCCGATCAAGGTGCAGTGGACCCGCGAGAACGACATGCGCGGCGGGCGCTACCGCCCGGCCTACGTTCACCGCCTGCGGGCCGGTCTGGATGAGGACGGCCGGCTGGTGGCCTGGGACAACCATATCGTCGGGCAGTCCATCGTCTCCGGCACGCCCTTCGAGGGGCTGATCCAGAACGGGATCGACAACACCTCGGTCGAGGGCTCTTCCACGCTGCCCTATGCCGTTCCCAACCTGCGGGTCGGGCTGACCACGACCGACGTCAGGGTGCCGGTGCTCTGGTGGCGGGCCGTGGGCTCGACCCACACCGCCTACGCCACCGAGGTCTTCATGGACGAGGTGATCGAGGCTGCCGGCGCGGACCCGGTGCAGTTCCGCCTCGATCTTCTGGGCGATCACCCGCGCCATGCCGAGGTGCTGCGTCTGGCGGCGGAGGCGGCCGGCTGGGGGAACGACCTGCCGGAGGGTCGCTTCCTGGGCGTCGCCCTGCACGAGAGCTTCGCCAGCTACGTCGCCCAGATCGCCGAGGTCTCGGTCGAGGACGGCCAGGTGCGGGTGCATAAGGTGGTCTGTGCGGTCGACTGCGGCGTGCCGATCAATCCCGACACCATCCGGGCGCAGATGGAGGGCGGCATCGGTTTCGGCCTCGGCTCGATCCTGCAGGAGGAGCTGACGCTGACGGCCGGCGAGGTCGACCAGGGCAACTACGACGGCTACCGGCCCCTGCGCATCTCCCAGATGCCGGAGATCGAGGTGGTCATCGTCGACAGCCCGGCCTCGCCGACCGGCGTCGGCGAACCGGGCACGCCGCCGATCGGCCCGGCCGTCGCCAACGCCGTCTATCGGGCGACCGGGCGGCGGGTGCGCCAGCTGCCTTTCGAGAAGGGCCTGACGGCTTAGAGCGCGATCGTCTCAGGTAGAAGCGTTGGCTTCTACCTGAGACGTGGATCCTACTC
>JANQPZ010000155.1 GCA_028285215.1 Rhodovibrionaceae bacterium | reverse complement strand
GCGACGATGGCGACGTCCCGTTGAGCCAAGGCATTCAGGAGGCTCGACTTGCCGGCGTTGGGCGGACCCACGATCGCGATCTCCAGTCCCTCGCGCAGGCGCTCGCCCAAAGGCGCTACCGCTATATGTTGGGCCATCTCCGCGCGCAGACCAAATATGTTGCTGAGTGCCTCCGACTCGACGTTGCTCGGCAGCTCTTCGTCGGGAAAGTCGATCGCCGCCTCCAGGTAAGCCAGGTGGCGGGCCAGGCGGGCTTGCCAGTCGGCGATACGCTCCGACAGGCCTCCGTCCAGCTGTCGCAAAGCCTGGCGCCTCTGAACCGCAGTTTCGGCGGCGATGAGGTCGGCCAGGCCTTCGACCTCGGTCAGGTCGAGCTTGCCCGCGTCGAACGCACGCCGGGTGAAGGCGCCCGGTTCAGCCGGAGCGCAGCCCGGCAGCCGGGCCAGCGTCTGCAGCATCGCGTCCACCACCGCCCGGCTGCCGTGCACCTGGAATTCGGCCAGATCCTCGCCCGTGAAGCTGGCCGGTCCGGGAAACCACAGCACCAAGCCTCGATCCAGCAGCTCGCCGCTTTCCGGATCGTACAAGGCGGCCAAGGTCGCCCGGCGCGGCTCGGGGAGCGGCCGCCCGGTCAAGCGCTCCAACGCCAGGGCGGCGTGGGGTCCCGAGATGCGCATCACCGTCACCCCTGCCCTTCCGGCGCCGCTGGAGGGGGCGAAGATCGTGTCGCTCATGGAAGGGGTGCGGGACTCGCTGTGGTGCCTTCAAGGATGTCAGGCATCTACCGTCAGCGGCGCGTCCCAGGTCGCCACGAAGGCTGCGGCATCGGGACGTTTCTTTTCGCGGCGTTCCTCGCTGGCTGTGCCGATGTAGACGAAACCCAGCAGAGCATCCTGGTCCTCGAGGCCGAAGGCCTGCTTGACGTGAGGATCGCCGGTCGGCGCGCCGGACAGGAAGACCGCGCCGTAGCCCAGGGCGTCCAGTGCCAGCAGCATGTTCTGCGCGGCCATGCCCGCCGTGATCACCTGCTCGACCGGCGGCACCTTCGGGTGATTCGGCACGATCTTGGCCATGATCGCGATGATCAGGGGGCTGCGAAGCGGCTTGGCGGCTAGAGCTTCCAGGTCTTCGGCCGTGGCATCCGGCTTGCGGCGCCGCAAACCCTCGGCGAAGACCCGGCCCAGCTCGTTGCGGGCCGCGCCGCGAATGATACGGAAGCGGTAGGGCCGGATCGCGCCGTGGTCCGGCGCGCGCACCGCCGCGGCAAAGACCGGCGCCAAGGCCGCATCGTCGGGTGCGGGCTCGACCAGGGTCGTTGCCTTCGTGGACTGGCGACGCATCAAGGCCTCGATGATCGGCTGCATTGCTGTGCGCTCCCTTCCTCTTCCTTGCTTCGCTGTCCCCGGCCGCTACGGCTTCTCGCTGTCGCCGCCGGATGCCATGGCACTCATCTGCGCCCAAAAGGCCTTCTGCATCTGATCCCAGGATTGCATTCCCGCCGGCAGCATGCCCTGCATCCAGGTTTGCATGAGCTGCTCCGGGTCCATCGCCTGCAGTCCCGCGAGCATCCGTTTTTGCATCTCCTCGACAACGGCCGCTTGCATGGGGGCAACGTCGGGCAGACCCAGGAAACGCCGTGCCTCGTCCGGCGTACAGTCGATGTCGACGTTGATCTTCATGGCGCGATTCCCCTTAGTGTGCGTGGGGTTGAGGCCCTCCCCCGCTGGCCCTCATATAGAGCGCAGCAGCGATGGACGCTATCCCGACCATCCCGGTCGGTGCCGTCTTTGCGATGGAGCGCTTCCCATGCCCGAGAGCCACGCCAGCGCCAACCGTTTGGCGGACGAAACCAGCCCTTACCTGCTGCAGCACGCCGACAATCCGGTCGATTGGTATCCCTGGGGCGACGAGGCCTTCGACAAGGCCAAGGCCGAAGCCAAGCCGATCCTGCTGTCGGTCGGCTATGCGGCCTGCCATTGGTGCCACGTCATGGCGCACGAATCTTTCGAAAGCGGAACCGTTGCTGGCCTGATGAACCGGCTGTTCGTGAACATCAAGGTGGATCGCGAAGAGCGGCCTGACGTCGATCAGATCTATCAGCAAGCGCTGGCGTTGATGAACCAGCAAGGCGGCTGGCCGTTGACGATGTTCCTGACGCCTGACGGTGAGCCGTTCTGGGGCGGCACCTACTTCCCGCCCGAAGCGCGCTGGGGCCGGCCCGGGTTCCCGCAAATCCTGGAGCGGATTGCTCAGGTCTACGAAGAACAACCGGACGACATCGGCAAGAACGTTGTGGCCTTGAGAGACGCACTGGGGAAGCTGGCCACACCGCAGGCTGGCGGCCAGGTGAATCCTGAGGCGGGGCTGCAGGCGGCGCAGCGCCTGGCGCGGCAGATCGATCCCTTTCACGGTGGCTTGGGCGAAGCGCCGAAGTTTCCGCAGCCTGCGATTCTCAAGCTGCTCTGGCAGGCTTGGCTGCGCAGCGGTCAGGCACCCTTGCGGCAAGGGGTCGAGCTGACCCTGGTGCACATGAGTCAGGGCGGCATCTACGACCATCTCGGGGGTGGCTACGCCCGCTATGCGACCGACGAGGCCTGGCTGGTTCCCCACTTCGAGAAGATGCTCTACGACAACGCCCAGATTCTCGACCTGCTCACCTGGGCGGCCCAGGATGCCAGCGAGCCCTGGAAGCGCGATCTCTTCGCGCAGCGGGCAAGGGAGACGGTTGCCTGGCTGTTGCGGGAGATGCTGGCGCCGCGTCAGGCGGGCGGCGAGCCTTGCGGCGCTTTTGCGGCCACCTACGACGCCGACAGCGAGGGCGAAGAAGGCAAGTTCTACGTCTGGAGCGCGGCGGAGCTCGCGGAAACGCTGGGTTCGGAAACGGCCCTCTTTGCCGAGTGGTACGACGTGACGGTCAACGGCAACTGGGAGGGAAGCAACATTCTCAACCGGCTCAGCCGCCTGGAGCCCGGCGACCGGGAGACGGAAGCGGCCTTGGCGGAACAGCGCGCCAAGCTGTTCGCTCGGCGTGCGGAACGGGTTTGGCCCGGCTGGGACGACAAGGTCCTGGCCGACTGGAACGGTTTAATGATTGCGGCCTTGGCGCGTGCGGCGCCGGTCTTCGCCGAACCGGAGTGGCTGCTTGCTGCAGAACGCGCCTTCGCCTTCGTCGTCGAAGAGATGCAAGAGGCCGGCCGCTTGCGCCATTCCTGGCGGCACGGACGGCTGAAGCATCCGGCAACGCTGGACGACTATGCCTTCATGGCAGATGCAGCCCTGGCGCTCTTCGAAGCGACGGGCAAGCGTGTCTACCTCAAACAGGCCGAGACCTGGGTCGGGGTCCTCGACCGACACTACTGGGACACCGAGGGCGGCGGCTACTTCCTGACCGCCGACGACACCGAGCGTTTGCTGGTTCGGCCGAAGCATGCGCATGACAATGCCACGCCGGCCGGCAACGGCGTGATCCTCCAGGTCCTGGCCCGACTGTGGCATCTGACTGGAGAGACCGCTTATCGGGAGCGCGCCGAGGCGACGATCGCAGCCTTCTCCGGGGAGCTGGCCCGGCTGTTCTCCGCGATGGCCAGCCTGCTGTTGGGAAGTGAGCTGCTTCAAGACGGAACCCAACTTGTTGTGGTTGGAAATGATGATGACCCCAATATGAAGGAGCTTCTGGCAGCGCGCTGGCGCCTCTCTGCCCCCACCCTTGTCCTCCAGACGGCCGCTCCGGAGGAGCACTTGCCGCTCCTCCACCCCGCGCATGGCAAAGGACAGGTGAACGGGCGGCCAGCAGCCTATCTCTGCCGCGGCACGACCTGTTCCATGCCGATCGTCGATCCGCAAGAGCTCGCCGGGACCTTGCGTGAAGCAAGGGGGTGAGCGCTTTGGCAACGGCCTCGGTCACCATCGCTTCGCCGGTTGGACGCCTGACCCTGACAGAGCGCGATGGCGCCTTGATCCGGCTTACCTGGAGTGAGGGTTCCTCTTCCGACTGGAGCGGGCTTCTTCGGAGAGCCTCTCAATATATTGAGGCTTACTTTGCCGGTGACCTCAAGATATTCGATCTTCCCTTGGCACCTGAGGGTACGGCCTTTCAGAAGCGGGTCTATGCGGCCATGCAACGGATCCCCTTCGGTGGCACGCGCCGCTACGGCGAACTCGCCGTAGAGCTGGGATCGGCGGCCCGAGCCGTCGGCGGGGCTTGCGGGTCCAATCCGCTGCCGATCGTCATCCCCTGTCATCGCGTTGTTACGGCCGGCAGAGGCCTCGGCGGGTTCTCGGGTGGCACCGGTGTCTCGACCAAGACCTGGTTGCTCAACCATGAAGGTGCTTTGCCTCGGCGACAACTCGCTCTTCTCTAGAGCAGGATCGCCTTAGGTGGAGTCGCTCCGGCGATCCCACCTGAGACGATCGCGCGCTAGGAGAGACTTGTGCCGAAACGGCATGGGTTTAGGTGCGGCTGCGGCGCATGACAGCGGCTGGGCAGCTCGTTAAGTTGCCGCCGGAACGACGCTTCGCGCCTGGAGCGCTGTGATCGAAACGCTGTGATTGAGACGCTCCGGGCAGACGACTGCAGACCAGAGGGAGGTGAGGGATGACGCAGCTTCAGATCGCGGCGGCGGACGGCGGCAGCTTCAGTGGCTACTTGGCATTGCCAGCAAAGACGCCGGCCCCCGCCCTGGTGGTGATCCAGGAGATTTTCGGCGTCAATCAGGGTATGCGGGATCTCTGCGACTGGTTCGCCGCTCAAGGCTACGTGGCAGTCAGCCCCGACATCTTCTGGCGCATCGAGCCGGACGTGCAGCTGACGGACAAGACCGAGGCCGAGTGGCAGAAGGCCTTCGATCTGATGAACAGGTTCGACCAAGACCAGGGCGTCGAGGATCTCAAGTCGACCTTGTCTGCCTTGCGTGAACACGACGCGACAACGGGCAAGGTGGGCTCGGTCGGCTACTGTCTGGGCGGTCGTCTGGCTTTTCTGATGGGAAGCCGTTCCGATTCCGATGCCAACGTCAGCTACTACGGGGTCGGCCTCGACGGACTGCTCGACGAGCTGCCGCAGATCAACAAGCCGCTCATGCTGCATATCGCGAGCGAAGATCAGTTCGTCCCCAAGGAGGCGCAGGACAAGATCACGGCCGCCGTTGCCGGCAACGCCTTGATCGCGGCGCACGTCTACGAGGGCAACGACCATGCCTTCGCGCGTGTCGGCGGCGCTCATTACGACGCCGCCGCCGCACAGACGGCCAACGACCGGAGCCTGACGTTCTTTGGCGAACATCTGAAACCCTAAACACAATATGTTGTGGCTATGGAGTTCATAGCCTACTGCATATCGATGGAAAGGCAGGGGGCGTGTTCAAGCGCCACGTTTTACGGAAGGACCAGGGAGCATGACTCACGCGATCCGCATCGAAGAGACAGGTGGGCCAGAAGTTCTGCGCTGGGTGCAGATGGAGGTCGGCGCACCCGGTGAAGGAGAGGTTCGCCTGGCACAAACTGCCGTCGGTCTCAACTACATCGATGTCTATCACCGGAGCGGTCTCTACCCGATGGAGCTGCCGAGCGGGATCGGACTGGAGGCGGCGGCCCGCGTCGAGGCCGTGGGAGCTGGCGTGGCGGACCTGAAGGAAGGCGACCGGGTCGCCTATGCCGCTCCGCCGATCGGTGCGTACGCCGAAGCACGGCTCATGCCGGCCCATCGCCTGGTCAAGCTGCCGGACGAAATCGACGACCGGCTTGCCGCAGCAATGATGCTTCAGGGCATGACCGTGCAGTATCTCATCCGCCGCACCCACCAGGTGAAAGCCGGCGATACGGTGCTGTTTCATGCCGCTGCCGGCGGTGTCGGGCTGATCGCCTGCCAATGGCTGAAGGCCCTCGGTGCCACCGTGATCGGTACGGTCGGCAGCGATGCGAAAGCCGAACTGGCCAAGGCGCACGGCTGCGACCATGCGATCGTCTACACGCGGGAGAACTTCGTCGAGCAGGTCAAGGAGATTACCGGCGGTGAAGGCGTTCCGGTGGTGTACGACTCCGTTGGGCGGGATACCTGGGAGGGGTCCCTTGACTGTCTGGCACAGTTCGGACTGATGGTGTCCTTCGGCAATGCCTCGGGTCCGGTCCCGCCGGTCAATCTGGGCGTCCTTTCGGCCAAGGGTTCGCTTTTCGTGACGCGGCCGACCCTCATGAACTATACGGCCAAGCGGTCTGATCTGGTTGCCAGCGCGAACGAGCTCTTTGAGGTTGTGCGCTCCGGTGCCGTCAAGATCGAGGTCAACCAGACCTATCCTTTGGCTGAGGCTGTGCAGGCTCACCGCGATTTGGAAGCGCGTAAGACGACCGGAAGCACGGTCTTGACCGTCTAGAGCGCGATCGTCCCAGGTGGAAGTGTTTCGCTTCCACCTAAGGCGATCCCGCTCTAAGCCGTTCGATCCTTAAGAC
>JANQPZ010000145.1 GCA_028285215.1 Rhodovibrionaceae bacterium | reverse complement strand
CGAGTTCCTGGAGGGAGAGCTGACGCTCTACCTGCCGGATCAGCCCGAGGTGCCGTCGGGCCAGGTGCTGGAACGCCGGCTCACCGCCCTGGGCAACGCACTCGGCGCGGCCCGCACGCGCGTGGTTGGCTAGAGCATCGCTGCGCCACGTGCGGTTGGCAGAAAAATCATTTTATTACAATATATTGAGATATTTTTCTTGCGTGATTTCTGAGGCTATCCCCTAGAGAAGGCTCCGACCGGCGAGATAGAGCCCGAGGGCCAGCAAGCCGAGCAGAAAGACCTGCCGGAACCGCGCCTCGGACAGCCGGTGGCGCAGGCGCCGGCCCAGTTCCATGCCGAGCAGGGCGGGCAGAAGGGCGACGGCCGAGAGCACGCCCAGATCCGCGCGCAGCAGGTTCTGTCCGCCCAGGGCGACCGCGAGGCCCAAGGTGGAGAGACTGAACAGCAGCCCCATGGCCTGGATCAGCTGGTCGCGCTGCAAGCCGATGGCCTGCAGGTAGAGCACGCCGGGCACGGTGAAGGAGCCGGTCATGCCGGACAGGACGCCGTTGGTCGTGCCGAAGACGATGCCGGCGGCCGGCTCCAGCCGTGCCGGCAGCGTAAGCTGCACGCGGCCCAACCCCAGGGCGGCGTAGGCGATCAGAAGCAGCCCCAGCAGGCCGCTGAGCAACGCGGGGTCGAGGCGGGCCAGGGCCATGGCGCCGAACCAGATGGCGACGGTGGCGCAGGTCAGGAACGGCCAGATCCGCCGCAGGACGGCCCGCAGGTGCCCGCCGGAGAAGCCCTGCAGCAGGTTGGTCACCAGCGAGGGGATCAGCATCAGCGCGATCGCCGGCTGCAGCCCCAGGGTCGCGGTCAGCAAGGCGAGGGATACGGTCGGGAGACCCAGCCCGATGACACCCTTGACGAAGCCGGCCAGCAGGAAGGTGGCACCGACAATCGCCAGAAGAGTTGCCTCCATCTCGCTCATCTCTCCTCAAGGCAGCCGCGGCCCCGCTATGGTTGCGACACCGCACTGTCCCGATGCTCGAGAAGCGGTTTCGAGTCGGCAACAGCGATTGTCGCAGGGCAGAGTTATCCCAGACTCTGTCGGGAGGCCGATCTTCTTGCGCGCGCGACCCCGGATCCGGAGCGACCATGCCCTTTGATCTCGCCCGAGAGAAATGGAGTTCCGTGACGCTCCTGCTGCGCGCCCTGGCGGCCGTGCTGGGCCTCCTGTCCGTCGCGGCGGGGCTCTGGCAGCTCTCCGGCGCGACGGCCGGACTGGACGTCGCGCAGACGCGGCTGGGGCCGACGCCGGTGACGGTCTATCGCCTTCCGGGTGCGGAGCCGGCGCCCGTCGTGCTGATCGCCCACGGTTTCGCCGGGTCGCAGCAGCTCATGGCGCCCTTCGCGGTGTCGCTGGCGCGGGCCGGGTACCTTGCCGTGACCTACGACCTGCTGGGCCACGGCCGCAACCGCTCCGCGCTCCTGGGCGACGTCACGGCAGAGACGGGTGCGACGCGCAACCTGCTGCGGGAGATGGGCGAGGTGGCCGAGCATGCGCTGGGGTTGCCGGGCGCGGACGGTCGCCTGGCGCTGCTGGGGCACTCGATGGCCTCGGACATCGTCGTCCGCTACGCTGCGGAGCGGGAGGCCGAGGTTTCGGCGACCGTCGCGGTCTCGCTCTTCTCCCGCGTGGTGACGGCGGAGACGCCGAGGAACCTGCTGATCGTCGTCGGCGCCTGGGAGCCCGGGTTGCGGGAGGAGGGGCTGCGGGTGCTGCGCTTGCGCGGAGGCGAGACGGCCCAGGAAGGCGAGACCGTCGGCAGCTTCGCCGCAGGCGACGCCCGGCGTCTGGTCTTTGCCGACGGCGTCGAGCACGTCGGGGTGTTGTACAGCCGCGAA
The DNA here is from genome assembly GCA_028285215.1 of Rhodovibrionaceae bacterium. Classification (GTDB taxonomy): domain Bacteria; phylum Pseudomonadota; class Alphaproteobacteria; order Kiloniellales; family DSM-21159; genus Algihabitans. The sequence continues at coordinate 84 of JANQPZ010000145.1, read as the reverse complement.
AGCCTGGCGGAAGCGGTGGCCTGGCTGAATGCGGTCTTCGGGCGCACGCAGACGGCGCCTCTCGATACGCGCGGGCCCTGGCTC
>JANQPZ010000234.1 GCA_028285215.1 Rhodovibrionaceae bacterium | reverse complement strand
GAATCTGAGAGTCTGGCCGCAGCGGCCGCCCTGCCGCCGCTCGAGACGGCCGCCGACCTGCCGCTCTGGGGCCTGCCTTTTGCGGTGAAGGACAACATCGACGTGGCCGGCATGCCGACCACGGCCGGCTGCCCGGCCTTCGCCTATCGGCCGCAGATTGACGCGCACTCCGTCGCCCGGCTACGCGCCGCAGGAGCGATCCCCATCGGCAAGACCAACCTGGACCAGTTCGCCACCGGGCTGGTGGGCGTCCGCACGCCAGGCAAGGCGCCGCGCAATGCGCTCGATCCGGAGATCGTGCCAGGTGGTTCCAGTTCAGGCTCGGCAGTGGCAGTGGCACAAGGGCTGGTCAGCTTCGCACTCGGCACCGACACCGCCGGCTCGGGCCGGGTGCCCGCCGCCCTGAACAACATCGTCGGCCTGAAGCCGAGTTTGGGCAGCGTCTCAAACAGGGGTGTCGTGCCGGCCTGTCGAACGCTGGATACCGTTTCCGTCTTCGCTTTGGCCGTGGAAGATGCCTATCGCGCCTTCGCCGCGGCGGCCGACTTCGATCCTCAGGATCCTTTTGCACGCCGGCTGTCGCTGCGGCCTCTGACTCGGCCGGACGGGTCGCTGCGGCTTGGCGTGCCGCGCGCCGCTCAACGAGAGTTCTACGGCGACAGCCTGCAAGCCGAGGCTTTCGAGGCGGCGCTCAGCCAGCTCGCTGCGCTGGGTGTCGAGCTCTCGGAGATCGACTTTGCCCCCTTCCACGCCGTCGCCGCGCTGCTCTACGACGGCCCCTGGGTCGCCGAGCGCTATACGGTGATCTCAGGGCTGCTGAACCAGGCCCCCGAGACGCTGCACCCGACCACCCGGGCAGTGATCGAAAAGGCGGAGGCTTTCCGCGCGACCGATGCTTTCGAGGCGGTCTATCGCTTGGCAGACTTGAAACGTGAGACCGAACGACTGACCGCAGAGCTCGACGGTCTGTGTCTACCCTCGATCCCTCGCTTCTATAGCTGCGCTGAACTCACTGCCGATCCGATCGGGCCGAACAGCCGTCTCGGCACTTACACCAACTTCGTGAACCTCCTGGACCTCTGCGGCATCACGGTGCCCGTGGCGCCGCGGCGCGACGGGCGCCCCGGCAGCGTGACGCTGCTCGCTCCCGTCGGCCAGGATCATCTGGTCGCCGGCCTGGCAGCCGAAATCCATGCCAGCGCCGAAATCACCTGTGGCGGGACCGGCTGGCCGGTACCGCCCGCACCGGCGGCGGCAGCCGAGGCGGGTCGCGGTGAGATGGCCCTGGCCGTGGTCGGCGCTCACATGCGCGGCCTGCCCCTCAACGGCGAGCTGACAGGCCGCGGCGCGCGTTTTCTGCGCCGCGCGTTCACCGCACCCTGCTATCGCTTCTACGCCCTGCCGGGCGGACCGCCGTACCGTCCCGGACTGGTTCGCACTGCCGAGGGCGCAACCATCGAGCTGGAGCTCTGGGCGCTACCGGAGACCCAGGTGGGCGGGCTGCTGGCCGGCATCCCGGCGCCGCTGGGGCTAGGCACGGTCATGCTGGAAGACGGCAGCGAGGTGAAGGGCTTCCTTTGCGAATCAGCTGGAGTTGCGGACGCCAGGGATATCACCGCCACAGGCAGTTGGCGCGCGTTTCTTGCCGCTGAAACGATGGGAGCCGCCTCGCCGGTCCGCTCGGCTGGCTAAAGTTTAGGCAATTGGTTTGGGTTACTACTAAAAGGCCCAACGGCAGCACCGCCGATCAGGAAAAAATATTCAATTTTTCATGACCTTAATTAAATTCGCGACGTTGGCACGGCGCTTGCTGAGACAAAGACACTCAGCAGGGAGAAAGGCATTGCAGATCAACGATCCGGAGACGCTGGCCGAGCTGACCGCCGCCTTCGAGACCTACGAGCGGGCGCTGGTCAGCAACGCTGTCGAGACCCTCAACGGTTTCTTCTGGGAGAGCGAGTTCGTTCTGCGCTACGGCGTCGCCGAACAGCTATACGGAATCGCAGCGATCCGGGCTTTCCGCTCGGCGCGTGCGACAGGGGATCTGAGCCGCAGCCTCCTGCGCACAGTCGTCACCACCTTCGGCTGCGACTTCGGCACGGCGAACGCAGAGTACCGCCGCCACGCGTCCGGCGCGCTCGGCCGCGTCAGCCAGGCGTGGGTACGCATGCCCGAAGGCTGGCGCATCGTCGCCGCCCATGTCAGTGCGCCGATGACCACCGGCTGAGAACCGAGCGGATGAACCGCTTGCGCGCCCTCTTCGCACGCCGCCAGGGCTTTCGGGAGACGAACATGCAGGACAGGGTCGACGCCTTTGTCACGACTTTCGAGGTGCAGGGAGCCCCTTCGGGACCGCTGGCCGACCTCACCTTTGCCGCAAAAGACCTCTTCGACGTTGCCGGATACGCAACGGGCGCCGGGAACCCGACCTGGGCCTCGACCCACGATGCGGCCGCTTCCCACGCTCCGGCCGTCGCCGCCTGCCTCGGCGCGGGAGCGCGGCTGCTCGGCAAGACCCACACGGACGAGTTGGCCTATAGCCTAATGGGTCTCAACGCGCACTACGGTACACCGGTGAACCCGGCGGCACCGGAGCGGGCGCCCGGCGGCTCCTCTTCCGGTTCGGCCGCGGCCACCGCGGCGGGTCTGGTCGACTTCGCGCTGGGCACGGACACGGGCGGCTCAGTGCGCACCCCCGCGTCCTTCTGTGGCCTCTACGGCATCCGTACGACCCATGGCCGCATCCCGCGCGACGGCATGGTGCCGCTCGCGCCGAGCTTCGACGTGGTCGGCTGGTTCGGACGGACGGCGCGTATGCTGCGTCGGGTAGCAGATGCTTTCGATCTCGAGCCGCAGCCTCCAATCGCACGCCCGCGCCTCTTGCTTGCCGAGGATGTCTGGGAGCTCGCCGAGCCAGCGACCCGGGAGGCGCTGAGCCCAGCCACCCAGCGTCTCGAGGAGCTGCTGGGGCCCGCGGCGAGCGTCCGATTGGCGGAAGAACCGCTGGCCGACTGGCGCGAGACCTTTCGCATCATACAGGCCGGCGAGGCCTGGCAATGCCACGGCGCCTGGGTGCGCGCCCATGCCCCGAACTTCGGGCCCGGCATCGCGGACCGCTTCCAGATGGCGAGCGGGATCGGTGCGGAAGAGCTCACCGTCGCCGGACGGAAACG
>JANQPZ010000095.1 GCA_028285215.1 Rhodovibrionaceae bacterium | reverse complement strand
AGCTTCCAGAACGGTTCATACAACCGCCGGTACTCGACGGGGCTCAGCCCCGTGCATCGTTTGAAGAGGCGGCGGAAGAAGGCGACGTTCTCGTAGCCGACCTCGGCGGCGATCTCTTCGACCGGTTTGCGGCCGGACTCGAGGAAGTGTTTGGCGGCTTCGATGCGCAGATTCTGCGCATAAGCAATGATCGTAACGCCGGTCGCTTTGGTGAAGCGACGTTTGAGGCTCCGCTCAGCGAGCCCGATTGCCGCAACCACTCCAGCGACAGGATCGGCATCGCTGAAGTTCTCCGCCAGCCACGTTTCGGCTCGGCGGACTGCGCTGTCGGCATGCGGTCGCTGAAGGACCCGATTGGCATAGGGCAGCTGGCCCTCGCTGTGCCACTTCATGAGAAAGAACTTCGCGGTCTGGATCGCTTCGCCCGGCGAGACGTGACGGGCGATGATGTGCAACGCCAGGTCATGCCACGAACTGGCGCCGCCGGCGGTCACCAGGCGCCCCGAGCGATCGGAAAAGCACAAGTTCGGCGTTGGATCGAAACGGACACCTGGAAACCGGCTGGAAAACAGGTCCCCGTAGACCCAGTGCGAGGTCGCCGGGCGTCCGTCGAGCAACCCGGCCGCCGCCAGCAGCACCGAGCCGGAACAGGCCGAGTAGATCGTCGTTCCTTGTGCCCAACAGTGTCGAAGCCAGTCCTTCAGCGGTTCGTAGCGATCGGTGAGTGCGTCGTCTGGAGCGAGCCAGAAATCGGTGATGACCAAGATCTCCGGTACATTGTCCGGTCCGATGACGAGGTCCGGCTCGACCGGAATGCCGTAGCCGCAGCGGAAGGGCGAGGACGTTTACGTCATGGACTACGAGACCTAAGAGCCTTTCCGAACAGTTGCTGAGCGGAATCAATCGTTGACGAAATCCTTGTTCTGCCAAGAGCAAGGAGGCTATGGTTGTGTTGACCGATTTCGCCCGTCGTCAGTATCAGCGGCTGGGGCACCGCTACGCAAGCGATCTGACGGACGAGGAGGTCGCTCTGATCAGCCCGATGCTGCCGCCGGCGAAGGCTGGTGGGCGGCGGCGGACGACGGCGTTGCGCGAGGTGCTGAACGCGATTCTCTACCTGCTCCGCACTGGTTGCCAATGGCGAATGCTACCAGAAGGGTTCCTGCCGCGCTCGACTGTTTCCGGCGGTTCTGGCAACTCGGGATCTGGAAGCGCATCTGGATGACGCTCTTGATGGAAGCCCGCGAACAAGCCGGCAGGGAAGCCTCGCCGAGTGCCGCGATCATCGACAGCCAGAGCGTCAAGACCACGGAATCCGCGGCTTTGATGCCGGCAAGAAGGTGCTCAGCCGCAAGCGCCACCTGTTCACCGATACGCTTGGCCTGCCGCTCGTCCTCGTGTTCATACCGCCGACATTCAGGATAGGGACGGCTTGGCCCAGGTCTGCTGCCGCGTTCGCCGCCGCTTCCCTTGGCTGGCCTTGGCCTACGCCGACGCCGGCAATCAGGGCGACCAGACAGCCTGTGCTGCCGCGCAAGAGCGGCTCCGCCTCGAGACCGTCAGGCGCCAGCGCCACGCCGAGGGATTCCATCTGCTGTCCAAGCGCTGGGTCATCGAACGCACCTTCGCTTGGCTCGGCCGCAACCGCCGACCCGCCAAGGATGTCGAAAAACTGGTCGAGACCAGCACCGCCATGGCTGCCGTCGCCCTCGTCCAGCTCCTCGTCAGGAGGCTCGCAACCAGATGAAATCACTCACTAACTCCTCAGACAGGCTCTGAGCGTCGCCGC
>JANQPZ010000058.1 GCA_028285215.1 Rhodovibrionaceae bacterium | reverse complement strand
ATCGCCGAGACCGGCGCCGGCCAGCACGGCGTTGCGGTGGCCACGGTCTGTGCGCGTTTCAATCTGCCATGCGTGGTCTACATGGGCGCGACGGACATCGAGCGGCAGCAGCCCAATGTCTTTCGCATGAAGCTTCTGGGCGCCGAGGTCCGCCCGGTGACCAGCGGCACCGGCACCCTCAAGGACGCCATGAACGAGGCGCTGCGCGACTGGGTCGCCAATGTCGAGGAGACCTTCTACATCATCGGCACGGCGGCCGGCCCGCACCCCTACCCCATGATGGTGCGGGACTTCCAGGCGGTGATCGGCAACGAGGTGCGCGACCAACTGATGGAAGCCGAAGGACGTCTTCCGGACTCCCTGGTGGCCTGCATCGGCGGCGGCTCGAATGCTATGGGTCTGTTCTATCCCTTCCTGGACGATGCGGAGGTTCGGGTCATCGGGGTCGAGGCGGCCGGCAAGGGCATCCCGACGGGCGAGCATGCGGCCAGCCTTACCGGCGGGCGCCCGGGCGTGCTGCACGGGAACCGCACCTACCTGCTGCAGACCGACGACGGGCAGATCGTCGACGCCTACTCCATTTCCGCCGGCTTGGATTATCCGGGTATCGGCCCCGAACACTCTTGGCTGAAGGAGGCCGGCCGGGTCGAGTATGTCGGCGTGACCGACGCGGAAGCGCTGGAGGCTTTCAAGCTCTGTACGCGGACCGAGGGCATCATTCCGGCGCTGGAGCCGGCCCATGCCTTGGCACATGTGGCCAAGCTGGCGCCCACGCTGCCCAAGGATCATCTGCTGGTCATGAACCTTTGCGGTCGCGGCGACAAGGATGTCTTCGCCGTCGCCCAGCATCTCGGGGAGGACTTGGCATGAGCGCCGGTGCAGCCCCGTCCGCGCGCCTTGCGACCGATGCGGGACAGAGCCGTCTGGAAAAGCGTTTCGCCGACCTGAAGGCCGCAGGCCGGGCCGGCCTGGTGACCTATCTGACGGCCGGCGACCCCGATTACGCCACCTCGCTGGAGGTCCTGCAGGGCCTGCCTGCGGCCGGCGCCGACGTGATCGAGATCGGCATGCCCTTCTCGGATCCCATGGCCGACGGACCGGCGATCCAGGCGGCGTCCCTGCGGGCGCTCCGCGCCGGCATGACCCTGGGCAAGACTCTGGACTTGGTCGCCGCGTTCCGCGAGACGGACCCGGAAACGCCCGTGGTGCTGATGGGCTACTACAACCCGATCTACGCCATGGGCAACGAGGTCTTTCTGCGCCGTGCCGTCGAGGCCGGCGTCGACGGGTTGATCGTCGTCGATCTGCCGCCGGAAGAGGACGGCGAACTGTGTCGGCCGGCACGCGCGGCCGGACTGCACTGGATCCGCCTGGCCACCCCGACCACCGACGACAGGCGTTTGCCGCGGGTGTTGGCGGAAGTCTCCGGCTTCCTCTACTACGTTTCGGTCATGGGCATCACCGGCACCAAGTCCGCGACGCGCGATCAGGTGGCGGAGGCGGTGGGACGTTTGCGCCACCACACCGACGTGCCCATTGCCGTCGGTTTCGGCATCAAGACGCCGGAGGCGGTGCGCGAGGTCGGCGCCGTCGCCGACGCCGCCGTGGTCGGCTCGGCGCTGGTCGAGCGGATACGCGTCAACCTCGACGAGGCCGGGCGGGCGACGCCCGCCTTGAAAGATGACGTCTTGGGCTTCGTGCGCGAACTGGCAGGGGGTCTGCAGGCGTGAACTGGATCAGCGACTATGTCCGCCCCCGTATCCGCTCGCTGATCGCCAAGCAGGACGTTCCCGAGAATCTCTGGGAGAAATGCAGTTCCTGCGGGCAGATGATCTTCCATCGAGAGTTGGAGGCCAACCTGCGGGTCTGCACCAACTGCGGCCACCATATGCGGATAGGCGCTGCGCGGCGCCTGGAGATCCTGTTCGACGAGGGCGCGTATCAGACCATCGAGCTGCCGGAAACGCCCGCCGATCCGCTGAAGTTCCGCGACCGCGAGCGCTATAGCGACCGGCTGAAGAAGGCGCGCAGCAAGACGGGCCATCAGGACGCCCTGCTGGTTGCCCATGGCACGATCGGCGGCCACAAGGCCGTCGTCGCCTGCTTCGACTTCGGCTTCATGGGCGGCTCCATGGGCATCGCCGTGGGGGAGGCACTGGTGTCGGCGGCGCGGCTGGCCGTGTTGCAGGAGGCTGCCTTGATCGCGGTGCCGGCGTCCGGCGGCGCACGCATGCAAGAGGGCATTCTCTCCCTGATGCAGCTGCCCCGCAGCGTTATTGCGGTCGAGGGAGTCAAGGGAGCGGGGCTGCCCTACCTCGTGCTGCTGACCGACCCGACCACGGGCGGCGTCTCGGCCTCCTTTGCGATGCTGGGCGATATTCAGATCTCCGAACCCGGTGCCGTGATCGGCTTTGCCGGCCAGCGGGTCATCGAGGAGACCATTCGCGAATCCCTGCCCGAGGGTTTTCAGCGGGCGGAATACCTGCGCGATCACGGCATGATCGACATGGTGGTGGAGCGCAAGGAGTTGAACGCCACGATCGGCAAGCTGCTGTCGCTTCTGACTGCGGCAACTCCGATGGCGGGGGATGCGCCGCTGGAGGCCGAGAAGGCCGCCGCGGCGGCGCCCCTTGAGGCCGAAGAGGCAGACGCAACGCAGGCCTCGGCCGCCGCGAGCGCCTCGACGCCGGACGACGGAAAGACGGAGTCTCGCGGCGCGTGAGCCAGAGCAGCGATGCCGTCCTGGAACGGCTGACCCGGCTCCATCCCAAGGTCATCGATCTCTCGCTCGGGCGGATCGAGCGGTTGCTGGCCCGTCTTGGCCATCCCGAACTGCGGCTTCCGCCGGTGGTGCATGTCGCCGGCACCAACGGCAAAGGTTCGGTGATCGCCCTGCTGCGGGCGATGCTGGAGGCCGACGGCCGCCGCACGCATGTCTATACCTCGCCGCATCTGGTGCGGTTTCACGAGCGTATCCGGCTGGCCGGCGCGCCGATCCCCGAGGCCGATCTTCTGGCCCTGCTGCAGGCCTGCGAAGCCGCCAACGGGGAGGCGCCGATCACCTTCTTCGAGATCACCACCGCCGCCGCCTTTCTGGCCTTCGCCGAAACGCCGGCCGATGTCCTGTTGCTGGAAGTGGGCCTGGGCGGACGGCTGGACGCCACCAACGTGATTGCCGAACCGGCCCTGACGGCCATTACGCCTGTCTCCATGGATCATATGCAGTATCTGGGCCCGACGCTGGCCGAGATCGCTTTCGAGAAGGCGGGGATCCTCAAGCCTGGCGTTACGGCGGTGATCGGCCGTCAAGCGCGCGCCGCTGCTGAGGTGATCGACAAGCGAGCTGCCGAGGTCGCTGCGCCGCTGCTGCGTCAAGGCCGGCAGTGGGAGGTGGTGCCGCAAAGAGAGGGCTTTCACCTGCGCGACGGGGACGAGACCCTGGAGCTGCCGCGCCCTGCTCTGGTCGGTGCCCATCAGTTCCACAACGCCGGACAGGCAGCCGTGCTGGCGCGGCGATTGGGGCTCCCGCAAGCCGCTATCGCCGAAGGCTTGCGGCGGGTTTACTGGCCGGCCCGTCTGCAGCACCTGACGCATGGGCCGCTGGTCTCCTCCTTGCCGGACGGCTGGCAGCTCTGGCTCGACGGCGGCCATAACGCCCAGGCGGGCGAGATCCTCGCGGCGGAAGCCGCCGGCTGGGATCAGCCGCTCGACCTGATCTACGGGATGCTGAACACCAAGGCGGCCGCTGACTTTCTCAAGCCGTTGGCCGGTTGCGTACGTCGCTTGCGCGCCGTTGCCATCCCCGGCGAGCCGAACTCGCTTTCCGCCGCCGAAGCTGCGGCCCATGCAGAGGCCTGTGGCATCTCGGCGCAGTCGGCCGGCGACACGGCCACGGCACTGAGGGAACTGGTTGCTGCCGCGGAGGGACCGGGTCGCGTGCTGATCTGCGGCTCGCTCTATCTCGCCGGGAAGGTCTTGGCAGACAACGGGTGACCGTTTAGATCGGAAACGGCATTTGGGAGACGCCATCGATGGCAACCACACCGACCGCCTCTCCGCAGTCCTCCGCGAAAGCGCCGGGGGCCGCCTTGCCGCCGCCTGTCGCCGGCGACCTGCTGCCCGACTTCCAGTTGCAGGATCAGTCGATGCGGGTCTCGGTCCTCTCGACCCAGGCGCTCGGCCAGCCCATCGCGCTGCTGCTGACTCCCGATCCGGCCGCGCCCGCGGCGGCCAAGTTGCTGCGCGCTGTCGCCGAAGCCTGGAATGATGTGGGGGCGCAGTTCCACCTTTTCTGCATCACCGCCGTGCCGCCGCCGGCGAACGCCAAGGCGCAGAGTCTCGGCGCTTTGCCGTTCCCCCTGCTTTCGGATCCCCAAGGCCAGGTCGCCGGGGGGCTCGGGCATCCCTGGCGGCGTCAGTCCGATCCCTTCGCGTTGCCGCAATGCCTGCTGTTGATCGCCGATGCCAACCGGCGCATCTGCTTGATCGATCCGGCGGCCACCGATCCCCTGGCGCAACTCCGTGCCTATCTGGCGGCACGGCCGCAACCTGCACCAAGGCTGTTTCAGGGGCCGCTGGCACCCGCCATCTACGTCCCCGATGTGCTGGAGCCGGATCTCTGTCGGCAGTTGATCGCCTTGCATGCGCGCGAAAACGAACCCTCCGGCGTGTTGCAGGACGTTGCCGGCGGAGGGCGCACCGTCGAGGATTCGCGGGTCAAGAATCGCAGAGACCACTACCTTAAGGATCCTGCGATCGTCGGGACGATCAAGCTGCGGTTCGCCCGGCGTCTGCTGCCGGAAATCGCGAAGGCGACCTTCTACCGGGTCACGGCCTTCGAGGAGTTCAAGGTCGCGCGCTACGATGCGGAGAGTGGAGGTTTTTTCAAACCTCACCGCGACAACAACACGCTGTCGGGCGCGCACCGGCGTTTCGCCGTGACGCTCAACCTCAATGCCGAAGAGTACGAGGGCGGGGAACTGACCTTTCCCGAATACGGCCCGGACCTGTTCAAGCCGGCCAGTGGCGATGCCGTCGCCTTCTCTTGCTCTCTGCTGCACGAGGCCCGTGCGGTCACGGAAGGGCAGCGCTACGTTCTGCTGGCTTTTCTGTTCGGCGAGGACGCGAAAGGTCTACGCACCCCCGTCCGCAAGAAAACGCCGCCCGCATAGAAAACGCCCCGGCCATCCAGACCGGGGCGTTCCCTGTAACGCCGTTCGTGCGGCGGCAGAGGGGCTAGATGCTCTCCTCGATCCACTGCTGCAAGGCACCCTTCGGCAGCGCCCCGACCTTGGTTGCGGCCACCTGACCGTCCTTGAAGATCATCAGCGTCGGAATACCGCGCACCCCGTAACGCGCTGGCGTCGAGGGGTTGTCATCGATGTTCAGTTTCGCAATGCGCGCCTTGCCGTTCAGATCCTGGGCGATTTCCTCCAGGGCGGGGGCGATCATCTTGCAAGGGCCGCACCACTCGGCCCAGAAGTCCACGACGACCGGCAGATCGGCCTTGATGACGTCAGAGTCGAAGCTGGCGTCGCTGACGTGGTCGATACTCATGATAGGATTCCTCGTGTTCTTGCCATTGGGGTGACTGTGTGGTCCGCCGACCAGCCCCGCTTTCCCGACGAATATGGCGAGCGGCCTCCGGCAGCGTCAAGACGAGGGAGGTGTCGTCAGAGGTGCATAGACCGCAAGACTGCTGTCCGGCAGCGGCATCAGCCGCGGTTCGTCTGTCCAGAGCAGCGCCGTCTCGATCGGCCGGTCGGGGTAGAGGCGGGCCAGAACCGCACGATAGAGCGCCATCTGGCGCAGGTAGGCCGGCGCCACCTCAGCCGGGTTTTCGGGCGCCGGCCGGTTGGTCTTGAAGTCCACGACAAGCACCTTGTCCGGGCGAATGCAGAGCCGGTCGACTTGCCCGCTGATCGCCTCCGGACCGTCCGAACCCTCGATCAAACCGACGATCGGCGCCTCTGCCAGGCTGCCTGCGGCAAAGAGCGGTGCATAGTCGGGATGGTCCAGCACGGAGAGAACCTCGGCGACAAGGCTTTCGGCATCACCGTCGGCGAGATCCTGGGTGGCAAGGTAACGCCTGGCAGCCTCCAGGCGGCTTTCGGATGGCAGGTCCGGCAGCGACTGCAGCAGGCGGTGGATGAGACGGCCACGCTGGAAACGACGCCCGCGGTCCTGGCCCAAGGGCGAACGCAGGGCCGGTTCCTCGGCACTTGGTCTCGAGGGTGCCAAGGGGCGCGGCGGGCTCGGTTCGGGCAAGGGCGCACGCTCCGCCCAAGCCGGAAGGCCTTGCTCGACGGTCGCCGGCAAGGGAAGACCTGGCTCCGGTTCGCCGCGCGGCGCGGCAGTCTGCTCGCTTGCCAACCGGAGTCCCGGACCTGCCCAGCCACCCGGGGTCCTCTGCACAAAATCGAAGTCGACCGGTTCCGCGATCGAGCCCCAAGCCTTTTCACAGAGCTTGTACCAGCAGTCATCCGGCGTACGCGTGCGTGTCTCGTACCCGCAAACGTACAGTCGATCCTCGGCGCGCGTGAGCGCCACGTACAGCAGCCGTCGATACTCTTCGCGCGCGGCTGCGTCCAGGGCGTCTCGCGCGGCTGCGGTCACCGTATCTTCGACCGTGCGGCGGGGCGCCCAGGCCGGCAGCGCCGAGGTTTCGTCCTCCAGCCATACGACGCTGTCCTGGCGTTGCGGCGTCTGCATGCTGTCGGGCAGGAAAACGATGGGCGCCTGCAGGCCCTTGGCCCCGTGGACGGTCATGACCCGAAGGCTGGCTCCTGCGACCTCGGCGTCGCGTTTGATCTCCTGATCGCCCCGTTCGAGCCAATGCAGGAAACCTTCCAGGCTGCGCGTATGTTCGCTTTCGTAGGCGAGAGCAAGGCCCAGAAACTCTTCGATCGGGTCGGCGGCATCGGGGCCCAGGCGTTCGAGCAACCGCGTCCGGCCGCCTTCGGCGCCGAGCAGCTCGGCGAAGAACTCGTAAGGCGGCACCAGATCAGCGCGGCTTCGCTGCATCCTCAGGAGATCGTAGGCCGCACCGAAGGCTGGATCCTGCCGGGCCTTTCCCTCCAGTGCGCGCCAAAGACTCCCCTCTCGCTGCCACGCCAGGGCAAAGAGCTGATCCTCGCCGAGACCGATCAGCGGTCCCTTCAGGACGCATGCCAGGGTCAAATCGTCTTCCGGCAGGAGACAGACGCGCGCCAAGGCCACCAGATCCATCACCGCCAGCTGTTCGGTGAGTTTCATCCGGTCGATGCCGGCGACCGGCACGCCGCGCTGCTTCAGCGCGCGAATCAACTCCTCGACAAAAGCGTTGCGTCGACGGACCAACACCAGGATATCGCCCGGCCTCACCTGACGGTCGCGCGAGTCCAGCCAGGCTTCCTCGCCTGGCCGGGGCGCTTCGGCATGCACCCAGCCGCGAACCGTCTCGGCCAGCAGTTCTGCCAGACGGGTGCGAGGGGCCATCTCTGCCCCACGCTCTATCGGTGGGGCCCAGCTCGCCGGGTCCGGACGGTCTTCCGGCGACACCGGGGGCCAGAGTTCCACGCGGCCAGCCTGTCCGACCCGTACGGGATCGTGAAGGCGCCAGCTTTCGCCGAAGGTCACGCCGTCGTGCGGCGCAGCCGTGGCGAAGACGGCGTCGACGGCTTGCAGAAGCGGCGCGACGGAACGAAACGAGTGGATCAGGTCGACCGGCTGCCAGCCGCGCTCGGCCTGGCGGACACGACGGGCGAAGTGGCTGCGCATCCGCAGGAATTCGCCGGGGTCGGCGCCTTGAAAGGAGTAGATCGACTGCTTTGGGTCGCCGACTGCAAAGATGCTGCGCGGCGGCCGATCCTCCGAAGGTTCCTCGACCCCCAGCCCTGCGAAGAACTCCTCGGTCAGCAGCTCGACCACACGCCATTGATCCGGGTTGGTGTCCTGGGCTTCGTCGATCAGCAGATGGTCTAGGCCGCCGTCCAGCTTGTAGAGCACCCAAGGTGCAATGGAGGGTTGTTCCAGCAGACGGCGGCTGACCTGGATGAGATCTTCGTAGTCCAGCCGGGCGCGTCGTCGTTTGGCCGCTTCATAGCCGTCGAAAATCGCCCCTGTCAGGCGCAGCAAGGCCGCGCTGGCCTCGGCGACCGTCGCGGCCTTCAGTCTTTCGCGGACGGCAGCCAGCCGTTCGGCTTCGGCGGCCAGGATCTCGTCGGCGCCGGGCAGAGCGTTCAGGGTCGCCTTGGTCGCCAGGCGCGCCCGCCGCGTGCCATCCTGTTTGAAGAAGGCTGAGAGATAGGCGTCCCAGCGCGCCGGCCGACTTTCCCGAGTCTCCAGCCAGCCCGCGATCGCCTGTCCAGCCGAGGAGTCGGTCTTGCTGCCGCTGTCGCGCAGCGCCGCTGCAACGGCCCGCAAGCTGGTGTCGTCGAGCGCGGGATCCTCGCAGGCGCCGCTCACGATCTCCGCCGGCGTCTCCTCGCCGACCAGGCCGAGCCGTCGGCGCAGAGCCTGTACCACACCCTCCGTGCCGAGATGGGCGCGGCGCGCCGCCGCCAGCCTGGCGCGGCGACCGAGCAACTCGCTCAGCAGGCCGTCGAAGTCGTCCTCGTTCACCCAGACACTGATCTGGGCCAGGGCCTGCCCGAGCGGTCCGGACTCGGTCGATGCCCGGGCCAAAGTCTGGGCTTTCGCTTCAGTCATCACCTCGCGCGCGGTCAACTCGTCCATCAGCTCGAAATGGGGCGCGATCTCCGCTTCGATCGGGAAGCGTGCGACCAGAGACTGGCAGAAGCTGTGGATGGTCTGGATCTTCATGCCCCCCGGGACATCGAGCACGCGGGCGAAGAGGGCGCGGACTCCCTCCAGGCCCTCGGCCGTGGGCGAAGCGCCGGTCAGCGCCTGCACCTCGGCGCTCAGTTCCAGATCGGGGAGCGCGACCCAGGTGGTCAAACGGCGGGCGAGGCGCGTCTGCATCTCGGCGGCGGCGGCACGCGTGAAGGTCAGACACAAGACGCGGGAAGGCTCGGCGCCGGCGAGCAGAAGCGCCAAGACGCGATCGGTCAGGACTTTGGTCTTGCCGGTTCCGGCCGACGCCGAGACCCAGACGCTGGCGCGCGGATCGCTGGCGGCTGCCTGGGCTTTGCCGGCCTGCTCCAGTTTGCGCGCGCGCTCGATCTCGGGCGGCAGCTGTTTCGGAGACAGGGTTTTCATCCCTCCGCCCCTTCGGTCACCGTCCACTCCTTGATCCGGGCAAGCTGCTCGTAGTCGCTGTAGCGCGGCGCCCAGTCGGGGCGCGGGCGGGCGTGGAAGGGCGTGTCCGGGTCGCGAAAATGGCGCACCAAAGCCGCAAGACCGGCGTACGCTTCGGCTGCCAGCTCGTCGATCGGGGGCATCTCCTTGCCGGGCTTGAGGCCCTTGATCTCGCCGGGCGGCTGCCCTCCGGTCAGACGCCAGAAGGCGAGTTCCGCGACCTCCGCGGCCGCAAGCCCGTCAAAGCCGCCCTCTCGCGCGATCGCCGCCTCCAACGGCAGTTGCGGCGCGAAGCCGAGGCGAAGCGATTTGGGGCTCGGCGCCGTACCGGTCTTGTAGTCGATCAATGCCAGCCGGCCGTCCGCCAAGCGTTCGATCCGGTCGGCGCGGGCGCGTAGCTCGAAGCCCTCTATCTCGATTTTGCCGGTGATCTCGCTCAGGAGCGCCGCCAGCCCGGGCCTGCGCTGCGCCTCTTGCGCGACGACCCAGGCGGCGATGCGTTCGAAGCGCGGCCACCAGAAAGCGAAGAGCGTCGGCCGGTGCCGGATGCGCGCGAAGACGCTGCGGCCGCAGTCGAGCATCCTGGCGGCGGCGTCCGGAGGAAGTCCGTCCGGCCAGGCTTTGGCGAAGGCGTCCAGAGCCTCGTGCACGATCAGGCCTTTTTCCGCCGCGCCCGGCTCTTCGTCCAGGGCCGGCAGCGCCTTCAGTCCCAGAATGTGTCGCGCGTAGATGGCATAGGGATCGCGCATCCAGGTTTCGATCTGGGTCACCGAGAGCCCCTTTGGCCGAGCGTATAGCGGCGGTTTCGGGGCCGGCGGCGCGCAAGGCCGATAGGCGGTGGGTGCGTCCAGGGCGGCAAGGCGCGCCGACCACAGCCGGCTTTCGTCATTCAGAGCCGATGGTTTGCCGAAGGCCGCGAGCAAGGCGTCGAGCCGCAACAGCCAGCGAGACGGTACCGTGGGCGCACCCTCGGCGCGCTCGGCTCGGGTGAGGATCACCTCCGGCGCGCCGAGAGCCTGGGCGAAGTCATGGGCCGCCAGGCCGATCTTCCGTTCGACCGGCGGCAGGCCGAAGGCGGCGCGCATCGGCCGGCTCATCCAGGGTCCGGGCTCGGTCTCTGCCGGCCAAGTCCCCTCGTTCAGGCCCGCGAGGATCAGACGGTCCGCCTGCTGCAACCGCGCCTCGAGCGGGCCAAGAATGGCCAGGCGCGGGTGACCGCCGTAGCGCCGCCGCACGGCGCGCCCGGCGAGCAGGCTTTCCAGAACCGGCAGATAGCGCGCGGCGGTCAAGCCATCGGCAACCAGGGCGCCCTCGTGCAGCTCGGCGCAAAAGGTGGCGGCCTCTTCGCCGGCTTCGCCACGCCAAAGACGGGCGGCGCCGGGTTCTTGGTCCGTCGCGGCCAGGGCTTCGGCGAAAGCGATGTGCGCTTCGACGGCCGTCGCAAGGCCGGCGGCCCGATTGCGCAGGACCGTGGCGAAGGTGCGCGCCAAGCCCGCCAGACCTTGCAGCCAGGGCACCAGAGGCCGTGCCCCTGCCTCGGCGCGTGCCGCCTGCAGCAGTCCTTCGAAGCCGGCGAGCGGTCGTGGACCCCGCAGCACGGTGACTTCCAGACGGCGAACCTGTGCGCGAAAGCTTGCGGGGGCTTCGCCGCCCGCGGCCAAAGGGTGCTTGAGAGCGGCCAGCAACGGGAGAGGGGCCAATTCGTCCGCCACCATCTGGGCCGTCAGACGCAGGAAGGCACCTGGCGTCGTCGTCGCCAAGGGTTGCCCGGCCGAGTCGTCCACCTCCAGAGTCCAGCGTCGCAGTTCGGCGGCGACACGGCGCGCGAGACCGCGGTCGGGTGTCACCAAGGCGGCACGCTTGCCGGGCGTTTCCAGCGCTTCGCGCAGCAGCAGGGCGACCGTCGTGGCCTCGGCACCGCTGTCCGCGCAGTCGATGCGCGTCAGGCCGCGCAAGGCCGTTGCCATGTCCTGGGCGTCTTTGTCTTCCGCCAGTTTCACCCATCCTGCGGTTGCCTCGGCAGGCCAGAGCGCGGCGGCAACCAGTTTGCTGCGCGCGACCGCGGCTGGTGCCGGCGACCCGCGCAAACCGTTTGGCCAGTCCGCCACTTCGCTCCGGTCCATCCCCAGGCTCTGCAGAAGGCGGGCGAGGGTGTGCTGCGGGTGGCTCGGCGCCCCGAGAACCTGTCTCCAGGCCGCATCCGGCATCTTGCGGTCCAGACCGGGCAGGATCACAGCCCCCTCGGGGAGCCCGGCAACCACCTTGAGCAGATGCGCTGTGGCGGGAATCGACCCCGTCGAGCCGGCGGCGATCACGGGACCTTGGGGCGGTTCCGCTTGCCAGGCCGCGGCTTGAGCTTCCAATAGGCGCCGCCGCCGCTCGGCTGTGCCGAGGGTGCCGAGAGTCCTCTGGATCTCCGGCCAACTGGCGGTGACGATGCGCAGGAAATCCAGGGTCTTTTGCCAGTGGGCCGCGTAGTCGTCCGGCGCCAGCCCGTCGAGTTCGGCAAAGTCCAGCCCCTCGGTCTCGACGGAATCGATCAGCCGCCCCAGTTCGCCGGCCAGGCGGACGGCCTGATCCTCGGGCGGCGCATCGGAGGTCGGACCGTCTTCGCGTCGCTGCTCCGTCCAGCGCAGGACCAGTCTGGCAAGGATCAGCTGGCGAGCGACTGCAGGCAGCGGTGGCGGCAGATCCGCAGCGGCGCGTCCGCCCAGACCGAAGTCCTCTGCAGCCGGTTCTCCGGCGATCAGCAGTTCGTCCGCATCGGTTTCACCCAGTGGCCGAATGCGCGGCAACAGGAGCGCCTTGCCCTCCGCGATCCGCAGAAAGGCTTCGGCCAAGCTGCGCCCGGAGCGCCTGGTCGGCAGAAGCACTTGCACCCGCGACAGATCCAGCGGGTCAGAGGAGCGCGCCAGGAGGCCACCGGCAAGGGCGTCGAGAAAACCGATCTCGGGATCGATGCTGTAGACCTTCGGCCGTTCCGCGCTCACCGGCCCGCCGTCTCCTCAGTCTGCGTTAGGCGGCCCCTATTCCTGAGCCGCCATACGCTCCTCGTGGCCGCCTCCAAGCTCGAGGCGCAGTTCCAGCTCGGCGCGCTCCAGGTCCTCGGGCCGGCCGACATGATACCAGGCACCGTCGTGACGCAGTCCGTGGAGGCGTTCCCGCTCGATCACCCGGTCGTAGATCAGGTTCAGCGAGAAGGGACCGTCGGGCGTGTCCGCAAAGAGTTCGGGTTTCAGGACTTGCACGCCGGCGAAGGTGAAGGGGGCGATCTCCCGCTCGCGGCGCCGGCGCAGGCGGCCTTGCGGGTCCATCACGAAGTCCCCCGGCCCGTCGTACCCGATCGCCACCGGGCTGGGCTGGAGCAACAGCAAGGCGTCCATGCGTTCCGGGTCCCAGTGGCGCCTGAGCCGCTCCAGAGTCGGTTGATAGCCG
>JANQPZ010000038.1 GCA_028285215.1 Rhodovibrionaceae bacterium | reverse complement strand
CCGAATGCCTGACCGCGAGAAGCGTCGGCTCAATCGCAGGAAGTCGCGACAGGCGAATTCACAAGCTCCGGCCTAGCGGTCGGAAGGAGCGGCGGCGTGGCGCGCGCACGACAGGGTGGACTTTAGGAAAGGCTGGGAGAGCGCGCCTCACTTTTGCCGAGGATAGACCCGGCGCCACCCGGCCCGCCCACCAACAGAGGAAGAGACGATGAGCGACCTGACGAAGAAGACGGACAGCGAGTTGCACCGGCTGCGTGACAGGGCGCTCACGGCGTCTCTGGGGAACTGGACCACGAACTTGGGCGCTTGCGTTCATCTCGCGGCGCTAGCTGAGAGCTGCGACGAAGAATTGAAGCGGCGCGCCTCCAACACGGAGGGGCAGTAGATGACAAGCAACCCCGTCATGATCGTTGTTCCCACGAAGACAGGCTTCGTCCTTATGCCCTTTGACATGAACTGTCTCATGTCGTTGGGCGACGGCCGCCACAAGGTTCACGCCTGCGAGAGCTTGGATTCCCTGACGGATAAGCTGCGGGAGGTGTACGCGCCAGACGAGGCCGCCCCTGGCAACCCGGAGGGGCAGTAGATGGGCGAGATCGTGGAGCGCAACGCAGTCATCGAAAGCGCTGATCTGGTCTTTGAGCGCGACGCGCTTACGCCGTCGATCAGCTTTGACTATGGCGGGGTCGAGCAGCAGTGCCTTGGTGCATTTGTGCTGATGGTTTCGCCTGACTCGCCGCACCGCGACAGCACGGAACGCGGACCCAACTATGCCGGCTTGCTCATTGACCGGATCATGCGTGTGGCCGGCGTCGAGCGCTGGCAAGACTTGCCCGGAAGACCGGTTCGCGTACTGCAAGAGCATTCGGAGATCCACGCGATCGGGCACATCATCAAAGACACTTGGTTCTATCCCAAAGCTCAGTTTGCCCGGCTCTCCAACACGGAGCCCGAACAATGACGGGCAAGCCGACGCCGGGGCCGTGGAAGCGCTACAAGGATAGCATCCACCCTTCTTTTGACGGGCCGTCGCCGCACACGACTAACGGCGATCGCGTGATCTGCGATCTTTTTGGGCCGGACAAAGCGTTCAACGCTTTCCTGATCCTGGCCGCGAATGAGGCGCACGAAGCCTGCGAGAGGGTAGGCTACGACGGCCTAGAAGCCGTCAAGGCGCTGCCGGAACTGATGGAGCGCGTCTGTAGCCTGCTTGAGACCATCGAAGAGTACGAGCTGGCCGGCGAGATCGACAGCGGCGCGGATGGTGAAGGGGACTACGAGGCCACACGCGCCCTCCTCGACCGCCTCACGAAGAAGGGGGGAAAGGATGCCGGTTGACAAGTTCATCGTCTCTGGCGAACGCGGCTTGAAGGCGCTGCCGCACGTCATCGGCAAGCGCTCGGTCAATGTCTATTCGCACGGTGGAACAGCAGCGCGGCAAGCCGTCTTTACGCTCGGCTGGGACTCGAAGCCTGACAGCGATTGGGGGCGCTATAAGGGCGCCAGTCTGCGGGTGATCTCTACGCGCCCCGAGCTGCACCGTCCTACAGAGAACGCGATCCGCAAGGCACTCGGTTGGAAGCCGCTTGAAGGAGGCGACGATGCAGCGGAATGACGGCAGCTACTACGCGGAGGGTCGCACGGTCTTCAAAGCTCCCTTGAGAGAGCCTCGCGAGGACGGCGGCGCTGACATCACAATCGGCTTTCCGGTGTGTACGGCTTCGGAGTGGGTGACGAAGGAAGCGCCGCAGACCATCGCTGACGCGCTCAACGCCGCCCGCTCCCCACAGCCCGACCATACCGATCTGCTGCCGCGGATAAAGGAATGCATTGAACAGTTGCGGGATCGGCTCAACGAAATTGACCGGTGGCAGAACGGCGAGCGGAATTCCCTGCCTGCCTTTTCACAGGCCGTCATCTTCGCAGACAGGGTGCTGATCGACATCCGGGAGGCCGTGGGCGATGAGTGAACGCTCCATAGAAGACCGCATGGGCGAGGCGCTGCGGATCTCGCGCCTGGGTTTGATCCGCCCGGTGTGGGCAGACCTTGGAGAGGTCAAGAAAGCGGAATGGCGGCAGGCAGCGGTCTTCGTGATCAGCGCCATGGAATTGCGCGGCCTCAAGGTCGTGGTGGAGGAAGGAGACAAGACGGATGGATAATCGAGTCTACCTTACCTACAGAGAGCGCGAGCGCTTACCGTTAGAAGCAAACGCCTGCCAGGGCGTCTCCGACGAAGCTCTGCGCGCCCTCGCCTCACGGGGCGGGCTGGCGGCGCTGCTTGAGGCGGTGCAGCAAGCTTGGGAAGCGTGGGCAGAAGGCGCCGAGTATCTGGACAAAGAGATGCACGCCCTCCGCGCCCTTCTCCCACAGACGGGAGAGGGGGAGGGAACCGATCACGCCAACGTCGAGCCTGTGTCGGCGGAAGAGGCAGAACGACAGGCGCAAAGAATCTCGTTCGCCTTCGGCAACGTCGCCCTGAGCAACCCGAACGTCACCCGAGAGACGGTCGAAGAAGCTGCACGGAAGAACCGGGCCACCACCCCCGCACCAATGAGCGAGGGGGAGCGGGACTCCAGGATCGACGTCTTCCTGTCCGACGTGCGAGCCGAGTTTCATCGTGGCCGCGAGAAGTTCCCCGGCAACGAGTTGAAGACCGTAGCTCTCAGCGAAGAGTTTGGGGAACTGGTCAAGGCCGTACTGGACGAAGCTGCTGCGGATGTTCGCAAGGAAGCCGTTCAGGTAGCGGCGATGTGCCTACGCCTCGTCATCGACGGCGACAGCAGCGTTGATGGCTGGCGAGAGCGCAATGGTCTCGACGCCCTCTCCAAGAGGGAGGACGGGGCGTGACGCACGACGAGTGGCGCAACTTCAAGGAGGCACACGGTCTCCCGGCCTATCCGCCGCCTACGCCAAAGATGCAGGCGTGGCTACTGACACTGCTTGAGAAAGGGCTTGTGCCGGACGGCAAGGGCGGTGGTGGCATCCCGGCATATGGCTGCCGTAAGCGCGGACTGTCCGAATGGCTGTGGGAAGTCTCCGGCGGCAACCGTCTCGGAAATGCCGACTTCGCAGCAGTCGAGGGATTCCTGGACCCGGCAGCCAAGTGTCTCGGGGAACAGCTCACCCCGGCCGGCCGCGCCCTAGCCGAGAAGCTGAGGGGTGAAGACGCATGAAAACCGGCACTGACACCATGGCTGGGCAATCGCCCCTCTTCCGGGTTCGTCCTTACCGGAGGCGCTGGCCCTACCGCTACCGCTTCCTGCTGATCGGGGCCGGGATTCTGATGCCGCATGGTCTGGCGATCCTGGCGGCACTTCACCTACCGGAGCTTTGGCAATGACCGACCCCACACAAGATCGCAGCACCGCCGAGAGTCGGGCGGCGGAGCGCGGGGCCACCGGGGAGGGGTCCTCTTCCCGCCCCTCCTCGGTGGCTGAGAACGGCCATGGAGAAACGAGTATGAACACGGACCAGATGACGGCAGCCGCAAACGCCCTGCTGCCGCCCGTCCGCCGGGCGCCGCCCGCGTCGATCATCAAGGCCCGCATTGAGGCCATGAAGCAGATCCACGGCGTTGGCAAGACGGGGCGCAACAGCTTCCACAATTACGACTATGCATCCGACTTCGACGTTCTCACGGCGGTTCGCGGGCCGGTCACCGAAAGCGGCCTGTACCTCGAGATGTGGCCGGAGGACATCAGCGAAGACAAGTTCGGCAACATGTGGGTCCGCTTTGCGATGCAATGGCAGCATGAAAGCGGCGAGGTTGCCGAGCCGGTGCCCTGGTACGGCATCGCCAACGACCGCGACCGAAACGGCCGCAACGGCGACAAGTGGTTCAACAAAGCCGCGACCGCTGCGGAGAAGTATTTCTTTCTCAAGCAGTTTCACATCCCGGCCGGGAAGGACTTCGACCCGGACGCAGCGGCGCCCGATCAATCGACCGCTCCCTCGGGCGGCTCGTCATCCCGCAAGAACAGCGACCCGGGCCTTGCCCGTGGCGAGAAGACCAAGCACGGCGATAACAATACGGCGCTGCAGGCAAAGCTTCGCGAATTCATCCGAGACGTGATGGGCGCATCGGACGAGAGCGAGCTTGACGGCGTGATCACCGGTTACGGCGCCATGATCGAAGACGTGCGCCAACACTTCCCGAGCTGGTGGGACGGCGGCGTCAACGACGACGGCGAACCGCCCGTGCGGATCATCGAGCGCGTGCGGCATGAGTTGCAGGCGCAAGCCGAGACGCCGGCAGCCGAGGGCGTGAGCGGTAGCGCAGAAGCGGCCGGCAATGCGATCCGAGCCCAGGAGTCTTGCGACGCCCTGGCCGTCTGGCTGGAGAGCAACAAGAGCGCCCTCAGCAGCCTACCCGACACCGAGCGCAAGTCCGTCTGGGCGCTCTACAAGCGTCGGATGGGCGAACTATCCCAGGCGCCGACAGAGGCGGCTCAGTGATGGCAGAGATCCTGCTCATGAAGGCGGCCGGAGCCCTGCGGCCGACCGACGAAGACTCCCTTGAGTGGCTGTCGAAGCTTCCCAAGGGCAAAGAGGTTCTGGTCGAGGCCAAGCGGCCCCGCAATGCCCGGCAACACCGCCTCTTCTTCGCGGCGCTCAAGCTTGTGCATGACGCGCTGCCAGACGCCGCCAGAGAACGCTACCCGACGCCCGAGGCGCTGCGGGCGGCCCTGCTGATCCATCTCGGCTACATCGCCGGCAGCGTCGTCACCAAAGACGGGGTGATCGTCCACTGGCCGAAGTCGATGGCCTTCCACTGCATGCCGCAGGAAGAGTTCGGCGCCCTGATGAACGGCTTCTTCGACTGGGTTTCCGCTGACGTGATTCCAGGCGTGAGGCAAGACGATCTGCGGCGCGAGCTAGAGGAGATCGTGGCATGACCGGCGCCCTCACCGTACAGCAGGCGGCGGAGAACCCATCAATTCAAAAGGAGACAGACAAAATGTCAACAAGATCGGTTTCACAGGTTTCAGACGAAGCGCGCTCACAGGTTTCCACGCAGCCTATTGGCAACACAGCGCAGATGCGCACCTTCCTGATAGCTCAGATGGAGGGTGTGGCGCAGGGCACGATTGAGCCGGCTGCCGCCAAGGCGGTGACCAACATCGCCCAGCAGATCCACAACACCAAGCTGCTGGAACTGAAGGCGGCGAAGCTTGAGGCGGAGATTGGGCCGGATCGCATCAAGCCGGTAGCGCTAGATGGCTGACATCGCGGATATGTTTCCTCAGCTCACGGCGGGCTGGGAGTGGCGGTGGCTCGCAGACCAAAACCTCAGAGAAGGGCCCTGCGTGCCTGCGAAGACATATGGCAGCAGCCCAACCGCAGCACGATTCAACGGCAGCTGGGTGGTCATGACTGTGTGGCCGGATGAGCGCCCAGACTTCCCGGTTCTGATGCGCGGGAGCATCGTGGGGATGTTTGACCGATGGCACCTGCGAACAGGTAAGAAGCGAGCATTACTCGACGCGCTACTATGGCGCTACATTCGCATGTTTCGCATCACGGCAATCGACCATCGCGAGGTGGATGAAGTTGTGAGCGGCGTCGAGAGGCATTACCGAGAGAAATTTGGCTACAGCACAAAGGTGCCGCACGTCGCAGACGGATGCCATCGGTACGTTCTGGTGAACGGTCAGCGATTTTGGCGTGACAGCCTGGACTGGCGTCAGCTTGGCGCGCTTGAGCGCGCGCAATCGTTCATGCGCAGGACCGACATAGAGATGGCACGCGCTCAGCGCGGCCTCGCTGCTGCTGCTAAGCACAGCAGCGCCGAGCAGCGGGCAGCCCAATAGATGCCCCCTCCCCCACCCCGAAAGAAAGGACACAGGAAGATGGTCATGGAGCTGGTGAACGATCAGGTGAAGACGCCGGACCAGGAAGAAGTCGAGATCGCACGCATGTACGATGCGCTCGCGATCCGCGATACCGCGCGCCTCGAAGTGCCGCTGAAAGGCCCCCTCGCCGTCTCTGAGGCGGCGATGGCGCTGCGGTCTTTGTCGCATCAGCTAGACCAGCTAGCACAGCGCGCACAGTATCAAGGTCAAAAACCGTGGATTACTGCGCTAGAGATGAAATCACTTGTGCAGCAGACATCAGTGGAGTTACAATCGACCCACAAGATGCAGAAGAAGAAGCAAGTAGAGACGTAATATATATTATGCGATAAATAGCAGCTGGATTTCCTGCCCCACGCGGTCTGTGTAGGACGACTCAATTGTCTGGACTGGGACAGCGAAGGCTGGACTGAGTTTGCCGCCGGTGCGGTTCGAGACTGGATCGCCCTAGGGAACGGATATTGCGAGAACTCCAATGGTCGGCTCCGAGACGAACTTCTCAACGGGGAGATCTTTTGCAGCCTGCGTGGGGCGCAGATAACGACCGCACAGTGCTCTGGGTTATCGCCCGCCCCGGCCCCGGAGACCATCCATCCAACGTGAAACGCTGCGCTGTAGACATTCCAGGCTCGGTTCGACAGAAAGGAAGGCAATAGGAGTCGCCAGCGACCTTATTAGCGTGTCGCAAGCCATCCGAACCTCGGTCGATGTTTGTGGAGCGATGCGCTGCGATGAAAGACGTGAATCAGGCGTTGTTGGAAACCTTCACTGCAGAACTACCGCGCCTGAAGCGATTTTTGAGTGCACGAAGCGGTTGCGCGGCCTCCGGTGAAGATCTGGCGCAGGAAGCTTGGATTAGACTCTCTCGGTATCCGGGCCGAGCAGGAAGCGCGCCGCACCTCTTCCTCTGGCGGATCGCCCACAATCTCGCCATCGACTTCGCCCGCCGCCGGTCGGCCCTCTTTTGCGAGAGAGATGCTGTTCCTCTGAGCGAGAGCATACCGGACGCGGCGCCAACGCCTGAGGCAGCGGCGATCGCGAGAAGCGAGATCGATGCCATGAAGTCAGCGATCGCACAGCTACCGGAGCGCCGGCGTGACATGTTCGTTGCCGCGGCCTTCGAAGGCGAAAGCGCCACCCAGATCGCCGCGCGGTACGGCTTGTCGAAGCGGACCGTGGAAATGGAGATCAGACGCGCCGTCGACCACTGCGCCGAGATCTCGTTTCGGGCAAAGTAGCTTGGATAAGGAGCAAGCCGGCCATCCATATGACGAAGGTTTCGAAGGAAGACTAGGTGACAAGCCCCGGAGACGATGCCCTGATCGCCAGGCTGAGAGAGGACGTCCGACCGATCGTCTTGCGCGAACGTCTCGGAGAACTGGGCCTGGATGAGAGGCGCTCTCTCGCCGATTGGCGCCGGGAAAGCGCGGCGCACGAGCGCGCCTATCGTGAGGAGCTGAAGCTCTGGCGGATTGCGCATCGGGCCATTTCGGAAGATCTCGGCGCATCGCAGCGACGGCAGACGCCCCTCCTGACGCGCCGAGGTGTCCTGGTCGGAGCCGGATGTCTGTCCGGCGCGGCTGCGATGGTCTATGCCGGTAGCGTACTCGGGTTCCTGCCCGACAGCGTCTCGTTGCTTTCGGACCATACGACGGGGCGAGGCGAACTTGCGACGCTCCAGCTCGACGATGGCGTCGAGATCAGACTCGACGGCGATACCGCGCTCGACGTGAACGCGGCTGGCGTGACGTTGCATCGTGGAGCGGCCGTTTTCACCCTGCCCGCTTCTACTGCCATTCAACCGCCTTTCGAGATCCTCGCTGGCCCCAGTGTCGTTCGGAGCGCAACCGGATCGATCTCCCTGGAGATCTTCGACGACGTGATCGAGATCGCCTGTATCGAAGGCTCTGCAAGCGTGGCGGCACCCGCGCGAACCGATGTTTCCGCTGGAACGGCCCTGAGAGTCACGCAGGACGGCGTGACCGGACCCTACGAGGTCGAAGCCGACCGCATCGCTGCCTGGACGCGCGGTTTCTTCGTTTTCAGGGACGATGAGTTGGCACGGGTCGTAGCCGCGCTCAATCGGCATCGCCGAGGCCATATCGCAGTCCTGGACGACGCGGTTGAGCGACGGCGGATCAGCGGGGTCTTCCCTTTGGAACGACCCGATCGCGTCCTGGAGCAGATGATCCAAGCTCTTTCGATCAGCGCAACCCATCTGCCGGGCGACGTCGTTCTTCTGCACAGCTAATTTTTCGCATTTCCCGATCGGCTGCGTGTGTGTCCTTGAGGGGCGCAGGAAGACCGCAAGAGGTGCGCCCGCTGACAGTCAGTTCGGGGGCAACCATGACAACGGGACGGTATACGCTCGGAGGCACGCTTCTCGCCGTGCTTCTCGCATCGACGACGCCAATAGCACTGGTTGCGGCGCCATCGGGAGCGGCGGCGCAAGCCGCGACCGTCGACTTCGCGATCGCTCCAGGCTCGTTGGACCAGGTTTTGGCCCGTTTTGGCGAGACGACGGGCCTCGCGGTCTTCTACGACGCCGACCTGACGGCCGGAGCCAGCAGTGCCGGCGTATCGGGCAACCTGTCATCGCAGGCCGCTTTGGATCGGCTGCTCGCCGGTACGGACTTCAGCTACCGGCTTTTGCAGAACGGAGCAGTCACCATCGAGCGGACAGAGGACGCCGCTGCGTCCGACGGCCCGATACGACTGGGCGCGGTCACGGTGACCGCTCGGCGAACCGAGGAGCGGCTGCAGGATGTCCCGGCCAGCGTCGTCGTCGTGTCGCGCGAGGAGTTGGAGCGGTCGGGCTTCGACGACACGCGGGACGTCATGCAGGCGACGCCCAACGTGAACTTTGTCGGTGGTGGCACGCCGGTGACGGCCGAACCGGTTATCCGGGGCTTCGGCAACCAGATCGGAATCGGCGCGACCTCGCCGTCGGTCGGCGTATTCGTGGACGGCGTGATCGCCAATCCGACGACGTCGCTTTTCGGCGTAGGCCAGTCGACTCTGGACCTGGAGCGGGTCGAGACCGTCCTCGGTCCCCAGAACAACAATTTCGGCCGCGGCACGGTGGGCGGCGCAATCAACTTCGTGACCCGAAAGCCGACCGACGAATTCGAGCTGGAGGTCGGCGGCGAGCTTGGATCGCGGCCGGACGGGAGAGGAACGCTGATCCTCAACCAGCCGCTCAACGAGAACGGCAGTACCGCAGCACGTCTGGCCTTTTCCGGATCGGCCTCCGACGGCTTCGTCGATATCGCGGGCGACGGACCGGACCAGATCGGCAACGAGGACTACAATCTGCGCTTCAGCCTGCGGTCGCGGCCCGTCGAAGAGCTGACGCTCGACGGTTCCTTCTCGTTCGATCGATCCCAGTTCGATGCGCTCGGCTTCGCAACCCTCGAGTCGATCGGAAACGGCAATCCGGTCTTCCCCGGCTCCTCCCCGGGAGAGAGTACTTCGGATCGGCTGATGATCAGAGGCGACGCCGCCTACGAACTCGACGCGGGCAGATTGGTTTTTCGCGTCAACTACGCGGAGAGCGATCTTGAGGGGACAACCGACACCGACTTCACGGCACTCGATATCATAGAGACGACCAACGACACGTTAAACCGATCCATCGGCAGCGAAATTCGCTACGAAGGCAATGAATTCGATCTGCCCCGCGGACTTGGCGGACTCGCTTTGAACCTCGGGACATCCATCGCTTTCGTGGACCTCGAGGTCGACGGTGTGACCGATCCGGGCCAAGCGGCGTTCGATCTGACAGCCGGAGGTCTACCGGACGACGGCAGTACGATTCGCGGAAAGACGTCCCAGGAAGTCTTTTCACTCGGCGTCTTCACCGAAGGACGCTGGCGCCCGATCCCACGGCTGGAGCTCGCTGCCGGCGTCCGTTTCAACCTCGACGATGTATCTCTTACGACCGAGACGGTTTCGAGCGGTTTTTCCGCTGTCACGGTCCCCTCGGTTCCGGAGCAGTCCGGGAGTGATATCTTCACGGCCTTCACGCCGAACGCCTCCATCAAATACGACTGGACCGAAGACCTCTCGACCTACTTCTCCTACACGAGCGGCTTCCGCGCGGGAGGCTTCTCCCCAATCCTTGGACGCGGCTTCACGACCATCGACGAAGAGAACGCCAATCAGTTCGAGGTTGGCTTTCGTGGAAACTTCCTGGACGACCGCCTCTCCCTCTCGGCGAGCGGTTTCCTGTTGAAGGTCGATGGCTTCCAGTCGGAAAGCTCCATAGATGTCGGCGGCATCCCGGTCTTCGTCGACGGGAACAACGACGCGGAGAGCATCGGTGCGGAGTTGCTGGTCGTCGGACGGCCAATCGACGATCTGACGCTCAGCGCCGGCTACGGGTTCTTGGATGCCGAGTTCGCCGATGGCGCGGTAGGGCCGGACGGCCAGGATCTGGAAGGGTCCGACCTCACGCTGTCTCCGAAGCATAGTGTCAGACTGACCGCGGACTACGTCTTCCCGGTCGATCAATTGGCGTCCGACGGGTTTTTGCGCGCCGCGTACTACGCACAGACGAACTTCGCGGCGAACGACGACCCGGACTCCCCCAGACTCGACGGCTTCGACGTCTTGAACCTGCGTGCCGGCCTTCGGGGAGACAGGTTCGAGTTCGGGGTCTTCGTGGAGAACGTCTTCGATGAGAGCTACGCGACTGGCTTGTCGGGGCCGGCAGCCTTGGGGAATGTCACGGGCGCCGGTCGGCTGGGCACGGCTGGGCCGCCGCGCCGCTTCGGTGTGATGGCGAAGTGGATCTTCTGAAGTGGACAGGCGAACTCAAATGCGAGTGCTCGAGAACGCTCGCCGGCCAATAGGACTGCATACCGTCCTGAGTGAGGGCTTCCGCGATGTCGACCTGGACAGAGCGAACCGGGCACCTGCGGAAAGGCTCCTCCCCCCTTCCGCTAGACCGGCTCGAACGCCCGCTGTGCGCCCGCCGGCAGCGTCACCGCGATCGGGTAACCGGGACGCCCTCCTCTCCCTCGGCGGTCACGACCCCCATGACTCCGGTTAGGCGGATCAGGCCGCCGCCCGGTCCAATACAGCCTTCATGAGGTCGGCTGGAAGGCGTCGAGCTGAGCGCAGGGATTCCACAGACCGGTGACCTCGATCTCGGCCCGCGCGCCGAACCTTGGCCGCTTCCCGGACTGTCATCAATACAGGCGTAGCCGAGTTGTTGAGGGTCACGGCAGCAGCGCGCCGCGCCGACGAAGATTTCAAGGCTTCGAAAACAAGCGCCCTAGGGGCCTCTGCAAAGCCAGCTTTTGCTATCCTGACAATCCAGAGCTTCAGTCCTGTGGAGTCTCGAGCTTCAATGGTTTCAATGCCCTAACAGTCCGCCAGTCCAGACAATTGAGTCGTCCTACACACGGACTTCACCACGGCGCAGGATCGGCGGAGATCTGCATCCAGGCCGATGAGCCGGCGCCGTGGCGAAGAGAAGCGCCGAGACGACGGGTCAGACGCAGAGGTCGGTCGGCTGGTCACCCTGTTTCGTGGTGTTGCCGTCGAGCCAGTCGTCGACGGCCGTGATCTGCCGCTGCCAGACTTTCTCCGCGAAGTGAGGCCAATCCGCGGTGCGGAAGATCAGGTTGCTGCGCGAGACGGTGAAAGTGGTCTGCTTCGAGGTCGCACCCTTACGCTTGCTCTCTTCCATCTCGACCTTGCTGTAATAGATCATCAC
Source organism: Rhodovibrionaceae bacterium (assembly GCA_028285215.1). Lineage (GTDB taxonomy): Bacteria > Pseudomonadota > Alphaproteobacteria > Kiloniellales > DSM-21159 > Algihabitans. The sequence continues at coordinate 7,524 of JANQPZ010000038.1, read as the reverse complement.
GTCGATACGCGGCCCGGTCGTCTGCAGGACGTTCTGCACGAAGAGCGTCTCGGTGTTTTTGGTCTCCGAGCGGCTTCCGGCTGCCTGGGCCAGACTGGTTAGGCCTTGGCGGATCCGTGCCTTGTCGGAGGCCTCAACTCCTTCGAAGGTCTCGACCATGGAATCGATCAGATCGTCCCAATCCTCGCTCTCGCGGTTCTGAACCTGGGTGTCGGAAAGGCCGAGGTTGAAAAACGGCGCCGAGGCGAGCCGCGCGGTATAGTCCTTGAAGCGTTCCACGTTGCCGTGATGGTCGGGCTGCAGCGGATTGAAGTCCGCCGCCACCCGCGCGATGTTCATGATGCTGGTGCAGCCGTCGATCGGCTGCTCGCGATAGAGCTGCAGCCCGCCCTCGTAGTCGTCCGCCGCGATCCGCTCCTTCAGCGCTCTGCTATTGGCAAGAATGCTGTCACGGGCGCCCTTGGCGGCCAACTGAGCGTTGGAGATCACCCCGCTCGCGCCCCGCCCGGCTGCAAAAAGCTCCCCCAGCTTGGGGACCCGCGCCGTGGCTGCCGCCATCGCGACCGCCATGGGTTGCGGCGCCTTTGCGTCGCAGCTTTGCAACCAGCTCTCGACCGTTTCGCTGGTCAAGGGTGCGGCCTGTCTGCCGGTATTGCTCATTTTCCCTGGTCCCCTTGGGCTAAGTGAAGGTGAAGCGCCGCTCCTTCGCGGCGACCGCTCAATCGAAGCAGAACGTCACCGGGCTCTTTCGGGCCGGCGTCGTGTTGCGGTCGAGCCAGTCCTCGACCGCGCAGACGTGCTTGTTCCAGACCGCCTCGGCGAAGTCCGGCCAGGCGGTGGCGAGAAAACGCAACCGCGCGCGCGCGAGCGTCATCGACGCGCGGTAGACCGGGTCCTTCTTCTTTTCGTGGATCTCCTTGAAGGACGCGCTGGCGTAGTAGAGGAACAGCTGGAAGTCCTGGCCTTCGGCGAGGAGAAGGTTCTGGACGAAGAGGCTGCCGCTCTGCCGCCGGCCGGGATTGCTGGCGGCCGCCCGCGTCAAGCGTTGAACCGACTTGCGGATCTTGGCGGCGTCCGCCTCGGAGATATGCGGGAACTCACGCACGACCTGCGTCACCGATCGGGACCAGCTCGAAGGCTTCCAGGACAGGGGTTTCTGATCGAGCAGTTCCCGGTCGAAAACCGGCGATTCGACGATCTTGGAGGCAAAGGCTTGGAAGCGCCGCAAGTTGTCGGCCGCATTGGGGCTGCTCGGGTTGTAGCCGGTGCTGATCCGAGCCAGATCGACGATGCTGGTGCAGCCGTCAGCGGGAGAGTCTCGGAAGTAGGCCAGCCCGGCATCGAGGTCACCCGCCGCACGTAAGGCCTTCAGTTTGGCGCTACGCTCCAGGATCGCCGGTCCCATATCTCCCGCCAGGGCTGCGTCGCTTAAGACCGGAACGTCCGACGGCCCTTTCCCCGTCTGGACCTGCTCCAGCCTTTGCCGCAGACGCTCCAGCTGGGTGATCGGTTTGCCAGCCGCAACGATGAAGGCAGACGACGGCGGTACCGGTGTGGGCGGTGGCTTCGCCTCAACGGCATCCAGCCAGGCCCGTATCTCAGCGGCCCGCCCCCCGTCGCTCATCTCTATGTTGCCCCGCCCTCGTCCAGACAGTCCGTGCCGACCTGTGGTGCGACCATCTGAACGCCGGCTACTGTCGTAGTGCCAATGATCGATTGTAACCAGAGGTGTTGACGAAAGCCACTCGTTTGAGTGGAAACGAAGTCAGGAGCCGCTGCCTGGTGACGGCATTTGTTTCGATAACTATCTTTTCCTATAATTCATAAATTACTTCATTATCAGAGGCATTAAAAGGGAATTAGGAAAAACTATCTCCTCCAGGAAGGCGCCGCACTCGGCGCTGCCGAGCCCTTTCCGGTTCTGCGAGGAGAGACGCCATGAACCAGTCGATTGCCCCGGCAGATATCAAGGTTGCCGCCCTCCCCGCCTCGGGCAGCATCGTCGCATCGCTGAACTTCATCCGCCGTCAGGCGGAAAAGCCGGTGTTGCACAGCTCGGCGCTGACCGGCGGTGCGCCCCGCTTCTTCTTCGAAACGGAGAGCCGGCCGGTCGCCATCGCCGACATGCGGCCGCTGGCCAAGCGCTTCACACTGGACCGCCAGGGCTTCGCCCTGCTGCGCCGGCCCATCGCGGTGACCGACCTCACTGACGACGCGGCCGTCGCCAGCCTTTACATCCCCGAGGTCGAGGCCCTGCTGCGCCGCGAGCTGGGCGCCAGCCGCGTCATCGCCTTCGACACCACCCGCCGCTCCGACAGCAAGGAAGGTGCCGCCAACCCGGACGGGCAGCGCGGCCCGGCTACGCGGGTGCATGTGGACTACACGGTCAAGAGCGGTCCGCAGCGGCTGCGCGACCTGCTCGGCGAGTCCGAAGCCGAGCGCCTGCTGCGCAGCGGAACCAGGGTCGCGCAAGTCAACGTCTGGCGGCCGATCCGCGGCCCGGTCCGGCGCGCGCCCCTCGCGCTGGCCGACGCTGCCACGCTGCGCGCCGAGGACCTGATCGCCACCGACCAAGTCTTCCCCGATCGCACCGGCGAGATCTATCACCTCGCCTACCATCCCGCTCAGCGCTGGTACTACACCCCGCAGATGACACCCGACGAGGTCTTGCTGATCAAGGGCTGGGACAGCCTGGAGGATGGCCGCGCCCGCTTCACCCCGCACAGCGCCGTCACCCTGCCGAACACCCCGGCCGACGCGCCCCCGCGCGAAAGCATCGAGGTGCGCACCCTGGCGGTCTTCGAGTAAGGCGGGCTCCGCCAGGCCCCTACCAGCTCCCGCCTCCGCCGCCTCCCCCGCCGCCGCCGGAGGAGCCGCCGCCGCGCGAGCCGCCGGAGCGGTTGCTCGGGCGGCTGGAGGCCGTCGAGAGCGTACGGCTGAGGCCGCCGCTCAGGCGCGAACCGACACGGGTCAGGTTCGGACGGTCGTTGCGCAGGTCGGAGGCGCGGTACCAGCGCGGCTGCCGCTTCGCCTGCTCCAGGGCGGCGGGGCTGGCCGCAGCCTGGAACCGGGCGCTCCACGCCTCCTCCACCTCCAGCGCCATGGCGTAGGGCAGATGGTGCTCGAAGGTCTCCAGCGTCATCTCAGGCTCCGAGGTCAGGAGGTTCAGGCGCTCGCCCTCGGCCACGGAAAGATACAGGCGGTAGCCCTCGATCCGGTCGAGGATCTTGCGTCCCAGCGGCGTCGGCGCCTTCAGGAGATGCCAGAACAGCAGCGTCGGCACGAGCAAGGCGACCAGGGCAGCCGCCGAGAGCCAGCCGAAGAAGACCGCCGCCACGTAAAGCGCCACCAAGGGGAGCAAGCCGGTCAGGCCGATCAGGAGCAGGCCGAGCAGCGCCTGCCCCGCCTTGTCCGAACGGCCCTGCAGCAGAGCGTGGATCGACGGCCAGAACGCCTGTCCGACGAAGACCGTTCCGACCACCAGCATGATGGCGAAGACGCCGATAAACGGCGGCAGGATGGCCAGCTCCGGCGCCCCGGACGGCAGGACCTGTAGCGCCAGGCCGCCCAGACCGGCAAGGACCGCGAGCGCGGCGCCGCCGCTCCAGATGCCGCTGTTGGCGCGGTAGTAGGCGCGCCCGTAGTCGTCGTTCAGCACGGCGGCCTGCCGCCGCACGGCCTCCGCGACAGCCGGGGTGTAGCTGGGACGGATCACCACCTTTCCCTCGCCGTCCGGGAACAGCCCCGTCAGGACCTCGGCCTCGCCGGGCGGCAAGGCCTCTGCGCCGCCCTCGATCTCGCCCGGGTCCCGCGCTTCCAGGGTGAAGCGCTTGTCGTCTTCCGCGATGGTCAGGCGTCCCTTGATGGCCAGGCTGGTGAGCGCGACCGTGAAGGCCTTGCTCCCGGCCAGGCCGCCGCGCGGCAGGCTCCAGATGTGGCCCGTGGCGGCCGGCGAGAGAGTCTCGGGCGGCTCGAACAGCGGGATGACCACGCCCTTCTCCGGGTCGCGGCCGACGCGGCGCCACTGCCAGAAAAAGTAGCCGAAGAGCAGGACGCCGCCGGCCAGCATCACCAGCAGTCCGAGGTTGTCCGCGAGGCCGTGGCGCGTGCGGGTCGCCAGGCTCGGTTCGTCCACGAAGCCTTTCGGCCAGGAGACGGCGACGGTCAGCCCCTCGCCGGGCTGCAAGGGGCCGCTGGTGGCGAAGGTCAGGCTGCCGTCTGGCGCGGCGCCGCGCGTGAAGTCCGTCCCGTCTTCCCCGGCAAAGCCGGTGTAGGCCGTGCTCTCGACCGCCCGCGCGCCGGCCGGCAGGCGGATGCGCGCCTCCGCGCGGTCGATCGGATGCGCCCAGTCGTTGCCGGTGACGTTCCAGTAGAGCTCGTCGACCTCCTCCAGGAACAGGAGCTGCCGGTCGCTGCGGTAGGTGATGCGGTAGCGGTGCAGGCCCTCGTCCAGAAAGACGCTTTCCCGCCCGATGCGGATGCGCAGGCCCGCCAGCCCCGGCTCCAGACGGTAGGGCTCCGCCGTCCCGTCGCGGGTGACCTCCAGCAGCTCGAAGCCCACCCGCTCCGTCAGACCCAGGGCCGTGCGGTAGGTCGTGGGAAAGTCGCGGAAGATGCCGCGCTTTCGGCTGCCCGGCGTCACCAGGAAGTCGATCTCCTCCGTCACCAGCAGGTCGCCGTTCGACTGCACGGCGATATCGGCGCTGAAGCGCGGCAGGCGATCCGGATCCACGGACGGCTGCGCGCTCGCCGATCCCAGGAAGGCGATGCAGGCGAGCAGCAGGCCGAGCCCGAAGCCCGGCAGTCCGGCCAACCGCCTCATGTCACCTTCCCCCCGCTGATCTTCGGCAGGCTGCGATCCTTCAGCGAGTCGACCTCGTAGTAGGTCGCCTTGATGAAGCCGAAACGCCCGGCGACCAGGTTGCTGGGGAAGGACTCGATCAGGGTGTTGAGATTGCGCACGGCCCCGTTGTAGTAGCGCCGCGACATCTGGATGTGATCCTCGATCTCCTCCAGCGTCTGCTGCAGAGCGAGATAGTTCTGGTTGGCCTTCAGGTCGGGGTAGTTCTCGGCCACCGCCATCAGGTTGAGCAGCGCGCCGCTCAGCTCGCTCTCGACGACGGAGCGTTCCGCCGCCCGGCCGCTCTGCGCCGCCTCGGCCTTCGTCCGCAGGGCCGTGACGTTATCCAGCACCTCGCGTTCGTGTGTCGCGTAGGTCTGGACCGTCTCGACCAGATTGGGGATCAGGTTGGTGCGCCGCTTGAGCTGCACGTCGATGCCGCTCCAGCCCTCCTCCACCTTCTGCCGCTTCGCGACCAGCCGGTTGTAGATCAGCACGGCCCAGAGCAACAGCAGCGCCACAAGCGCTGCAGGAACCAATACGGTCGTCATGGTGCCCCCATTCGTTGAACGGACAACAAAAAGGCCGCAGGGCCGCCCCGGCGCCGGCGCGCCGGCGAGAGACCCTTCGGACCACCCACTGCGTCAGTCGGACAGCATGGCGGAAAGGTTCAAACTTTTCTGTACCTGCGATGGAAGATCACGGCCGGCTTTTCAAGGCCAGCGTTTCAAGCCCGGCTTGTCAGGCCCGGCTTGTCAGGCGAAGAAACCCGCGAGGCTGCGCCGCGGCCCTTCGGGGACAGGTTTCGGGATGCCGGTGTCCGCCGTCGTCTTAGAGCAGGATCGGCTCAAAAGGACGCGGCCGGCACCGACATCTCGGCCAGAACGCGGTGCAGAAACTGCACGGCAATCGAGCCTTCGCCGACGCCGGAGGCCACGCGCTTCACGGAGTCGGAGCGGACGTCGCCGACGGCCAAGACCCCGGGCTGGCTGGTTTCCAGCAGCTCCGCCCGCCGCGCCAGGGGCCAGGCCTCCGAGACGGCCGGGCCGGTGCAGACGAAGCCCTTGCCGTCGAGTTGGACGCAGTCGCCGAGCCAGGCCGTGTTGGGCACGGCGCCGATCATCAGGAAAAGGTTGGAGATGGCGTGGGCCTGCTCCTCGCCGCTCTGCTTGTTGCGCCAGGTCACGCGCTCCAGGTAGCGGCTGCCCTCCAGCCTGGTGATCTCGGTATGGCGGTGCAGGGTGATGCGGGAGGAGGAGTCGATCCGGCCGACCAGATAGTCCGACATGCTGGCCGCAAGGTCGGCGCCCCGGATCAGCATGTGCACATGGGCGGCGTGGCGGGACAGAAAGACGGCCGCCTGCCCGGCCGAGTTGCCGCCGCCGACCACCACGATCTCCTCGCCGCCGCAGAGGTCGGCCTCGATCGCCGTGGCGGCGTAGTGGATGCCGAAGCCCTCGTAGTCGGAGACGTTGTCCAGCCCCAGCGTGCGGTAGGTCGCGCCCGAGGCGATCACCACGGAGCGTGCCTGGAAGCGTCCGCCGTCCTCGGTGGCGACCACGTAGGGGTAGCTGCTGCAGTCCAGCGACGCGGCCCGGCGCGGTACCGAGATGACGGCACCGAACTTCTGGGCCTGAACCTGCGCGCGTGCGGCGAGCGCCTGGCCGGAGATGCCGGTGGGAAAGCCGAGATAGTTTTCGATCTTGGAGCTGGTGCCGGCCTGTCCGCCCGGTGCCTGGCTCTCCAGCACCAAGGTGCTGAGACCTTCGGAGGCGGCATAGACCGCCGCGGCCAGGCCGGAGGGCCCGGCGCCGACCACGACGACATCGCAGGGCTCGGAGCCGTCGGGCTCCTCGAAGAGGCCCAGGTGTTTCGACAGCTCCAGGTTGGAGGGATTCTCCAGGCCCTCCGACATCACCCCGAACACGGCCGGAAGCCGGGTCGGCGCCCAGTCGCGCTCCTGCAGGAAAGCGGTCGCCGCCGGGTCGCTCTCCGGGTCCAGCACGCGCAGGGGGTAGCCGTTGCGCCGGAGAAAGCGCTCGATGCGCAGGGTGTCCCGGCCACGCCGCGGCCCCACCAGCGCGGCGCCGCCCTGGGTTTCCTGGATCAGCCCCATGCGCCGCAGGATCAGGGCGCGGGTGACGATCTCGCCGATCTCCGGTTCGGCGGTCAGCAGGCGCTTCAACTGCGCGCGGGTCAGGCGCAGGACCTCGCCGTCCTCGCCCATGCGCCCGCCCACCAGGATCTTGCGGCCGTTGAAGAGATCCAGTTCGCCGGTGAAGTTCCGTGCGCCGTGGACCGTGATGACCTGCTCCTCGCCATGGGAGGGATCGACGATCTCGATCGAGCCCTCGAGGATGATGAAGCAGTCGACGTTGCGCTCGCCGCGCGAGAAGACGACGCTGCCCTTGGCCAGCTTCTCCCGCGTGCCGAAGGGCTCGGCCAGGGCGATCTGCTCCGGCGTCAGCTTGGGGAAGATCTGCCCCTCGCGCTTGTAGGCATCTGTCGTGGTCGTGGCAGGCTCGGCGGCGGACAGATCGGCCATGCATTCGCTCCTCGGTCGCGGGTCGGCCCGACAACCGAGTGCCGGGCGCAGGCCGTCAAGGCCGATGCCGGGAACAACTTCGCAATCCAAGCCGCCGATCTTGCTCGCGGGCCCGCTTTCGCTAGACTGCCCCGGACAT
>JANQPZ010000036.1 GCA_028285215.1 Rhodovibrionaceae bacterium | reverse complement strand
CGGCGGCACGTTGCCCATGCATGGCTAGAGCCTTTTCACGCTGACCGTACATAGCCGGCGTTGTCGATGCAGTTCTGACATTCGGCGGGGGAGAAGCGGTCGAGCAGCTTGCCGATAGTGGTCCATAGGCCTTCGATCGTGTGTTCGGCAGCCTTTCTTAGCAACGTATTGAGCTTGGCGAAGGCTTTTTCGATCGGATTGAGATCCGGTGAATAGGGCTGCAGATAGTGCAACTCGGCGCCCTTGGCCTCGATCGCCTAGCGGACGCCTTGGACCTTGTGTGCGGCCAAGTTGTCGATAATGACGATGTCGTGGGGCTCCAGCTGCGGGGCCAGCATCTGCTCCGTCCCGGCGCGGAAGGTCAGGCCGTCCCCTCCGCGGTCTGCTGACCGCGTCTCTTCCAGAGATCGGATCGAAGGCCTTCTGGCCTTCGATCGCGCCTTCGAGGACGTAAGTTGCTATGAAACCACGATTTGTCAGGCCGCTAACGAAGGTTGTCGTCTTCCAGTGGCCATGTGGTAAAGCGGCGTCGAGCCGTTGGCCGCGGCGGCAGCGGCCGTGACGACGGGCCAGCTTCGTCGATGCTCCGGTCTCGTCGATGAAGATCAGTCGGCCCCGCTCATGTCGCCTTGCTCGGCCCGCCATGCGTCACGCTACCCGGCGATGTCGGGCCGATTCTGCTCTCGCCCCCTGGGGCTGCGGGGACCCCACGGCCCCGCATGGCGCCCGCCCGGTCTTTTTTCAGCGTCAGCCCGAGGCTGGCCTCGACGCCATGCGCCTCGACCAGCCAAGCGCGCAACTCATGCAGAGTCACGTCCGGCCAACGCTCCACTTCGGCCAGGATCGCGACGTGCTGCGCCGCGAGTTTCAGGGTTTGCTGATTGCGCTGCGCGCGGGCGGTGCGCTCTCCGGTCAGTCGCAGTCGTCTCAATGCCTTGTAAATGAACGAAAGACTGACGCCAAACCGATCGGCCACAGCCGGCGCCGGCAGCCCGCCACCCACCGCTGCCAGAACGCGCTCCCGCAAATCCTCCGAATAACTCTGCCCGATCGCCACGCCATCACCCTTCTCCCAGCCAAGACAATCGAGAAGTGTGAACCACATCCTGCCTCAAAACGAATCGGGAAAAGATCCAAGCCAGCGCGAAAATGCTCTAACGGTGAACTTGTGGACGTTCTCATCGCTGGTGCGGCGCTGTACGCCGTACCGCAACCCGCCGATCCTGCATCGCAGGGAGGCGTTATTGACGGCGGGGTATCCGCTCAGGGGCAAGCTCGCGCGGCTTAAGGCGGCAAAGGGGCTTTATGCTGGTCGCAGCCGGATCGGTATGCGAGACGGCTGGCAAGTGGCGCTCGACGCCAAAGGGCTGCTGCTACGCGGGCATCGGCTCGTGTGGCGGTAGGCTTCGGCGCTACCGGCTCGCTTCGATCCCAAATGACGGATGGGCACGGGAAGGCGTGCCTTCCCGCAGTTAACTACTGCTCGGAACGGCGGCCCCTCTATAGCCTGACACGTGCTCAGGTCGCCACGATCAGCGCGTGGAAGGTGTCGAGCATCTCCAAGCGTCGATCGCTGCCGCTTTGCTGGCGGATGATCGGGTCGATGCTCAAATAGCCCAGAACGGCGCGGACCCGCATCTCGAGCGCGTCGCCGGTGAACCCGATGGGAGCTAGCAGCGAGCGAAGGAACGCCATGCGCCGTTCGTCCACCGCCGCGACGATGCCGAGGATCTTCGGCTCCTGCGCGGCCCATGCGCGGATGCTGATATCGTAGCGCGCCAGATCGTCCTCCAGGACGAACGCCATCAAGGCCTTGAGCCG
>JANQPZ010000028.1 GCA_028285215.1 Rhodovibrionaceae bacterium | reverse complement strand
GCGGCGCCGGATCCGGCCACCGCCGTGAACTCGCCGATTTCGGACGTGATCATCCAACCGTGTCTCGCGGTCGCCGATCAAGGTTGTTAGCCTAGAGGCATGCTCGATTTCGAAACCTGCAATCAGGCCCGGCTGCGACGCGATCCCGCGTTCGACGGCCTGTTCTTCGTCGCGGTCACCACCACGAACATCTATTGCCGTCCGGTCTGTCGGGTCAAACAGCCCCGCACGCAGAATGTCCGCTTCTATCCCAGCGCGGCGGCGGCCGAGCAGGAGGGATATCGACCCTGCCTGCGCTGCCGGCCCGAAACGGCGCCCTTCTGTCCGGCCTGGAACGGCACGAAAACCACGGTCGAGCGGGCGCTGCGACTGATCGAGAAAGGCGCCCTGGACGACGCGAGCGTGGCCGATCTGGCAAACAGACTGGGCGTCGGTCCGCGTCACCTCTCTCGGCTGTTTCAGGAACACCTCGGCGCATCGCCGCTGCAGACCGCGCAAACCCTGCGCATCCAACGCGCCAAACGGCTGCTGAACGACACCTCTTTGCGGATGGCGGAGATCGCGGAGCGGTCGGGCTTTCGCAGCCTGCGCGGCTTCAACGCTGCCTTTTCCAAGCTTTACGGGCGACCCCCCTCGGCGATCCGCAAGCGGCACCGGGCCGCCGAGGTGGCGAAGCCGGAGCCGGCCGCCCCACGTCCCGCACCGTTCGAAGACCGTCACGACGGTGGCCCCCACCCGGCACCGGCCTGCCTGCATCACACCGGCCAGGCGACGGCCGTCATATCGACGTGACAGCCCGGCGTGACGGCCCGGCGTGACGGCGACAGCCTGAGCATCCGTCCCGCACCTCGAGCAGATCATCTTCCGACGCGTTTCCAGAGAGGCAAGCATCATGACCCAGGCTGAAAAAGCCCGTCGTTTCAACGATCTCCATGTGCCGGGCGATCCCCTGGTGCTCTACAACATCTGGGACGCCGGCGGCGCCGGAGCCATCGCCAAGGCCGGCGCGAAGGCCGTCGCGACGGGAAGCTGGTCGGTGGCGGCGGCGCAGGGCTACCCGGACGGTCAGGCGATCCCCCTGGACCTGGTCCTGACCGTTCTGTCGCGGATCGTCGCCACGGTGGACCTGCCGGTCACGCTCGACTTCGAAGGCGGTTACGCCATCACGGCCGAGGAAGTGGCCGCAAACGTCGCGCGCGTGATCGAGGCGGGGGCCGTCGGCATCAACTTCGAGGACCAGGTCGTCGGCGGCAGCGGGCTCTACTCGGCGCCCGATCAGGCGGACAGGATCGGCGCCATACGGCAGACCGCCGAAGCGGCCAGCCTTCCCTTCTTCATCAACGCGAGGACCGATCTTTTCCTGAAGGAGAAGGACCGCGGCAAGCATGAAGCGCTGGTGCCGGAGGCCAAGGAGCGCGCGGCCGCCTATGCCGAGGCCGGCGCCAGCGGCTTCTTCGTGCCCGGCCTGGTCGACCCGGCGCTGATCGAGACGATCTGCAAGGCGACCACCCTGCCCGTCAACGTCATGATGCTGAAGGGTGCCCCAGCCACCCAGGATCTGGCCTCCCTCGGCGTGGCCAGGATCAGCTACGGCCCCGGACCTTACGTCGAGGCCATCGCGGCCCTGACGGAACGCTTTCAGCAGATCTCAGCGCCCTAGAACGCGATCGCGTTCTAAGCCCATCACTTGAGCAGGATCGCCCCGGCCGGATCTCAGCGATCCGCGGCGGCCGATGCCGGCTCTGCGGAGGCCGCGGCCCTCGGCAGGCCGCGCGCCTCGACGGCCAGCGCTGCGCACGCGCCTGTCACCATCGCGCCGAGCGCGATCATGCTGCCCAGCGAGAGGGTGCTCACGCCGCTCAGGCCGGCCCCGATGGTGCAGCCCAGCGCCAGAACGCCGCCGAAGCCCATGAGCGCGGCGCCGGAGAGGTAGCGCAGGAGCTGGCCCGGCGTCGCAAAGGCCTCCAGGCGGACGTCGCGGCGGAGCACTGCGAGAGTCGCCGCGCCGAGCAACGTGCCGCCGACCACCAGGATGCCGAAGTCGAGCGAGGCGCCGGTGTAGGTCATGAGATACTGCAGCGCATCCCCCACCGGGGCGGTGAAGGTCAGCGCCTCCAGGGGGACGGGATCGAAGTCGTCGGCGCCGAGCAGTCCGGTGACGACCCAGGCCAGCGGAATCAGGAGACCGATGCCCACGCCGGCGGCCAGATGGCCCCATGCCGCGGCGCGCCAGGCTTCCGCCCGCAGCGCGTGCAGCAGCACGGCAGCGAGACCGACGGCCAGCAGCGCCACCAAGGCAAGCGTCAGGCTCCCGGCGTCCAAGCCGGTCGAAACGGCGAGCAAGTCAGGAACGGCTTGGCTGGCTGCGGCCTCGACCTCCAGGGACAGCAGACCGTCGAGCCACAGGCGCAGCGGCGCCAGAATGCCCCGCAGCGTGGCGTAGGCGACCAATGCCAAGGTGGTCAGCACCAGCCAGGAGCGCAGATTTCCGCCCGATGCCAGCACCAGATGGCGCCCGCCGCACCCGCGGGCCAGCACCATGCCGACGCCGAAGAGCAGGCCGCCCAGGGCGATCGAGACGAGATTGACGCGCGCCGCCAGATAGAGGCTTTCCGTCAAATCGATGCCGCCGCCTGCCGTCAGAAGCTGCGAGGCGGACACCGCCGTCAGCAGCGCCGCGGCCCAGGCGATGGCACGGCGCCCCGGACGGCGCAGACGAAACTCGATCAGGGCCGAGCGCAGACAGAAGCCCGACGCGCGTCCAAGCAGACCGAACGACAGTCCAACGAGCAAGGCGCCGCAGAGCAGAAACGTGCGCGGCTCCAGATTGGCGAGACTCTCGGGCATGACCGCCGCTCCCAAAGCTGTGCCTTCGGGCCGGGACAGAGCCGGCCAGCATCGATGACACTACGGTACCCCACTTCGGAACGAGGGAGAGCAATTATTTTAACATTCACTAATGTTATTCTGTATAAATAACAAATTCATGTGCGAAATTAAGCCCGCCGCAGTCCCGCGACGAGACAGCGACCCTGTCGACTCCGATGCGAGTCTGAAGCTTGGTGCCAGGCAGGCGGTGACGGCGATGAGAGCAGGATCGCCTCAGGTGGGATCGCTCTAGCTATCGCGGTCGCGGCGCGCCGAGACGGTTTCCAGGTGATCCCGGATCAACCGCGTCACTTCCAGCAGCTTTTCCAGATCCTGTTCCTGCAGGGCGTAGGCCCGCTCAAGGGCATCCACCCTACGGCGCAACTCCTCCAGATCCGTTTCGCCGGACTCGGCCACGCCGGGGTGCGGTCCGTCCGCTTGCCGCGCGCCTTGAAGCGCAAGGCTCTCGAGCTGCTGGGTGTCCTTCGCCCGGTAGAGCACCGCGAACTTGTCGAGCATGGCCTCGACGAGGTTGCAGTGGATCTCGAAGGCCTCCTTCAGAGGGCCCCACTCCGGCTGTGCTGCGGCGGTCGGCATATCGGAGGCCGGGCGAACTGCGGCCGACTGCTGCGGCAAGGCGCTCGCCGAACGTTCGGGCGCGGCACCGATCGGCCGGTCGCCGGGCGAAAAGGGTTCCAGATAGTCGTCCTCTACGACGGACTGGCCAGGGTCGCGGCGCTCCGTATCGGGGTCGACGGGCAGCAGGACGACCAAGCGGTGGGTTTCGTCGCGAAAACCGACCAGAGACCCCTGCTCCACCAACGTCGCGATCTGCGCCTCGGAGATCCGCAGGCGCGCCGCGGCCTCCTTTGCGGAAAAGGGGCGCAAGGGATCGCGGTTCGGGGTCGTCATCCTTCAGACGCCAAGTCGGCCGGCACGCCGTGCGTTGAGCTGATCGAGGTGCCGGTCGATCTCACGCAGGAGCGCCCCCTCACTCAGGATCGCCTCGGACTCCTGGGTCGACTCTCGCGGCGGACTCAGCAGGCGCTCCACCGCCTCCTGCAGCACCGCGGCAACGGCGACCTTGCGCCGGCGCGCCGTCTTCACCACGGCATCGCGCACCTGCGGATCGATACCGCGAACGGACCAAACCTCGGTCATGGAGCCTCTCCGAAGACGATTGAACGGCAGCTCCAATCCTAGCGTGAACTTACAAAGAAGGCGTAAACACGCGTTTACGGCGAGGCGTGCTGGGGGGCGTTCGGTATGACACAGCCAGGTCGCCGGAGGGTCGGCGTCATACGGTCGGGCAAGTCCCTTCTGCCTGATGAACAGTCTGTATGACCAACGGCATCGAGCAGCGAGCCTTTCAGTCTATGCAGGAAAAGAGGCGCCGGCGCTCAGTACGACAGCGCGCCGGCCAGCCAGCCGATCGCCAGCAGGGCGACCGGCACGGTCATGATGAAGGCGGTCAGCACGAAGATCGTCGCTTCGATGGCCCGGTCCAGCACCGTCGCAAGCATGGGATACCTGTCTTGCGAGTAGCTGATCTGATGCGATGGTGCCGACATGGCTGCAGTCCCTCTTCCCGAACGTTGCTGAAGGGGAGACGTGGCGTCTCCCGCCGGCCGCTGCTGTGACCCAACACACAACTGTCATGCAGGCACTGGCGTCATGCAGACCCTGGCCGTCGTGGAGACAACGGCGACGGCAGCGGTTTTCATCCCGGCGTGAAAAGGGTATCGCCGCGTCGTGGGGCCGCGGCAGGGCCGACCAGGGGCCGACCAAGGGCCGAAAGAGGGCTAAACCGTGGGCAGAAACGCAATCGCCGCCGCAACCTGGAGGCTGCGGCGGCGATCGGATTTCGGTTCGAACAGCGGTCGTAAGCTGCTCGCCGACGCTTTGCGGGGCCGGTTAGGCCGCCAGCGCCGGCGGATGGTTACGGCCGATCAGGCCGTGGTCGCTGGCGGCCCGGCGCGTCGCGATCGCCAGCTTCTCCAGGGCCCGCGCTTCGATCTGACGGATGCGCTCGCGCGACACGCCGTAGACCTGGCTCAGTTCCTCCAGAGTGCGAGGCTCTTCGCTCAGGCGCCGCTCCTGCAGGATGTGCCGCTCACGGTCGTTCAGACCGGACATGGCCGAGTCCAGCAGCCGGCGACGCTTGTCGCGCTCGTCCTCCTCGGCAACCATGGTCTCCGGCGTGGGCGCCTGGTCGTCGCTCAGGAAATCGATCCGCGAGTCCTCGCCCTCGCTGGTCAGCGGTGCGTCCAGGGAGACGTCGCCGGTGCCCAGGCGCTGATCCATCTCACGCACATCGGCCTCCGACACGCCCAACTGGGTGGCAATCTCGGCCACAGCCGTCTCGGTCAGGTCACCGGTTTCGCCGCGCTGGGCGCGCTTGGCCTTCATGCGACGCAGGTTGAAGAAGAGCTTCTTCTGGTCGCCGGTCCGCACCGTGCGCACGATCGAGCCGCTTTTCAGCACCAGTTCGTGCATGGAGGCGCGGATCCACCAGGCGGCATAGGTGGCAAACCGCACCTGCCGCTCCGGGTCGTAGCGCTGGGCCGCCTGCATCAGGCCGACGTTGCCCTCCGCGATCAGGTCTTCCAGCGGCACGCCGTAGCCGCGAAGTCCGCGCGCAAGCTTGATGACCAGCCGCAAGTGGCTGCCCAACAGCTTGTTCAGGGCATGCTGGTCGCTCTTTTCGCGCCAGCGGTTGGCCAGATCGTTTTCCTCGTCCTGCGCCAGCAAGGGGTAGCGGGCCGCCTCTGCAATCAGCAGGTCGAGCTCGCTGCGCTGGCCGCGGTCCTTGGTAGTGGTATTCGCCATCTTACTTCTCCTACAGCGGCGGCGGTCCAGTTACGCCCCGCGCAAACCCGCACAGTGGCCGGGTTCCGCACGGTCGCCCGCACGCCGTTCCTCGTCCGTCCTGTCCTGGAAATGACACACAGTATATGAAATTGACTTAGAACATTTCAAGTTTTTCGCATGTCACGCTGCGATGGCCTTGCGGCACAGGCCCGGCAATTTGTCCTTAATTTAAATCCCGGTATTTCGCCGCAGAGCTATTTCCTGCACTCACGAAGTATTAATCGATGTGATGCGGCGCGCCCGACTTTCAACACACCGGCGACGCATGCGATCCATGCAGCAAAGGCAGAGCGACTGTAAAATCTGTCGAACCCCGGTTTTTTAGAGCCTGCGACCCGCTCGATCCGGACTACGCTGACGGCTTCGGGTACCGCGCTTGGGGGCAGCCGCAGTTGTCTTTCCAGGGCGATATCACCTCGGGTGAAAGCGCTCGCGCGGTCTCACCTGAACCGTGAATCGTGCTCTAGGAAGCAGCCGCCTCGGGCAGATCTTCGGCCGCTTCGGCGGTCACGCGATT
Organism: Rhodovibrionaceae bacterium; assembly: GCA_028285215.1. Taxonomy (GTDB): domain Bacteria; phylum Pseudomonadota; class Alphaproteobacteria; order Kiloniellales; family DSM-21159; genus Algihabitans. The sequence continues at coordinate 7,040 of JANQPZ010000028.1, read as the reverse complement.
GCGGCCGTCGCGCTTCGAGGCGTAGAGCGCGGCATCGGCACGTTGCAGCAGGTGCGTGACGGGCTCGCCGGCCCGGTACTGGGACACGCCGAGCGACATCGTCACCGAGCCGAAGGAGCTGCTGCCGTCCAGGGTCTTGAGCTCCTTGCCGGCGAGACGCCGGCGAACCTGCTCGGCGAAGGCCAAGGCATCGCGCATCACCGTCCCGGGCAGCACCACGCCGAACTCTTCGCCACCGTAACGCGCTGCCGTGTCGCGGCCCTTGGCGCTCTGCTTGAGCGTCCGTGCCACCAGCTTGAGAACCTTGTCGCCCGTGGCATGGCCGTAGGTGTCGTTGAAGCGCTTGAAATGATCGATGTCGCAGAAAACGACGCACAGCGGCTCGCCGGCCTCGCGGGCGTGAAGAACGTCGCGACGGAGCTGTGCATCGAAGTGTTTGCGGTTGAACAGGCCGGTGAGACTGTCGGTCAGCGCCTCGATCCGCAGATCCTCGAGATGGCTGCGCAGATCCTCGATCTCCTGCGTCGCCTCGCCGAGTTGCGTTTCAAGCTTCGCGTTCCGCTGCCGTGCCGCCTCGGTCTCGGCCAACATGCGCTGGATAACGCTGCCGAGATCGCCGCCGTTCGCCACGTCTTCGCCGAAGGCGGCCAGTTTTTCCCCGAAACTCGAGACATCGACGCCCGCTTGCCGCAGCTTTTCGATCACCCGGACAGCGGTGTCCTGCATCTTCTCCGAAGTGTCGCGAACGGCGTCGGTCTGCCCCTCGCTGCCGAAGAAGGTTCGATAGAGCTCTTCGTTGCAGCCCGACGAAAAGCGCTCGTTCCGTTGCAACAGGGCGTCGATGGCCTTGCTGAGATCCGGATACTGCCCGGACACATGGGCGTACCAGACGCCGAAGTTCGCCGGAGTGGGCGGCACGGAATGGTCGCGCATCAGCTCCAATGCACGCTCAGCCAGACTGCTCGCTTGGCTCAGCGTCTCCGAGAACACCATGGTCCAGCGGCTCCCTACCCGTTCCGTCACGCGATCTGCGGCCCGCGATGGCGGCGCCCGCGAGCTGCCCGCATAGAATGCCCGGCAAAAGTTATCCGATCCTTAGCCGCAGCCGTCGAAACCCGGCAGTTTGACGAGAGTCCGCCCCGCGCGGCCAATCGGGATTGACCCATCTCATAGGGCCACAAACCTGGGGTGAATAGACTGCGTCCCGAACCCGTAAACCGCAGTCTGCGACAGCAAGGGACGCCCGCCACATGAGCTCGACGACCGCCTCCTACGTTCGCTGGTTTTCCGATCTGAGCCTGGGCGACGTGCCGCTGGTCGGCGGCAAGAACGCCTCGCTCGGCGAGATGTATCGCGAACTGGTCCCGCTGGGCGTCAAGGTGCCGAACGGCTTCGCCGTGACGGCCGAGGCCTATCGCAAGGTTCTTGCCGACAACGACCTGGACGGCCGCCTGCACGCGCTGCTGGACGACCTCGACAAGACGGACGTCAACGACTTGGCGCGCCGCGCCCACGCGATCCGCGAACTGATCTACGGCGCCCCCCTGCCGAGCGAGATCGAACAGGAGATCCGCGAAGGCTGGCGCGCCCTGGTGGCGGAGTACGGGGACGACCTGAGCGTCGCCGTGCGCTCCTCGGCCACCGCGGAGGATCTGCCGACCGCCAGCTTCGCGGGCCAGCACGACACCTACCTGAACGTGCGCGGCGAGACGCTGCTGATCGACGCCTACAAGCGCTGCCTCGCCTCGCTCTTCACCGACCGGGCGATCTGCTATCGCATTGAGCGCGACTTCGATCACTTCAAGGTCGCGCTGTCGGTGACGGTGATGAAGATGGTCCGCTCCGACCTGGCCGCCAGCGGCGTCATCTTCTCGGTGGACACGGAAACCGGCTTTCCCGACGTGGTCTTCATCACCGGCGCCTACGGGCTGGGAGAAACCGTGGTTCAGGGTACGGTCGACCCGGACGAGTACTACGTTCACAAGCCGACCTTCGAGAAGGGCCACCGGGCTGTACTCCGCCGCAGCCGCGGCGAGAAGCAGCTCAAGATGGTCTACACCGACGGCCACACCCGCGAGGCCAGCCGCGTGATCCCGACGCCGGAGCCCGACCGGGAGCGCTTCTGCATCGGCGACGCCGACGTCCTGACCCTGGCCGACGCCGCCATCAAGATCGAGAAGCACTACTCGGAGCGCGCCGGCCATCGCATGCCGATGGACATCGAGTGGGCCAAGGACGGCCTGGACGGCGAACTCTACATCGTGCAGGCTCGGCCCGAGACGGTCACCAGCCAGCGCCAGGGCCAGATCCTGGAAGACTATGTGCTGAAGGGCAGCGCGCCGGTGCTGCTGAGCGGCCGCGCCGTCGGCGCCAAGATCGCCAGCGGCCAGGTTCGGGTGATCAAGAGCCAGAGCGAACTGCACCGCTTCAAGCCCGGCGAGATCCTGGTCGCCGATACCACGACGCCCGACTGGGAGCCGGTGATGCAGACGGCCTCGGCCATCGTCACCAACCGCGGCGGGCGCACCTGCCATGCGGCCATCGTCGCCCGTGAGCTCGGCATCTCCGCCGTGGTCGGCGCCTCGAACGCGACCGAAATCCTGGAGGATGGCCGAGAGGTCACGGTCTCCTGCGCCGAAGGCGACGTCGGGCGCGTCTACGAGGGCGCTATCCCCTTCGAGACCACCCGCGTCGATCTCGGCGAGCTGCGCCGCCCGCGTACCGCGATCATGCTCAACCTCGGCAACCCGGAGCTTGCCTTCAAGACCAGCTTCCTGCCGAACGACGGCGTCGGCCTGGCCCGCATGGAGTTCATCATCACGGAGGCCATCAAGGCCCACCCCATGGCCCTGCTCTACCCGGAGAAGGTGGAAGACCCCGCCGCCCGCGCCGAGATCGCAGCCTTGATCTCCCAGCACGACAGCGGCGCCGACTTCTTCGTGGAGCGTCTCTCCGAGGGTGTCGGGACCTTGGCGGCCGCGTTCTACCCGAAGCCGGTCATCGTGCGCATGAGCGACTTCAAGACCAACGAGTACGCAGCGCTGCTGGGCGGGAGCGGCTTCGAGGTGGACGAGGCCAATCCGATGATCGGCTTCCGCGGCGCCTCGCGCTACTCCCACCCCGCCTACGCGGACGGCTTCGCCCTGGAATGCGCCGCGATGAAGCGCGTGCGCGAGGAGATGGGGCTGACCAACCTCAAGCTGATGGTCCCCTTCTGCCGGCGCGTCGACGAGGGCGAGCGGGTTCTCGAGACCATGGCCAAGTACGGCCTGAAGCGCGGCGAGAACGGTCTCGAGATCTACGTCATGTGCGAGATCCCCAACAACGTGATCCAGGTGGCCGAGTTCGCGGAACTCTTCGACGGCTTCTCGATCGGCTCCAACGACCTGACGCAGCTCACGCTCGGCGTCGACCGCGACAGCGAGATCGTGGCCTTCGACTTCGACGAGCGCGACCCCGGCGTTCTGAAGATGCTGCAGATGGCGGTCGAGGGGGCCCAGGCGGCCGGTCGCCATTCCGGCATCTGCGGCCAGGCGCCCTCGGACTATCCCGAAGTGGCCGAATTCCTGGTGCGGGTCGGCATCGACTCCATCAGCCTGACGCCCGACAGCGTGCTCAAGACCACCATGGCCATTCTGGAGCTGGAAGAAGAGCTGCAGAGCGACGCAGCCCAGTAACGTCACGGCCCAGTAACGTCGCGGCCCACAGCGGCAGAACTTACGCCGAGCGGTGTCATGCCGCTCGGCGGCCCTTGGTTCCCGCTAAACCCGGGAACGTCTATTCGGCGTCGCGGTCCTCGCGATCCCACTGCAGCAGGTGGTCGCGCAGAACCTCGTACTCCTCGGCAACCTTGGGGCCGAACAGCGGATCGCTGGTCTGGGCCAGGTCGCTGTCCACCTCCGCCCAGTCGGCCTGTGTGAGCGTGCGCTCCGCGATCTGGAAAAAGCGCTCGTTTTCCATTCGCATATGGGTGCGTTGCTGGGCGACATAGTCACGGCCCAGGGCGGTGACGGCCTCGCGCGAGACCTCCTGCTCGGCCAAGACGTTTTCCAGGGCGGTCGCGAAACGCTCCGTGACGCCCTTCAGCCGCCGATGCTCGCCGGCGAGATCGCCGATCTTTTCCACCGCCTTCGGATCGCGCTTCTGCAGTTGCAGCATCACCCGGTCTTCGCGCGGATGATGCGCGAGATCCGGGTAGCGCCGCATGTACTCCATCACGCCTTCCATCACCTCGTAATCGACGTCGCCGTCCTCTGCGAAAAGCGCGAGCTGATGCTCCAGCACCTCCAGCAGGCGAGCGATGTTGAGGTGATCTTCTTGCAGGCGACGCAGGGTCTCGGTCATGGCACGGCTCCGGCTTGGACAGAACGGCACGACAAGGGGCCGATCCTGAAGACCGGCGCGCGGCCCGGCGTTGATCTGACGCAAGGCGGCGAAGGCGTTGGACCGCATCGTCAGGGAACCGGAACGGCGCGGAGAAGATACGCTCCGGCACCCTGCGGAGCGCCGGCCGTCTTCTACTTGAAGAAGGTCACCTCGGTCCGATTGCCGAGTTCCAGAATCTCCTGACAGACCGGCGCTTCGCCCTGGCTGACGTCGCAGGGATCGACGTTGTTGACGAGAATCTGCGAGACGTCGCTGCAGGTCAACTCCGTTGCCACGAAAGCCGCGACCCGCGTGTCGCCCGAGCCGACGGGCGGCGTGCTGACCAGCAGGCGCTTGGAGATCACGCCGGCGGTGTCGAAGAAGTAGAGGTCCAGGCGCAGCAGCTCGAAGTCGTACTCCGTGCTGTTGCGCAGCAGCAGGAAGTAGTGGCATCCGCCGTCGGTCTGTTCCGCCTTGTTGAGTTCCACCAGCATGCCCGACGACGTCGGGGCGGTGGATTGCGTGTCCTGCGCCGCAGCCGGCCAAAGCGGCAGCATCAAGGCTCCACAGACTGTCAAGATCTTGAAACACTTCATCTTCTGGAACTCCGCTGCCGTCGTCACCTCGCCGCAGAGTCCTACACGAGGCCGGAGCGCTTCACCAGAGGCAAGCGCGTCTCGCTCGCATTCGGCTTGACCTGCACTACCCGCTGCCCGCCCCGGACCCGATGCTCGGAAGGCGGAGACGCCAGCGACGCAACCTGGATCGCACGCGCGACGAGGCTTTGCGCCGCCATCCCGTCTCTCCCGCGTCCGGCTCCAGCACGATGCCGACGCGCTTCGGCTCCGGTCCGATCTTGTCGACCACGATGAACTCCACCTGACCGAAGCGCAGACGGTCGCCCCGGCCCATGCCCTCGCCCAGTCGGGTCCGGAGCAGTTCGGCCAAAGAGATGTTCGGATCGGCCTGCCCGAGTTCGATGCCGTAGGCGGCACAGAGTTCGCGCAGCCGGCTGCTGCCCTCCACCAGGAAGTCGCCCTGGTCCACCGAGAGCTGTCCCGCCGTCGAGGCGAAGCGGCGCGAGAAGAAGCGGTCCAACGTCGCCGCGGTCTCCGGCGGCGTGATCACCAGCACGAAGTCGCCGGCCGTCAGCTGCTGCACCTCCGGCAGGCGCTGCACGATCCCCGCCCGAATGACGGCGACCAGCCGCGTTCGCCGCGGCAGCTCCAGAGCGGCCAGCGGGAAGTCGGCGGCGCGGCTGTGCGGCATGACCTCGTAGCCGATCAGGTCGCGGTCCATGCGGTCCGTCCGCCGGGCAAGGTCAAGGTCCAGCCGGGTGGCCGCCTCCGGTTCCGGCGGCAGGGCAACGTGCAGGCGACGCGCCACCCAGGGAATGGTCCAGCCCTGCAGCAGCAGGGAGACCAGGACGACCACGAAAGCGATGTTGAAGGCCTGGCCGCTGCGGTCGAACCCCTCCAGAAAGGGAAACAGCGCCAGAAAGATCGGAACCGCGCCGCGCAGGCCGACCCAGGCGACGAAGGCCTGCTCGCGCAGCGGAAAGCGGAACGGCGTCAGGCAGATCAGCGTCGCGAGCGGCCGGGCCACCAGCATCAGGGTCACGGCCAGGATCAGGGCCGTTCCGAGATCGGGCAGAAGCTCGCTCGGCGTAACCAGCAAGCCCAGCAGCAGGAACATGACGATCTGCGACAGCCACGACAGGCCGTCGAAGAAACGCCCGACCAGCTGATCTGCGCGCACGCGGCGGTTTCCGAACACGATGCCCGCGACGTAGATCGCCAGAAACCCGCTGCCGCCCGCCAGCTGCGTGCCGCTGAAGATCAGCAGGGCACCGGCAAGCGCCAGAATAGGATAGAGGCCGCCCGACAGCTCCAGACGGTTCATCAGCCAAACCAAGGCGAAGCCGCCGGCGGCGCCCAGCACCCCGCCGAGCCCCATCTGCAAGGCGAAGTCGGCGGCCACATGCCATCCCAGATCCAGGTGGCCGGTCGCCAGCATCTCCGTGAAGGTGATGGTCAGGAACACGGCCATGGGGTCGTTGCTGCCCGACTCCACCTCCAGGGTGGCGCGCAGGCGGTCGCGCAGGGCGATGCCGGACTTGCCGAGCAGCATGAAGACCGCCGCCGCATCGGTCGCCGAAACGATGGAGCCGAGCAGCAGGGCGAAGACCCAGCCGAAGCCCAGCAGGTAGTGGGCGGCCGCGGCCACCAGCCCCGCCGTGATCAACACGCCCAGAGTCGAGAGCGCGAGCGCTGGGCCCAGACCGCGTTCGATCGTCGCCCGCGGCGTGCGCAGACCGCCGTCGAACAGAATCACAGCCAGGGCGGTCGAGCCCAGAATGAAGGCCAGCTGGGAGTCCTGAAACAGGATGCCCCCCGGACCTTCCCGGCCGGCAAGCATGCCGAGCGCCAGGAAGACGAGCAGCAAAGGCGCCCCGACACGCGCCGACAGCAGCCCCGCGAAGATGCTGCCGAGCAGCATCAGGGAACCGACCAATACCCATGCGAGCCCGTAATCCACCGTTGTCCTTCGCTTTGCCCCGCTGTCGTCTGCTTTGAGTCGAGGTGACGTCGCGGACAGTCTAGCAGGCCGCAAGCCGCGCGCGGCAAAGCTGTCGCCACCTCAGGCGATCCTGCTCTCGTCGTAGTGTTAGAGCG
>JANQPZ010000002.1 GCA_028285215.1 Rhodovibrionaceae bacterium | reverse complement strand
GGCGCCCATGCGCCGGGCGGCGCCTTTCAGGCCGGCGCGGTCCTTGCCGCCGTGGCGGTTCTGCTTCTGCTGTCCGGCAAGAGCCTGCCGGCACGCTGGCAAGGCTGGCCCTTGCGCGCGCTCCTGACTTTGGGACTGGGTGTGTTCATCGCCGTCGGAGCGGCGGTGATGTTTTTCGGATATCGCTTTCTGGAGTATCCGCCGGACCAGGCCGGCAATCTCATTCTGCTGATCGAGGTGGTGGCGACCGTGTCTATCGCTGTGGCATTGGCGACCTTGTTCATGGGCGGACGGCCGCGACGGGGCGAACCCGGATGAGCGCAACGCTTCTCTATGCCATCACCGGAAGCGGACTCTTCGTGCTGGGCCTCTATGCCTTGGCCAGGCATGCCCATCTCCTGCGCAAGATCATCGCGGTCAACGTCATGGGCAGTGGCGTCTTCCTGGTGTTCGGGGCCTTGGCCTATCGAACGCCGGGCCTCGTGTCCGACGCGGTGCCACATGCCATGGTGATCACCGGCATCGTCGTGGCCGTCTCGGCCACGGCCGTCGCTCTCGTGCTCATGCTTCGCGTCCAATCCGAGACCGGCCGCCCGCATTTGCCCGAGCAGCCGTCCGACTGACCGCCGTGGAAACGCCCTTCGCAGACTCGCCCTGGACGGTCTGGGCGGTCTTCACCCCCATGATCGGCGCCGTCGCCGCCTTCCTCTGGCCGAGGCGCGCGGCCCTCGTGGGCTGTCTTGCGACTCTCGCCACCGTCGGTTCGGTGTTCTGGCTGATCTGGCAGGTTGCCCAACTCGGCCCGCAATACCACGCGATGGGCGGCTGGGGTGCGCCTCTGGGCATCGATCTTCATGCCGATGGGCTGAGTGCCGCGATGCTGCTGACGACGGCCCTGGTGGGTGCGGGCGTCACGCTTTACGCAACGGCCTATTTCCAGCAGGCGACCGAAACGGCGCGCTTCTTCTGGGCGCTATGGCTCCTGCTCTGGAGTGCCATGAACGCGCTGTTTCTCTCCGGCGATCTCTTCAACCTCTATGTGACGCTGGAGCTTGTCGGCGTCGCATCGGTCGCGCTCGTCGCCCTGGCGGGCAACAGCGACGCGCTGACCGGCGCGATGCGCTACTTTCTCTTAAGCCTGCTGGGATCGCTGACCTATCTGCTCGGCGTGGCGCTGCTCTACGGCGCCCACGGCACGCTCGACATCGGGTTGCTGAGCGATCTGGTGACGCCGGCGCCGGCCGACTGGGCGGCCACGGGCCTGATGGTCGCGGGGCTCTCGATCAAGACCGCGCTCGTCCCGCTGCACTTCTGGCTGCCGCCCGCCCATGCCGCCGCTCCGGCGCCGGTCAGTGCGCTCCTGTCGGCCCTGGTGGTCAAGACGTCGTTCTACCTCCTGCTGCGGCTGTGGCTGGAGCTCTTCCCCGTCACCGCGCCCGGCTTCGGCCAGGTGCTCGGTCTGCTCGGCGCGCTGGCCATCTTCTGGGGCTCGTTTCAGGCGCTCCGTCAAGCGCGGCTCAAGCTGCTGGTCGCCTATTCGACGGTCGCTCAGATCGGGTATCTGTTTCTCGCGTTCCCCCTGGCCTTGACGACGGCGGCAGCGACGGCCTGGGCCGGGACGGTCCTCTTCATCCTGTCTCACGCCTTGGCCAAGGCGGCGATGTTCCTGGCGGCGGGCAACATTCTCAAGTTCGCCGGCCACGACCGAATTGCCGATCTCGGCAGCGGATCGCCGGGCATCGCGCTGAGCTGGGCGGCCTTCGGGATTGCCGGCATCAGCATTATCGGGCTGCCGCCCAGCGCCGGCTTCGCCGCCAAGTGGCTGCTGCTGCAAGCCAGCTTCGCAAGCGGTCAGTGGTGGTGGCTGATTCCCATCGTCGGCGGGAGCCTGCTGGCGGCCGCCTACATGTTCAAGGTCGCCGGCCTCGCCTTTCTTCCGAACGACCAAGGCGACCAGGGCGACCCGAAGGCCGCTGGCGCGCGCCTGTCCCGCCGCATGAAGTGGACGGCGCTCGGCTTCGCGCTCGGCGCCTTGGCGATGGGTTTCGCGACCCCGCAGATTCTGGCCCTGCTCGACAGCGGGACGCCCTTCGCGCAGCTCGGCGCAGTGGGTGTGCTGTGACCTGGAACGAGTCGCTGCCCCTGCTCGTGCTGGCCTCGTCGTTGGTGCCCGGCCTGATCATCTTCTGCCTCGCCGAGGAGAGCAAAGGGCTCCGCACCGCATTAAACCTGGTCGGCGTCGTGCTGAAGCTGCTGCTCGTGGCCGTCATGGTCTGGGGCGTCGAGCAGGGTCAGAGCTACGAGGTTCGCTTCCCGCTTCTGCCCGGCATCGATTTCGTGCTGCGGGCCGATGCCCTCTCGATGTTTTTCGCGCTCCTGTCCGCCGTCCTCTGGCTTGCCACGACGATCTACGCCATCGGCTATCTGGAGGACTCTCCGAAGCGAAACCGCTTCTTCGGCTTCTTCAGCCTCTGCGTGACCGCCACGCTGGGGGTCGCGCTGGCCGGCAATCTGGTCACCTTCCTGCTGTTCTACGAACTCCTGACGCTGGCGACCTATCCGCTGGTGGTGCATCGCGGCACCCAGGTCTCGCTGCGCGCCGGACGCGTCTACCTGGCCTATACCCTGACCGGCGGCGCGCTTCTTCTGGCCGGCATCGCCTGGCTGCATGCGCTGGCCGGCAATCTCGAGTTCACGGCGCAGGGCTTCCTGTCCGGCCTGGTGCAGGATCACAGCGCCGCGCTGGTCGCCATCTTCGTCCTCTTGATCGCCGGCCTGGGCGCCAAGGCGGCCCTGGTGCCGCTGCACGGCTGGCTGCCGCAGGCGATGGTGGCGCCGGCCCCGGTCAGCGCGCTGCTGCACGCGGTCGCCGTGGTCAAGGCCGGCGCGTTCGGCATCGTCCGCGTGGTTCACGATGTCTACGGTTTCGAGGTCGTCGCGCAGCTCGGCGTCGCCGGCCCCTTGGCGGCCATAGCGGCGGTCACCATCGTCTACGGCTCGCTCCGGGCTCTCTTTCAGACCGATATCAAACGGCGCCTCGCCTTCTCTACGGTCAGCCAGGTCTCCTACATCGTTCTCGGCACCGCCATCGCCGGCCCGGTCGCCACCGTCGGCGGCGTCGCCCACCTCGTGCATCAGGGCCTGATGAAGATCACGCTGTTCTTCTGCGCGGGCAACTTGGCCGAGACGCTCGGAATTCATCGGGTAGAAGACCTGCGCGGCGTCGGTCGGCGGATGCCCTGGACGATGGCCGCTTTCACCCTGGGCGCCTTGGGCATGATCGGCGTGCCGCCGATGGCGGGCTTCTTCAGCAAATGGTTCCTTGCGAGCGGCGGGCTGGATGTCGGCCAACCCTGGGTGATTGCCGTTCTGATCGCCAGCAGCCTGCTGAACGCGGCCTATTTCCTGCCGGTCATCTGGACCGCCTGGTTCCGGGCGCCCCCCGAGACCTGGCCTGCCGAGCGAGCCCCGGCGCGCGGCGAGACGAGTCTGATGCTCCTGCTGCCCACGGTACTCGTTGCCGCCAGCGCTCTCGGCGTCGGCCTGCTGGCCTCGATGCCGTTCAGCCCGCTCCAGTGGGTCGGGCTCATCGTCGATGTGGAGTATGCGCCGTGACGGGGGCGAGCTTGGACGCGTGGCTGCTGCTGCTCATCCCGTCCGCGCCGCTGGCTGTCGCCTGCGCCCTGATGCTGTGGCCGACGCGGCGGGCCTTGACCCTGCTGGCCCCCTGGGCCGCATTGCCCGCCCTCGCCTGCGCGCTCGGCCTCGCACCGCCGCTCGAGATCGACTTGCCCTGGCTCCTGCTCGGCACGCAGCTCGGCCTCGATCACACCGCCCGGATCTTCCTGTTCTTCACCGCATTCCTCTGGCTGGCGGCGGGTGTCTTCGCGACCGGATATCTTCAGGAGGGCGACGGCCGGGCGCGCTTCTTCGTGTTCTTCCTCTTCGCGATGGCCGGAAATCTCGGCCTCATCATCGCCGGCGACATGCTGAGTTTCTATGCCTCCTTCGCGATGATGAGCTTTGCCTCCTACGGCCTGATTCTCCACAACCGCACCGCCGAAGCGGGCCGCGCCGGGCGCATCTACATCGTCATGGTGGTCGCGGGCGAGGTCCTGCTGTTCGCCGCCCTGATCCTGGCCGCGGCTGCGGCGGACTCGCTGCTGTTCGCCGACGTCCCCCCGGCGCTGGCCGAGGCACCGACGCGCGATGTCGTCCTTGCGCTGGCGGTCGCCGGCTTCGGCATCAAGCTCGGCGTCCTGGGCCTGCATGTCTGGCTTCCCCTGGCGCATCCCGTGGCCCCGACGCCGGCCAGTGCGGTCCTGAGCGGTGCCATGATCAAGGCGGGGCTTCTGGGCTGGCTCCGGCTGCTGCCGCTCGGCGAAGGCCCGGCTCTCGAAGGATGGGGCCTGCTGCTGATGGCCGTCGGGCTCCTGGCCGTGTTCTACGCCGCCTTCGTCGGGATCGCGCAGCGAAACCCGAAAACGGTGCTCGCTTACTCCAGTGTCAGCCAGATGGGACTGGTGACGACCGCCATCGGGCTCGGACTGGCGGTTCCGACGCGCTGGCCGGAGATCTCGGCCATCGTGCTGTTTCTGGCCCTGCATCACGCCCTGGCGAAGGGTGCCCTGTTTCTGGGAGTCGGCATGGCCGCCAGCCGTTTCGCCGCAGGCCGGTACCGATGGCTGGTCGCGGCGGGTCTTGTCCTGCCGGCGCTGGCGCTGGCCGGCGCCCCCTTCACCAGCGGCGGTCTGGTCAAGGCCTTGCTCAAGCCGGAGGCCATGGCGCTGCCGGCGCCCTGGGGCGCTCCGCTTGCCGCGCTGGTTTCCTGGACCTTGGTTGGGACGGTCCTGCTGATGGCACGCTTTCTCTATCTGGCGTGGCCCAGCGGTGCATCGGCAGGCGCTCCATCGGCTCGCGCCTCTTCCGGCTACAGCCTGGCCGTTCCCTGGGCGACGCTGATCGCGGCGCTCCTGCTGTCCGCCTTCACCTCCGGACTCGCCGGTGCGGAGGCGGTGTGGACCTGGTCGGCGGTGCTGTCGGGCGTCGCAACGCTGGCGCTCGCGGCGGCCTGCACGGCACTGGCAGGATGGCTTCTTGCCAAGGTCGACTGGCACCGCATCCCCTTGCCGGCCTCCGGCGATCTGGTGGTTCCGGTCGAGCGGGGTCTCGCCTCTCTGCTCCGGACATCGGCTCGCGCTCTTCATGATCTCCGGTATCGGCTGAGCGGAGGCGAAGCAGCCGCGAAGTCGTATCTGACGACGCTCAGGAGGCTGTTGGCGCCGGCCGTGAGCATCGAAGGCGGCTGGGCGCCCGCGTGCACGATGTTCCTGGCCCTGCTGCTGCTCCTCGCGGCGATCTCGGCAACCTGACAGGGCCGTCGCCTGTTCGGTTGTCCGGCCAGGCGCATGATCACGCAGCAGTTATTCGTGTTGATTGTACTGTCTCCGGCAGGCCCGCCATCTGTCCCATGCCGGCCGGGGATCCTCCCACGCGTCGGCGTGACTCACAGCAGGAGGCCCCATTGACTCTGAAAGTCCTCTCGACCCTGGCCGGCGGTGCGATGTTGGCAGCCGCCGCCATCTCACCCGCCGAGGCCGGCAACCAGCTCCCGACGGCCATCAGCGGCTTCGATGCCGTGTCCTACCACCAGGGCGACGCGCCGCAGCGCGGCGAGGCCCGCTTCAATCACTTCTGGAACGGTGCCGTCTGGTTCTTCAGCAGCGAAGCCAATCGCGACGCCTTCCGCGCCGACCCCGAAGCCTTCGCGCCGGCCTATGACGGCTATTGCGCTTGGGCCGCTTCGCAAGGCTACATCGCCCCCGGCGATCCGCTGATCTACGAAGTGGTCGACGGCCAGCTCTATCTGCAGGTGCACCCGCGGGCGCAGGAGCTCTGGCAGGCCGATATCCCGGCGCACATCGCGCAGGGCGCCGAGAACTGGCCGCGCATCAATCCTTTCTGATCCCGGCCCTTCTGATCCCCAGTCGCGTTCCAAGGCACCGCCAGGACGCCGCCGACGCCTCCTGGCGGTGCCGCACGCGCGTACCTGCTTCCTACAGCCGGACAGAGGGATCGGACGGGCCTCTCCAGCAGTTGACGACAATCTAAAGAAGCAAATATATCTCCCCGCACTCGCCTTCCGAGGAGTGGTCTCGTGCGATCTGTGGGTATGGTGATCTTCCCCGGCTTCGAGGTGCTCGACGTCTTCGGACCGATGGAGATGTTCGGCAAACGGCCGGAAGACTTCGAGCTGTCTCTCGTGGCCGAGGCCGGGGGCCCGGTGGAGAGTGCCCAGAGGATCGCCGCCCATGCGGACTGCTCGACAAGGAGCCGCAGCGACTTCGACATCCTGATGGTTCCCGGAGGCGCCGGAACGCGGCGAGAAGTCGACAACGCCGACCTGTTGACCTGGATCGAGACGGCAGCGCAGAACGCCGAGTTCGTCCTGACCATCTGCACCGGAAGCGCCCTCTTGGCGCGCACGGGCCTACTGGACGGACGACATGCGACCTCGAACAAGGCGGCCTTCGCGTGGGTGCGCTCGCAAGGCCCGAAGGTGCTCTGGGAACCGGCGGCAAGATGGGTCGAGGACGGGAACATCCTGACCTCCTCCGGCATCTCCGCGGGCATGGACATGGCCTTGCGGGCGATTTCGATCATGCAGGGTCAGGAAACCGCCGAACAGATCGCGATACGTTGCGAGTACGAATGGCACCAGGATGCCTCCTGGGATCCCTTTGCGAAGAGGCACGGTCTCGTCTGAGACGCGCCTCCCAGTTCATCGCAGAAGCCGCAACGCCGGCCGAAGGCATACCGCCATCGCCTGAGACGCGGCAAACGCCGAACCCTCGGCCGAGATGTCTGGCGTCGGCCGAGGCGGCAACCCACATCCTTGGCTTGCGGTATCGAGCGACCATCGGAAAGCCATGCGCCTGCTGCTTGTCGAAGATCATGTCTCGCTGGCCGAAGCCCTGTCCGACGCGCTGCGCAGGGCCGGCTTCGCCGTCGACCACGCGGCGAACGCCGAGGATGCGCGCGCCTTCGTTGCCGGCACGGACTACGACCTGCTGCTCCTGGATCTCGGACTGCCCGACGGCGACGGGCTCGACCTTCTGGCCGAGGTCCGCCGCGCCAAGGGATGGCCGGCGATCGTTCTGACCGCCCGCGACGCTCTGTCCGACCGCCTGGCGGGGCTCGACGGCGGCGCCGACGACTATGTGGTCAAGCCCGTCGAGATGCCGGAGCTGGTCGCCCGCTGCCGC
>JANQPZ010000337.1 GCA_028285215.1 Rhodovibrionaceae bacterium | reverse complement strand
TCGGCGGAGGTGGCAACGGCAATGTTCAGGCTCATGAAAGGGGTCTCGCGGTGCGTCTGGGTCGATGGCTCGGCAGAAGTCTCGAGAGCCGCCATCCTGCACCAGCGCAAGCGGACGGCTCAGGCCGCGCGTCGGCGGCCGCACCCTCGTCGCACACCCTCTCGTCGCTCACCGCCGCGCAAAACGGCAGGGCTCAAGGTGTCTATGTCCGCACAAGCGATCATGCGCGGGTCCTAGCACGTTGGACGAATTCGGAAAAGCGAAAGTGCGACGGGCCGGCGTTGCCGGGCCCGTGAGAATCGACATGATGGAAGGTGGATATCTACATCGCCGCAGCCCTATCGCCCTCGCGGGATTCCCGTCGGCCGCGAGGTTGCTTCGTCAAGCCGCCCGAACGTCGTCCACGAAGCGGGACACGAAGCTCTGCAGTTCCTCCGCCTGGCCGGTCAGAACTTCCGACGCCTGAGCCAGTTCGGAGGAGGAACGGTCGAGCCCGCTCGCCGTCTCGGTGACGCCGGCAATGTTGCTGGTCACGTCGCGCGCACCTGCGGCAGCTTCCTGCACGTTACGCGAAATCTCCTTCGTTGCTGCCGACTGCTGTTCGACGGCGCTGGCCACGGCCGTGGCGATTTCGCTGATGGAACCGATACGCTGGCCGATCACGTCGATGGAGCTCACGGTCGCGGAGGTCTGCGACTGGATGGCGTCGACGTCCTTGGCAATCTGCTCGGTTGCCTTGGCCGTCTGGCTGGCCAGGTTCTTCACTTCGCTGGCCACGACCGCGAAGCCCTTTCCGGCCTCGCCTGCCCGCGCGGCCTCGATCGTGGCGTTCAATGCCAACAGATTGGTCTGCTCCGCGATGTCGGTGATCAGGCTGACGACGTCGCCGATCTTTTGCGCGCTTTCGGCAAGGCGACGCACTTCGGCATCGCTGGACTTCGCGTCCTGCGCCGCCTCGCCGGCCAACTCGCGCTGCCTCACCACCTGACGGCTGATCTCCTCAATCGAGGCCCCCAGTTCCTCCGAAGCTGCGGCGACAGTCTCGACGCCGTTGCTTGCGCGCTCGGAAGAGGTGGCGACACTGGCTGCACGGTCGCTCGTTTCCTGCGCCGTCGATGTGAGGTTGGTGCTGGTGCCCTGGAGCTGACGCGCAGCGCCGGTCACCTGCTCCAACACAGCACCGATGTCCCGGCTGAAGCCCTGAGTCATGTCCCGTAGCTTGTCCGCTCGTTTGGACCGTTCGGCCGCCTCGCGTTCGGCATCGGCAGCCAGTTCGGCGTTTCGGATCGCATTGTCCTTGAAGACTTGCACGGCAGAGGCCATGGCACCGACCTCGTCCCCACGCCCGACGCTGGGCACCTGAACCGACGTATCGCCGTCGGCGAGCCGGCTCATGGCCTGCGTCATGGCGGAAATCGGGCGCGACAGGCTGCGCATCAGCAACAGACCGAAGCTGACCGCTGCGGCCAGAGACAACGCTCCGCCGGCAATCAGCACAGCAAAGGCGGTCGAGAAGGCGGCGTTCTCCTGAGCGGCACTGACTTCGATGGCTGCCCGCTTCTGATCCAAAAGCGCGCCGTAGATCTCCTGAACGCGTCCCATCGCCGCCGTAGAAGCGCCGGAAGCCTCGATCGCTCGCGCTTCGTCGATGGTCAAGGGTTCGCGCATGAGCTGAATCTGGCGGGCAGCAATCTCATTCTGCCAGCTGGCGACCTCGTCGTTAAGCGCGGACAACGCCGTTAGAGACTGCGCTTCATCGGCCAGCGCGGTCCGCGTTTGGCCATACGACAGACCGTATTGCTCCACCGCACTGTCGTACTGTGCAACATAGCCGGGCGCACCGCTCAACAGCAGCCCGCGGATCGCGCCTTGCTGTTCGATGAAGGCTTCCCGCACGCTTTCCAGGTGGCGTGCAGCCTCGATCGTGGCGCGCGTCGCTTTGGTGCTCTCCTGGATCGCCGACATTTGGCCGAGACCCACGCCGGATGCGATGACTCCGATCAGAAACACGCCGGCAAAAGCGATGGTCAGCTTGCGCACGATCGGCAGATTGTCGAGAAATGTCATAGGGAAAGGCTCCGTATCGGGGCTGTTCCAGCTCCGGGCGAGTAGCAGGGATGAGCGTGCTTAAGATCCAACTGCACGGCGACGCGCCAGCTCGGTCAGATTGACCTCGATGGTGACCGCACCGATTGCCGCCCCGTTGTCTGGATCGACGATGGTGAAGTTGACCTGCTGGCGCCAGGTCCCCGACCCTTCGTGCAGTTCCGCCTCGTCGATGAAAACGGCGTCCGGACCGACTTCGAATGTCTTTGTGAACTTTGCCTCGTCGCCCTGCCAGTAGTCGCTGGTCACGGCGCTCTGGCCGGCATTCAAGCCGCGATCGGTCACGACGAAAATCTCGGTATAGAGTCCGTTGGCCATGGCTTGCCGTCGGATCAGGTAGTTGGAGAGCGGACGAGCCATAAGTTCGGCGACCAGCGGCCGGTCGCCGATCTGCTCCCGTTCGGCACGCCACGCCGTATCCAGAGCCTCGATATCGCTTTGAGACAGAGCGCTCTGCTGCGCATTGAGACCGCGCAGGGTTGCGACCGTGACCGGTACCGCGATCCAGCTGCGCATCTCTTCGAGATCGGCGTCGGTAATCCGGGCCTGCGATATCGCCGCGGTGACTTGCGCGGCTTCGGCAGAGCCGATGGCCGGAGCACCCGAGGTCCCGAAAGCGATCGACAGAAGGGCGAGCGAGACCGTCAAGCTGGATAGGGCGCGGTACATAGGGCTCCTCCGGTTCACTGTATGCGTGGTGCGGAAGGTGCCGTATTCGCGTTAATGACGCGTAAATTGGATACAATCAGTGATTACGTAGTTCACTATCTATTGGAGAATCAGTAGGCAAACTGCGGCTTCGGGCGTTGGAAAGAGGCTTCGAAGACGATCTCCGAATAGCTGCTAATCCCCAGAAAACCCGGTTAAATTTTACAATCTATCAACTATTACGAGGCAACCTCCCGCAAGAGTTGTCATGAGCTCTCCAAATACGGTGACGCTCTGCATCGTTCGAGACTGCTTTTCCGCGAGGACCCCATCCATGCCGCAGTTATCCCTACGCCGCTTGTTCGGGATTGGGCGTGCCACAGGCTCGTCCGGCCGAACCCCCGGCGGCCGGCTCCCGGTCACCTCGGTCGAAATCGAATCGATGCTGGCGGAACTCGACAGGTCGCAAGCCATTATTCATTTCGAGCCGGACGGGACGATTATCACCGCCAATCGAAACTTTCTCGCGGCGATGGGATACGAGCTCTCGGAGATCAAAGGCCGTCACCACAGCATGTTTGCGGACCCGGACTACGCAAAGAGCGAAGCTTACCGGGAGTTCTGGGAGAATCTGCGTCGCGGCGAACCGCCGACCGGTGTTTTCAAACGTCTGCGCAAGGGTGGTGAACCAATCTGGATCCAGGCAACCTACAGCCCCGTCATCGACGGTCGCGGCCGTGTGGTCAAGGTCATCAAGCATGCAATCGACGTGACCGCACAAACCCTGCAGAACGCCGACTATCGCGGTCAGATCGAAGCCATCGACAAGGCACAGGCCATTGTGTCTTTCGGGCTCGACGGCACAGTTCTCGATGCGAACGACAACTTTTTGGCGACCGTCGGCTACAACCTCGACGAGATCGAGGGTCGACATCACCGGATCTTCCTTGAGGCGAACAACGCCGAAGGCCGGCACGGTCCAACCGAAAACGACCGAGACTTCTGGGCCGCCTTGGCCCGCGGAGAGTACCAGG
The DNA here is from genome assembly GCA_028285215.1 of Rhodovibrionaceae bacterium. Lineage (GTDB taxonomy): Bacteria > Pseudomonadota > Alphaproteobacteria > Kiloniellales > DSM-21159 > Algihabitans. The sequence goes on along the minus strand of JANQPZ010000337.1, from coordinate 6,665 downwards.
CTTCGGAGTACAAACGGATTGGCAAGGGCGGGAAGGAACTGTGGCTGCAAGCCTCCTACAACCCGATCCTCGACCCCGACGGAAGGCCCTTCAAGGTCGTCACCTATGCCACGGATGTGACGCAGCAGGTGCTGGCCCGCCAGGAGGCGGAACGGGTCGGCAAGCTGGTCGACGGCAACCTCGACCGGATTGTGACCTCCGTCGGTACGGCGAACGCACAAGCAACCGCGGCTGCGACCTTGTCCGGCGAGACCTCGCAGATGGTGCAGTCCATGGCTTCGGCGGCGGAGGAGTTTCAGGCGTCCGCGGCCGAGATCAGGCAAAGCATGGAGCTATCGACCGCACAGGTGGAAACGGCGATGTCCGAAACGGCGAACGCCGACACTTCCACCCAGCAGCTTGTCGGCGCCGCCGACGCCATGAACAGCATCATCGAAGTGATCCAGGATATCGCCGGCCAGATCAATCTGCTTGCCCTCAATGCGACGATCGAGTCCGCCCGCGCGGGCGAAGCCGGCAAGGGCTTCGCAGTGGTTGCCTCTGAGGTGAAATCGCTGGCCAACGAGGTGGCCAGGGCGACGGAGCAGGTTTCCGCGGAAATCGCCGGTATCCAGTCCGTCGCCGGGGACGTCGTGCAGCGCCTCGGCGAGATCAAGGCCGCCGTCGAATCCGTCGACGCAAGCGTGACCGAGGTGGCCAGTGCGATCGACGAGCAGGCGACGACAACCCGCGAGATGACCGCCAACATGCATTCGGCCGCGGGCGCCGTCGGAGACATCAGCAGCAATTTGGATTCCATCGCCGAAGCGGTACAAAGCGCCAATACCCTGGCCCAAGAAGGTACAGACCTTTATCGCAGCCTGCAGAACAGCGCGGCCTAACAGGCTCACGATCTTGCAGACGGGCGGTCCCCACCCGCCCACTGCCGTTTCAGGTCAGCAGACGGCGCCACTCTCCGGGAGTCAGCCCGAAAGCCTGGCGGAACTGCCGCGTCATATGGCTCTGATCCGCAAAGCCGGAGATCGAAGCGGCATCGGCAAGGGAGGCGCCGGCCAAGATCTGCCTTTTCGCTTCGTCCAAACGCCTCAGAATTACGAAGCGCCAGGGGCTGACGCCGAAGCAAGCTCGGAACTGCCGGGACAGGCTGTAGCGATCGATGCCGTACTCCCGTTCCAGACTCGAGACGCCGACGCTGGAGACGGCCATTGCCTCCAAGTGATCCCTGATACGCGTCATCTTGATCGCGTCGATTTGTCGAGAGGCCGACCGGCGCTTGCCCTCCAGGGTGGCCAGTGTATCGGCCAAGGCCGCAACCGCAGCGACGGGTGCCAGGCTGTCCTGCGTCTCGGCAGGATCGCAGATCGCTTCTCTGATCGCAGTTCGCAGCGACGGCTGCCGCGACACGGCTTCAGCTAGGAACGGCAGAGGTGCGCCGCCCAAGGCATCGCTGACGAGACCGGGGGGCAGGTAGATCGCCCGGTAGCCATACCCCTCGTCTGTGCCCGGCCACCCGTCGTGAAGCTCGTCCGGATGCAGAACGAAGACATCGCCCGGGCGCGAGAAACGCTCTGCGCCCCGATAGCGGAAGCGCTGCACGCCGCAGATCGTATAGCCGAGCGTGTAGGTATCGTGTCGGTGCGGCGAAAAGCGGTGGCCACAGAAGTAAGCCTCGACAGCTTCGGCACCTTCGAAAACCGAGAGACGGCGGACGCGGCTGCGAAGCGAATATCCCGTCATCTTGCACAAACGTTCAAGACAGCCCGCATCCCTTCCAGGCAGTCATCATGCAGGTTCCGTGAGGGGAAGGCCAATGGGAAACGACCTCGTGCTGCTCTGGCTGGCCGCTTTTCCGCTGATGGGCAGCCCCGGCCCCGCCACCATGAGCCTGGCCGGCATGGGGGTCGCCTTCGGCGTTCGAAAAGGGTTGCCCTATCTTGGCGGCATCCTGTTCGGTACTTTCGCCGTCCTGGTCATGATCGCGACCGGCGTGACTGGATTGATCCTCGCCGAACCTGCAGTGGTTCGTGTCCTGACGGTCCTGGCCGCTGCCTACATTCTCTATCTCGCCTGGAAGATCGCAACCGCGCCGATCCTCTCCGCGACGGACCGGAGAGCGGCTGCACCTGCCTTCTCCAGCGGCCTCGTGCTCGCAATCGCCAACCCAAAGGCCTTCGCCGCCATCGGCGCGGTCTACTCGGGCAACACCTTGGTCGAGGGCGCACTCCTCCTCGATACCCTTGCCAAGATCTCAGCTCTGACTCTGGTAATCCTGACGGTCAACAGTGCCTGGCTCGCCTTCGGCTCATCCCTCTCTTCCATCCTGAGCAATCCTCGGAGCGGCCGCATCGCAAACGTGATCTTTGCCTGCTTGCTGATCCTGTCCGTCGCCTTCGCTCTTCTCGGACCGTGAACGGCCATTCGGCAGAACGAGGTGCCGGGGCAATGCCAGGCTCTTACATCAGGCGATGACAGACTGCTCGCCGAGCTGCGAGTCCCAATAGGGTTCGCTGCCGAAGCGGGTCAGGAAGAAGTCGACGAAGACCCGAACCTTGGGCGAGAGGTTCCGGCTGGCCGGAAAGACCGCATGAACGCCCCCCGGGGTCCCATCGTCCCAGTCCGGCAGGAGTCGCTCGACAACCCCTTCGCTGATGGCCTCGCTGCAGATGAAGCTCGGCAGCAGGGCGATCCCCTGTCCCGCAATGCAGGCCTTGAGGATGGCGTCGCCGTTGTTGATGCGCAGCCGTCCCGAGATACGCACCTTGACGTCTCGCTCCGTGCCCCCTTCCGCAGCCCGGAAGCTCCAGGTCTGTCCGCTCGTCTGATAGGTGTAGAGCAGGCATTCGTGCTGCCTCAACTCGTTCGGGTGCTTGGGCCGTCCGGCCCGCGCGAGGTAGTCGGGCGCGGCGAACAAGAGGCGGCGCATGGGGGCAAGGCGGCGGGCAACCAGACTGGAGTCGCCCAGCTTGCCGATCCGGATCGCCAGGTCGTAGCCCTCTTCGACCAGATCGACGGGCCGGTCGTTGAGTGAGAGATCGACCTCCAGTTCCGGACACATGGCCAGAAAGTCCGGCAGTGCGGGCGCGATATGGCGCACGCCGAAGGACAGCGCCGAATTGACCTTCAGAAGGCCCCGTGGCGCCTCGGCCAAATGCGTCACAGCCTCTTCGGCCGCCAGTGCTTCGGCCTCGACCCGCTGGCAGCGTTCGAAAAAGGCGGCGCCTGCCTCGGTGACGGAGAGCTGCCGCGTCGTGCGGTTGAGCAACCGAGTCCCCAGACGGTCCTCCAGCTTGCTGATCTGCTTCGACACGGCCGACTTCGAGAGGCCCAACGCCTGCGCGGCAGCAGAGAAGCCGCCCAGTTCAACGACACGGGCGAACACGACCATTGCCGTGACATCCTCGAGCCTCATTCGCGTTTCCTCCAAGAAACAATCAATTAACAAATGAGCTTATTAACAATTCTGAGTGAACGCACCACCTTTCCCGTGAACCGGCCGGAAACGGCCTCAATCGACAAACGGGTAAGGGAGTTTCCGTGATGACTAAAGTGCTGGTGCTCTACTACTCCACCTACGGCCACATCGAGACCCTGGCAGGCGCCGTCGCCGAAGGTGCCGGATCCGTCGACAACGTGGAAGTTACCGTCAAGCGCGTTGCCGAACTGATGCCACCCGAGGTCGCCGAGAAAGCCGGCGCCAAGCTGGATCAGGCCGCACCGATCGCCGAACCGGCCGAGTTGGCGGACTACGACGCCGTGATCGTCGGCACCCCGACGCGCTTCGGCAACATGGCGAGCCAGATGCGGAATTTCTGGGATCAGACCGGCGGTCTCTGGATGAAAGGGGCGCTGGTCGGCAAGGTCGGCAGCGTCTTCGCCTCCACCGGTACCGGCGGCGGCAACGAAACAACCATCACCTCGACCTGGAACACCCTGGCCCACCACGGGATGGTGATCGTGCCGCTGAACTACGGCGCGCCCGAACTCACCGATATCTCCGAGGTGCGGGGCGGCAGCCCCTACGGCGCGGCGACCATCGCCGGCGCGGACGGTTCGCGCCAGCCCACCGACAAGGAGCTGTCGCTGGCCCGCTACCAGGGCAAGATCGTGGCCGAAGTGGCCAGAAAACTAGGGTCTTAGCGGGTGCCAGCCATCCGCCAAAGTGTAAGGAGTTGAAACCATGATCGAGCATCGTCCTTTCGAGAGCCTGGGGCGTTTCGAGAACGATTGGCTGAGCGCCCGCTACCATTTCAGCTTCGCCGGCTACGACGATCCGGCACGGCGCGGCCTCGGCAAGCTGCTGGTCTGGAACGACGATACCATCGAGCCGCGCCGCGGTTTCGCCCCCCATGGCCACCGTGACATGGAAATCATCACCTACGTGCGCGAAGGCGCCATCACCCACCAGGACAGCCTGGGCAATGCCGGCCGCACCGAGGCGGGTGACGTCCAGGTGATGTGGGCCGGGAGCGGCATCATGCACTCCGAGATGAATGTCGAAAGCGAGGAAACCAAGATCTTCCAGATCTGGATCGAGACCGCGGAGCCAGGTATCGCCCCGGGCTGGGCCGCCAGCGAGTTCCCCAAGGGCGAGCGCAGCGGGGAACTGGTCGTCCTTGCCTCCGGATCTGGGGAGCAGGGAGCGCTGCCGATCCACCAGGACGCCCGCATCCTGGCAGCGACCCTCAAGCCGGGCCAGTCGGTCACCTATCGGCCCCAGCCCGGCAAGAGCGCCTACCTTGTGCCAGCCGTTGGCCAGGTGAAGGTCGAGGGCGAGGGCGCGTCCTTCTCCGCCAAGGCCCGCGACGGTGTCGCCATGGCCGACGTGGAGGCCGTCGAACTGACCGCCGAAGACCAGAGCGAAATCCTGATCGCCGAGGTCCCTGCCTGAGTCGAAAAGCGCGCGTCGGCGAGTGACAGCCGGCGCGTCGCCCTTTTTTCACGACCTGAGGAGAAGCGACATGGGTTTGCTGGTCGAAGGCCTTTGGCAGGACAGTTGGTATGACACCAAGTCGACGGGTGGACGTTTCAAGCGCCAGGACAGCGCCTTTCGCAGTTGGGTCACGACCGATGGCAGCGCGGGCGCAAGTGGATCAGGGGGTTTCAAGGCCGAGCCGGGGCGCTACCACCTCTATGTCAGCTTGGCCTGTCCCTGGGCCCATCGCACCTTGATCTTCCGCAAGCTGAAAGGTCTGGAACAGATCGTTTGCGTCTCCAGCGTGCACTACCACATGGCCGAGAACGGTTGGGAGTTTCGCCCGACTGACATCGCCGGCGATACGGCGGACGGCGATCCGCTCTACGGTCTCGATTACGCCCACCAGCTCTACACCAAGGCCAAGCCGGACTACACGGGCCGCGTCACCGTCCCGATCCTCTGGGATCGAGAGCGCCAAACCATCGTCAGCAACGAGTCGGCCGAGATCATCCGCATGTTCAACGGCGCCTTCGACGAAGTCGGCGGCGATCCGGTCGTTGACTTCTACCCAGAAGCGCTGCGCGGCGAGATCGATCGCATCAATGCCGAGGTTTACGATCGCGTCAACAACGGCGTCTACAAGGCCGGCTTCGCCACCCAGCAGGCCGCTTACGACGAGGCCTTTGCGAAACTCTTCGCCTGCCTGGACGGACTGGAGGAGCGGCTCGCAACCAACCGCTACCTGGTCGGCGACACTCTGACCGAGGCCGACTGGCGGCTCTTCACCACGCTGGTCCGCTTCGACCCAGTCTACGTCGGCCATTTCAAATGCAATCGCAACCGCCTGGTCGACTTCCCGAACCTCTGGGCCTACACCCGTGAGCTGTTCCAGTTGCCGGGTGTCGCTGAAACGGTGAACTTCGACCACATCAAACGGCACTACTACGGCAGCCACAAGACGGTGAACCCCAGCGGCGTCATACCGGCCGGACCGCGCCTGGACTTCACGGCGCCCCACGATCGCGCAAAGCTAAGCCAAGCAGCAGAATAGCGTCGCCGGGCTACTCACAAAGATGATGTGGAGCATCTTTTCGAAGTCTTACAACCGCTGGCTCGCAGCTTGCCCACAGCGGCGCTACACTCGCCGCCCTGTTACCCCCTGAGCGAGGATCTAGCGGCCCGTGTTTGCTCGCCTGGCGTTTTGCGCCTTCGCCCTTCTGCTCGTCGCAACCGTGATGCCCGCGCCGCCGGCCGTGCTGGCGGACGAGCAGCCGCGATCCTTCGAGGAGATCAGCGAAGCTTGGCAGCGGACGCTCGAGAGCTCGCGCGAAGAACTGCGTGAAACGACCCCGACGCCTGAGCGAACAGCCGAACTGCAGGAGGAGCTCAACCGGGTGATCCGCGAAGCCGACGAGGCGGAGCGGATCGCTCAGGCTGCACTCGCGCCCCTTGGTCAGGAGCGCGATGCCCTCGGTCCTCCGCCGGCGGAGGGGGAGCCGCCAGAGCGCCCGGAAATCACCGAGGCGAGGCGAAACATCCAGGAAGACATTGCCCTGTTCGAAGCCCGGCTGCGCCAAGCGGAGCTCGCGGAAACGCAAGCCAACGCACTGCTGCGCGAGATCAGCCGCGCCCAACAGCAGGAGTTGACGGCCGAGCTTCTAACCCTCTTTCCCAGTCCCCTGGATCCGCAGACATGGCTCACCGCTCTCGGCGAAGCGATCACGGTCGTTGAAGGTGTCCTGTCGGCACC
>JANQPZ010000329.1 GCA_028285215.1 Rhodovibrionaceae bacterium | reverse complement strand
CGCCGGGCTCGCGATCCCGCAGCAACGGGCCTGTTACGCAGCGCTCTGCCGTCGCTTCGCCGGGCAAAGGCCGCAAGGTGTGGCGGTTCGCGATCTGGTCGCTCCCGGTCCTGCGGGAGAGATCCCCGTGCGGCTCTATCGTCCCGAAGCGTCGGAGCGGCCTGGCGTTCTGCTCTACTTTCACGGCGGCGGCTATGTGTTCGGCAGCCTCGAAAGCCACGACACGAGCTGTGCCGACTTGGCGGCGGGCAGCGGGGCGGCGGTGCTGTCGGTCGACTACCGCCTGGCGCCGGAACATCCCTTTCCGGCCGCCGTCGAGGATGCACGCTCCGCCCTGACCTGGGTGACGCGGAACGCCGCCCGCCTGGACCTGGAGTCGGGGCGGATCGCCGTCGGCGGTGACTCGGCCGGCGGCAATCTGGCGGCAGGCCTGTGCTTCTGGGCGCGGGCGCGCGGCGCACCGGCGCTGGCGGGGCAGCTTCTGATCTATCCCGACCTGGGGCTGCCCTTCGACGACCCGCAGCGTTGCCGCACGGCCGATGCGCCAGGCCTCAGCCGCGCCGACATGCGCCACTACCACGAAACCTGGCTCGGCAGCCCCGGCACGGACGATCCGGCCGCGGCCCCTCTGTTGCATCGCGACTATGGGGGTCTGCCGCCGGCTTTCGTCCAGGCGGTACAGTACGATCCCCTGCGCGACGACGCCGAGGTCTACGTCGCGCGTCTGCAGGCCGCGCGCGTTGCCGCCCGACTGGATCTGCAGCCGGGCCTGATCCATGGCTATCTGCGGGCCCGGGGCATGAGCGCTGCCGCGCGGCGGGGCTTCGCCGCCCTGGTCTCCGCCCTCTCCGGCATGGTCGGTCATTCCGCTGTCATCTCGGCCGGTTAGGGTTCGGCCGCGACCGGATCGGGGCGATTCGGACTGGGCGATTCGGACGGGGCGATTCGGATTGGGCGGAGCGATTCGGGGAGGGCCGGCAGGGGCATGGATCGACAGAAGGTGATCCTGGTGATGATCGACGCCTTGGGCGACGCGGCGGCGCGGGCCCAATGCGGCTACCTGATGGGGTTGGTCGAGGCCGGGCAGGCCCGTCTCTGGCGCATGCAGGCCGTGCTGCCCAGCCTTTCCCTGCCGGCCTACACGTCGCTGCACAGCGGCACGGCGCCGGCGGAACACGGTCTGGTCTCCAACGACCTGCAGGCCATGGCGCCGGCGCCGCATGTCTTCTCCGTCGTGCGCGAGGCCGGCGGGGTCACGGCCGCCGTGGCCGAACGGCTCTACGCTCTGCTGTTCAACGCCGCGCCCTTCGACGACGTCGAGCACCTGGACGTCACGGACGGTCCAGGCTGGGTGACGCACGGGCGCTTCTACACCGAGGTGCGGCACACCCGCTTCAATCCCAGCATGCCGGGCGACCACGACATCTGTAACAGCGCAACCCTGCTGCTGCGTCGCCATGCGCCGGACTACCTGCTGGTTCACTCGGCGGCGGCGGACGCGGTCGGCCATGCCTTCGGCGCCGACTCCTTCGAGTATCGGCATCAGGTCTGGAACATGGACAACGAGCTGGCCCTGGCCATTCCGGTCTGGCGCGCTGCGGGCTACCGGGTGCTGGTCACCTCGGATCACGGCATGAGCGCCGAGGGCCGCCACGGCGGTGCCGAGGCGGACATGCGGCCGGTGCCCTTCTGGGATATCTGCGGCCCGGAGATTTGCGGCAGCGATGGCGGCGAGAGGGAGGGGACGGTCAGCCAGCTCGCGGTCGCCCCGACGATCCTCAAGATCATGGGCCTGCCGATCCCGCAGAGCATGCGGACACCGCCGCTGGTCTAACCGCGCGTGTCGGTCACCGCCGTTTCCAGCCTGCCGATCCCCTCGATCTCGCAGGCTATCCGGTTGCCCACCTGCAGGGGCCCGACGCCGGCCGGCGTGCCGGTAAAGATCAGGTCGCCGGCCCGCAGGTCCCAGAGTTTGGAGAGTTCGGCCAGGATTTCCGGCGTCTTCCAGATCATCTGCGCGAGATCGCCGTCCTGGCGGAGGTCGCCGTCGACCGAGAGCGCGATGCGGCCCTTGGCCGGATGGCCGATGCGCGCGACCGGCACGATGTCGGAGCAAGGCGCCGAGCCGGCGAAGGCCTTGGCGGAATCCCAGGGACGCCCGAGTTTCTTCGCCTCGGCCTGCAGGTCACGGCGGGTCAGGTCGACGCCGACGGCATAGCCGTAGACCAGCTCGAGCGCGTCGTCCGTCGTCAGGTTTCGGCCGCCCCCCGCGAGGGCCACCACCAGTTCGACCTCGTGATGCAGGTCGCGGGTCGCCGCCGGGTAGGGCAGCGGAGCGCCGGCCGGCACCACCGCCTCGGGCGGCTTGGTAAAGAAGAACGGCGGCTCGCGATCCGGGTCGTGTCCCATCTCGCGGGCATGCTCCGCATAGTTCCGGCCGACGCAGAAGATGCGGTGCACCGGAAAGCGCTCCGGCAGGCCCCGTATCGGCAGGCCCACGACGGGGGCGGGGCGGAACAGGTATTCGTCCAGATCGACCTCGGTCATCTCAATCTGCGGCCGCGCGGTGATCGGCCGCCTCACTCCATGTTGAAAATGATCGTCTTCTTATGAGTGAAGTGTTCCAACATAGCTTCAAGTGAAGCCTCTTTGCCCAAACCGGACTGTTTTACGCCGCCGTAGGAGAGGTTGGGCAGGACCACCAGGTTCTGGTTGACCTGCACGAAACCGGCCTCCAACCGCTTGGTGGCGTTGAGCGCCGTCTTGAGGTCGCGGGTCCAGACCGTAGCGGCCAGGCCGTAGACGCTGTCGTTGGCCGCGGCGATGACCTCCTCGTAGTCGTCGAAGGCGACGACGCAGGTCACCGGGCCGAAGATCTCCTCGGTGATCAGGCGGGAGTCGGCCGGCAGGTCGGTGAAGATCACCGGCTGGACGTAGTAGCCGCGCGACAAGGCCTCGTCCGCCGGAACCTGCGAGCAGAGATGCGCCGTTCCGCCCTCGGCCTTGCCCTGGGCGATGTAGGACTTCACGCGCTCGAACTGCTGCTGGCTGACGATGGTGCCGATGTCGGTCGCCTCGTCCAGCGGGTCGCCCATCACCAGGTCGTCGACCTTGGCCTTCAGCTTCTTCACGAAGGCGTCGCGCAGGCTGCGATGCACGTAGATGCGGCTGGAGGCGGTGCAGGACTGGCCCTGGCGGGTGAAGCGCATGCCGGCGGCGGCGCCGGCCACCGCCTTGTCCAGGTCGGCGTCGGCCATGACGATCATCGGCGACTTGCCACCCAGCTCCAGCGTGACCGGGATCAGCTTTTCCGCCGCCGTGCGGTAGACCGCTTTGCCGGCCTCCACCGAGCCCGTGAAGGTCACTTTGCCGACCTTCGGATGGGCCACCAGCGGCTGGCCGCAGTCCGGCCCGAAGCCGGACAGCAGGTTGAACAGGCCCTTGGGCAGCACCTGGTTCATGATCTGGCAGACCCGCAGGACGGCGTAGGGCGCCTCCTCGGCCGACTTGACCACCACTGCGTTGCCGGCGACCAGGGCCGGCGCGATCTTGAAGGCCATCAGCATCATCGGGACGTTCCAGGGGATGATCGCTCCGACCACCCCGATCGGCTCCCGCGAGGTCACCGTCAGCATCTTCGGGTTGAAGGGGATCGACTCGCCCTTCAGCTCGCTGGCCAGCCCGCCGTAGAAGACGAAGGCGTCGGCCAGCACGCCGGCTTCCACGCGGCTCTCGGTGCGCAGGGCCTTGCCGGTCTCCAGCGCCACCAGCCTGGCCAGCTCTTCCTTGTGCTGTTCCAGCAGGCGGCCGCACTCCGCGATCAGCTTGCCGCGCTCCCGCGCCGGGGTCTCGGCCCAGGCCTTCTGGGCCGCGGCGGCGGCCTCGACCGCGCGGGCCACGTCCTCGGCGTCGCCATCGGCGGTCTGGCCGATGACCTGCAGGCTGGCCGGGTTGACGACGTCGAAGGTCTTGCCGCTGGCCGCCGGCACCAGGGCGCCGTCGATCAGGTGTTTGCCCTCCAGTTCGCGCACCAGCGCGCGCGGGTCGGTCTGGGTCACCAGGGTGGAAGCGTCGGGCATGGGGCGTCTCCCGTAAAAGCGTTCTTCTCGTTATCGCTGTTCAAGCGCAGACAGCACGCGAGCGCAAGGGCCGCGTCCGGATAGCTGCCAGACCGGAAGCACCGGACGAAGCTGCGTGCGCTGGCGTCAGGCGGCCCCGAAGGTCTCGCCGTAGGCCTTGCGCAGCTCGGCCTTCTGGACCTTGCCCATGGTGTTGCGCGGGAGGTCTTCGACGAAGAAGACGCGCTTGGGCACCTTGAAGCGGGCGAGATCCTTGGCGCAGGCTTCGATGATCGCCTCTTCGGCGATCTCGCCCCCGTCGATGGTGCAGCGCTTGACCACGGCGGTCACGGCCTCCCCGAAGTCGGGGTGGGGCAGGCCGACGACGGCGGACTCCGCGACGCCGGGCAGGGCGTCGATGACCAGCTCGATTTCCTTGGGATAGACGTTGTAGCCGCCGGAGATCACCAGGTCCTTGGCGCGTCCAACGATATGGACGTA
>JANQPZ010000314.1 GCA_028285215.1 Rhodovibrionaceae bacterium | reverse complement strand
GGTGGACGAAGTGCGCCGGAAAAGGCACCCGCACGGCCTCCCAGCCCAGCGCCTCGAACCAGCCGGCGACCTGCTCCGCCCCCGCCTTGTCCGAGCGCTCGCCGCCGTAGCCGCAGAGTACCAGCCCCGGCTCCAGCACCTGCAGGTCGCCGCCCTCGAAGTGGCCGGCCGTCACCATCTTCCAGATCGGCACGCCAAGCTCCTGATAGAACTCGATCGCCACCGCGTAGTCGCCGCGCCGGTAGGGCGTCTGGATCAGGGTGATCATCGGACCCCAGGGGGTCATGGCGGAGGAGTCGCGCGCGAAGACGGCATACTTCAGCTCCGGCCAGGCCTGCAGGCTATGCACCCTGACGCCCGCCGCCTCGTAGGCCTCGACCATGCGGGCATGCTGAGCCATGGCGAGCTGGCGGTCGAAGCTGTCCCGGCGCCGCAGGGTCTCGCGCGAGATGGCACCGACCGGCCGCCATTCGAAGAAGTCAGGCGGACCCAGCAGGACGTCCTCCAGCCGCCCCACCTCCGAATTGACGACCCAGTCCGTCAGTCCGTCCGGATGTCCCATGCCCGTCTGCCCCTGCGCTGCTTGTACGACCGTTCTGCGGCGCGCAGCTTGCCGTGCCGAGAAGGCGGCGGCAAACGATGACTCGCCGCTGCGCAGCACTGTAGGCTCGACGTACAATCGGCAAGGGAAACGACGATGGCTGAAGATACGGCGACTCAAGATACAGCCGTGGTGATCGGGGTCGGGCCAGGGCTCGGTTGGCACCTCTGCGCGCGCTTTGCGGCCGAAGGCCTGCGGGTGGTCGGCGCGGCGCGCAGCCGCGACAAGGTCGAACGCCTGATCGCGCAGTCCGGCCGGAGCGGCATCGAGGCCGTGGCCTGCGACGCCGCCGATGCGGCCAGCGTGACGGCGCTCTTCGAAGCCAGCGGGCCGGCCCGCCTAGTGGTCTACAACGCCGGCAAGATGGTGCGCGGCGGCGCGCTGGAGCTGTCGCCGGCGGAGGTGGAAAGCGCCTGGCGGGTGATCTGCCTGGGCGGCCTGCACACGGCCCAGGCGGCCCTTCCCGGCATGCTGGAGCTGGGCGGCGGCACGCTGATCTATACCGGGGCCACGGCCTCTCTGCGCGGCGGCGCCGGCTTCGCCGGTTTCGCCCTTTCCAAGTTCGGCCTGCGCGCCCTGGCCCAGTCCCTGGCCCGCGAATTCGGACCGCAGGGCATTCATGTCGCCCACACCGTCATCGACGGCCAGATCGCCTCCGCAAGACACGAGGGTCGCGACCCGGCGACGCTGCTGAAGCCCGAGGCCATCGCCGAGGCCTACTGGCAGCTGCACCGTCAGGACCCGACGGCCTGGAGCTCCGAAATCGACCTCCGGCCGGCCGCCGAACGGTGGTAGGCTGACGAAGCTGGAGCGGTTGCGGAGGGAGACGGTATGAGCAGCACGATGATCCCCTGTCTCCGCTACGAGAACGCGCCGGAGATGATCGACTGGCTCTGCCGGGCCTTCGGCTTCGAGCGGCATCTGGTGGTGGAGGACGGCGCGGGCGGTATCGCCCATGCGCAGCTGACGCTGGGCCCGGGCATGCTCATGCTCGGCTCGGCCCGCAACGACGCCTTCGGACGCCTGCAGCGGACGCCCAAGAGCTTGGGGGCGACGTCCCAAAGCCCCTACGTGGTCGTGGCCGACGCCGATGCCGTCTACGAGCGCGCAAAGGCTGCCGGCGCCGAGATCGTCAGCGAAATCAGGGACGAGGACTACGGCGGACGCGGCTTTTCCTGCCGAGATCCCGAGGGCCATCTCTGGAACGTCGGCAGCTACGACCCCTGGGCCGGCACGTCCTAGCGCCGGAGGATGACGCGGCCTCCGGGGCCAGGGCTTGCCGGCCCTGTCGCTATCGCTTCCTGGCGTGTCGCAAACCGGGAGTCTGCCGCCGCAGCCCTTGGTCATCCTGATCCGACGGCCGACGGGGCCGGCGGGAGGTTTGCCCAGGGAGTGCGGCGATGAAGACTCAGGCACGTGTCGTGGTGATCGGCGGCGGGGCCGTCGGCGTCTCCACCCTTTACCATCTGGCCAAGCTGGGCTGGTCCGACGTGGTGCTGCTGGAGCGCACCGAACTGACCGCCGGTTCCACCTGGCATGCCGCCGGGCTGCTGCCGCTCTTCAACATGAGCTACGCCGTCGGCCAGATCCACAAGTACTCGGTGGACCTCTACAAGACGCTGGAGGCCGAGACGGGCCAGAACGTCTCCTTTCACGTCACCGGCAACCTGCGCCTCGCCTGCAACCAGGAGCGCATGGACGAGTACAAGAAGTACTGCGGCACGGCCAACACCATCGGCGTGCCTTTCGAGATGATCGGCCCCGGCGAGGTCAAGAAGCTCTGGCCGCTGTGCGAGGTCGAGGACCTGGTCGGCGCGCTCTACCACCCGGACGACGGCCACATCGCGCCCGCCGACCTGACCAACGCCCTGGCCATCGGCGCGCGCAACCGCGGCGCCGAGATCTACCGCCAGACGCCGGTCACCGGCGCCACCCAGCAGCCGAACGGCGAGTGGACGGTGCACACGCCCAAGGGCGACATCGTCTGCGAGCATATCGTCTGCGCCACCGGCAACTACGCCCGCCAGACCGGCGCCCTCTTCGGCCTCGACGTACCGGCGATCCCGGTCGAACACCAGTACATCGTCACCGAGGCGCACCCGGCGCTGATCGAACGCCAGAAGCAGGGCCTGCCGGAGATGGCCGTGCTGCGCGAGTCCGACGCCAGCTACTACATGCGCGAGGAGCGCCAGGGCCTGATCCTGGGCCCCTACGAGAAGGGCGCCCCGGCCCGCTTCGTCGACGGCGTGCCGGACAGCTTCGGCCAGGACCTCTTCCCCGGCGACCTGGAGCGGCTGATGCCGCACGTGGAGGCCGCGATCAGGCGCGTGCCGATCTTCGCCGAAGTCGGCATCAAGGACATCGTCAACGGCCCGATCTCCTACACGCCCGACGGCAGCCCGCTGGTCGGGCCGGCCTGGGGTCTGCGCAACCTCTGGCTCAACGAGGGCCATTCCTTCGGCATCACGGCGGCCGGCGGTTCCGGCCGCTTCCTGGCCGAGTGGATCGTCGAGGGCGAACCCTCCATCGATCTGCTGGACGTGGACCCGCGCCGCTACGGCGCCTACGCCAACAAGCAGTACGTCAAGATCAAGAACGAGGAAGCCTACGAGCACGTCTTCATCGTGCACTACCCGGACGAGGAGCGCCCGGCCGGCCGGCCGGCCAAGACCAGCCCGGTGCACGACAAGCTGGACCGCGCCGGGGCCGTCTGGGGCCAGCGCTTCGGCTGGGAACGGCCGAACTGGTTCGCGCCCGAGGGCGTCGAACGCAAGGACGTCTGGTCCTTCCGCCGCACCAACTACTTCGAGCCGGTCGGCCGCGAGGCCAAGCTGATGCGCGAGACCTGCGGCCTGATCGACCTGACCAGCTTCTCCAAGTACGAGGTCTCCGGCCCCGGCGCCGAAGCCTACCTGGACCGGCTGGTCGCCAACGTCATTCCCAAAAAGATCGGCCGCATGAGCCTGAGCCACGCGCTGACCAAGCACGGCGGGATCCGCAGCGAGTTCACCATTACCAAGCTGGGCGAGAACCGCTACTACCTGATCTCCTCCGGCGCGGCGAACCGCTTCGACTGGGACTATCTCTGGAAGGCCCTGCCGGCCGACGGTTCGGTGCAGCTCGAGGACGTCACCCTGCGCCGCGGCGTCTTCGTGCTGGCCGGCCCCAACGCCCGCAAGGTGCTGGAGCAGGTCACCGACAGCGACGTTTCCAACGCCGCCTTCCCCTGGCTGTCGATGCAGGAGATCGCCATCGGCGTCGCCGGCGACGTGCGCGCCC
This sequence comes from Rhodovibrionaceae bacterium, assembly GCA_028285215.1. Taxonomy (GTDB): domain Bacteria; phylum Pseudomonadota; class Alphaproteobacteria; order Kiloniellales; family DSM-21159; genus Algihabitans. The sequence goes on along the minus strand of JANQPZ010000314.1, from coordinate 11,549 downwards.
TGCGCGTCAACTTCGTCGGCGAGCTGGGCTGGGAGCTGCACCATCCCATCGAGTATCAGCACGCGATCTACGACGCGCTGCTGGAGGCCGGCGCGCCGCACGGCCTCGGCCTGGTGGGCATGCGGGCCATGGAGGTGCTGCGGATCGAGAAGTCCTACCGCATGTGGGGCAAGGACCTGACCCGCGAATACTCGATGTTCGAGGCCGGGCTGGACCGCTTCGTGCGGCTGAACAAGGGCGACTTCATCGGCCGCGACGCCCTGGTCCGGCAGCAGCAGGAGGGCGTGCCGCAGCGCTTCGTCACCCTGGAGGTGGAGATCGAGGCGCGCAACGGCCGGCCCCTGGCCGACCCCTACGGCAACGAGCCGCTCTATGCCGAGGGCCGCATGATCGGCCGGGCCACCAGCGGCGTCTTCGCCCACAACCTCGGCAAGACCCTGGCCATGGCGTACGTCCGGCCGGACGTCGCGGAGATCGGCACGGAGCTGGAGATCGAGGTCCTGAGCGAACGCTTCCCCGCCCGCATCGTCGCCGAAAGCCCCTGGGACCCGGAGAACGCGCGGCTGAGGGCTTGACGCGCTTACCACGAACGACCATCGGCCACGGTGGAACTGGAGACATTCGAGAGACTGGGGCGGCCCGCACGGACCGCCCGATCTCACTTGCTTCGCCCGGCGGAAACCCTACCGGGTGTCGACGGACGCGTTAGCTGCTAACGTCGGTGAAGGCGATCATGTCCGCCATGGTCTTGATATTCGGATCCATCCCCGCCGGTTCACCCTTGAGAACTGAGGCGGTGGAGTTATGCAGGATACCGATGAATGTCTCCGCAAGGATGCGGCTACCCACCGGCCCGAGCTTTTCGCCTCCACCGACCTGCGCCTCTGCCAGCACGTAATACCAGAGCGGCGTGTGTTCGCGGAAGACAGCCTTAGCCTTTTCAAAGTCATCAGCCTTCTCTGTCGCCACCTGGTTGAAGGGAATGTTGTCTGGCGTGACCGGCACAACTCCGAGCACCTTCGCGACATCTTGCCCAGAAGGCATGCCGTGCTGCCAGTCGCGACGCAGGTTGCGCTTCGCCAGCGAGCGTGGGTTGGCTTCGGGCGCAGTGTCCGGATCAGGGGCACCCGGAAGGGCGCCGTCTGGGAGATGCTGCAAAGGATCGGCGAGCTGGGTGTCGATCATCATCGCCATGAGGTTCGCCGGCTGACCGCCGAGTTCGAAGAAGAACGACCAGTCGATCCGGGTCAATGCATCGACAGGCTGGCCACCCCGGAGGTTCGGGAAAATGAGCCCGCCGCCGCCGTTGCTGTTCAAGCTGTACCCTGGCCGGACTTGGCTGTGGCCGAAGCGAAAGGCCGAGACAGCAAACTCCGCCGGGATCAGAAGAGCATTTTCCGACACTAGGTCGGGCGAGCGCAGCCCCAAGAGCTTCTGGTAGAGCGGCGTGCCGCCTCGGACTGCCGTATTCAGAACATCATTCTGGATGAAACGCGGGAAGTAGTCGTTCATCAGGATGCGCTGGTAGTAGTGGAGGATTTGTCGCCGGGCATCCGGGTAAGACAAGCCATTCTTGTGGCGCAGGGCATTGAAGAAGCGAATAAAGAGCGCATGAACTTGTACGACAATCAGGTTCTCGTCATTGCGAATGTCTCCGATGATCGCCTTGCCACTGTTCTCGCGCGGTACATCGAACGGGTCGCCGCCCGTATCACTCCCGGTCTTCAGGAAGCCGTTGTTGGTGAAGAACTTCTTAGACGGTGGGTGCTCGGGGCCGAAACCGAAGACCGAATCCAACTCCAGGTTCGGGCTGCGCACGTTGATCATTTCCGAGATTGGTAGATGCTCGTCGAGCGGCGCTTTCCCAGGTTTCGGATCGGCCAAAGTCAGGTCATGATCGATGAACTGCCCGAGGAAGGTGAAGCCGGCGGGAGTTGTGCTCAGTGGCCCGTTGCCGCGCGTGGATTCTTCTAACAGGTCTAGTTGCGCTGGGTCGTACTGGGTCGGCGGAATGTCAAACATTCGTAGGAAAGGTGTGCGTATCTGCGGATCGATAGTCCGCAAGGCTTTGGGGGCAATCTGTTTAGCGTGTAATCCATGAGACATAGGCGTTCCTCCCAGTTTCCGCAGCCTGAGTGCCCTAAGGATCACTCATCGATTATCCATAAGTCTGTTGCCATTACGCGACGCCTTGAAGATTTTTAATCACCCATGAGAACTATCGATTGCCCTCGTGGAGGAAGAGGAGCCTTTAGTATCATTTGCATCATCTTGAGAGTTCGCTCTAAACCACGCGCAACAGCCAAGCAGTCAACGTCTACCGGCATTTCCAAAAGCGTGCCTTAAATGGCTAAGTGAAGTCGGTCAGACGGCGGCCGCTCCTACTCGTTGACTGACAAAGGAGAGGTCCAGCTGGCACCTTCGGTAGTCCGCTCAACCTCGGCCAGCGTCTTGCGCACCCGCGCTTGGCAGGCAGCCAGGACAGCCATAGCCTACGTCCTGCCGGAAGTCTTGGAGCTCGGCACGGAGCTGGAGATCGAGGTGCTGAGCGAACGCTTCCCGGCCTCCATCGTCGAAAAAGCCCCTGGGACCCGGAAAACGCGCGGCTGCGAGCTTGAATGTGACGACGTCGCATTTCGTTGTCATTGCAGATGAGACCAGCAAGCGAACCCCAGTTTTTCCGAGTTTAGAGACCGAGCCCCGTTTCTGAGTGCAGGCATCTCGTTCCCCAAACTCCGTACAGGGATGCAGCGGCTCAAACGAGCCGCCGTCTGTCACAAGCCACTACCTTTAGAGATCCGAGGCAGCCTCCGCTGACCGGCCTCGTTTCAGCCATCTCAAACCAAAAAGGCCAACGAATGCGGTCAACAAGAGCCAGGCCGCAGAAGGTAGAGGGAGCGGCGCCGGAGCCACTTCGCCATCGTCGCGCTCCAACGATGTCAGCTTGGCGCGCAGATGGAAAGAAGCGCTACAGCTACTGAAGGCACGGACCTTCCGAAGCCTACGGATCGCATGTGAAGTCCCCCTTTGTCCCCAAGCCGATTATAGAAGTGCATTGCAATGCGCCGCTGACGTAGGAGCCTGTCCGAGAGTTTGGCTGCCGTCTTCACCCAAACGGGTGAAAAAGATTGTCTGTAAAGGAAGAATTCATACTCCGGTCATGCGCGCAACTCAGCAGACGAACGATCAGGAAAACGCCTAGAGCTTCACACATGCAAAAAGTGAAAAAATTGACGAAAATGCTACCATGATTGACTCCGATAGCGCGGCGGGTTCAAATTTATACAGATGCCCGCTGGAGGATCGGCAATGGTCAGCTCCGTTTCGACGAGCGATCTTATCGCAGCGATCTACGACGTTCCGGCGAACGCCGAACTCTGGGATGTCATAGGCTCTAAGTTTCTGTCGGTTTTCGACGCCGCATACTTCGTGGCAATTCAGGTTTCGACAGAGACGATCGGCAACGAGCCGCCGGATGCAATCATTCTCGCCTGCAACTGGCCGTCCGACGTTATGCGCCTCTATAGCGAGTACTGGCATGCGCATGATCCTTGGGTAGAGCACAGCCACAAGGTTCCCGATCTGACCGCGGCCTTCGGGCAGGACTACTATCCTCAGGAGGAGTTCGAACGGCACCCGGCTTGGGTGGACTTTGCACGGCCCTATTTCGATGCCTTCTGGATGTTGACCAGCGCAACCCCGCCAGTGCGGAAATGGCGAACGCACCTTTCGATGCATCGCCACCACGACGACCGGTCCTTTAACGACACGGACAAGGCCCTGTTTCAGGAACTTTTGCCGCACATCAATCGCTCGATCACCGTGCAGGCCGCATTGCGCCACACGCAGGAAACCTTCGACCGCAGTGCAAGCCTCCTCGAGTCCTTGGCACAGGCCGCGCTGATTTTAGACGGGCATGGGCGTGTCACCTATGCCAACGAAATGGCGGAAACGCTGATAGCGCAGGCGGACGGCATCGGACTCCGAGCGGACGGGACGCTGCGCCTTTCCGATCCTGGCGACGGCCGCTGCTGGCAGAAAGTGCTCGCGCAAACGTGCTCAGGGGACGTTTTCCAGGGGGGTGGTACCGCGCTGGCGCACCGCCCGTCAGGCAAACACGCTCTCCAGATCCTGATCACGCCTTTGCCCGAAGCACTACGGGCATTGGTCGGAGCCAGGGGCGCCGCGCTTATCGTCATCCGCGACCCGACGAGACAGCCTGTGAGCCTGCGCCAGAAGCTGATGCAGGTCTACAGTCTGACGCGCCGCGAAGCCGAGGTTTTCGAGCTTGTCGCCCACGGCAAAGATGTTCCTGCGATCTGCGATGTGCTGGAACTCGGCCAGGAAACCGTGCGTACCTACCTGAAGCAGCTGTTTCAGAAAACCGGCTGCAGTCGGCAGAGCGAACTCGCCGCCCTCGCAGCCGGCAGCCCCTTTTCTCTGTTTCGCTGACTGGACTCTTGGGAGCCAAAGAGACAGTACTGACTAAGAGGAAGTTAATCCTTCAAGCTCACGCTCTTTGCACTCATCTACCCTCTTGGCCAGAGGTAATTTGGTATCCGGATTGATCAGCATTGCTGAACACCATGTCACCGCTGCCTCCCCCGTTTAGGGGAGGACAGATACCGGCCCGCAATGACAACCTTATGGGGAGGCGGATGCAACGGTGCCGAAAGCCAGCGAGTGATGGGAGCGAAGGACGTGGCTCGAAAGATCGAAACCTACTTTGCAACCAATCGAAATCAGCTCGGCGAGGAAGCCCCCTGGTACGGCAGGAACTTCCACGAGAGTGGCTCGGAATGCTATCGGGTCGGCAAGGCCGTGGTCGATGCCACGAAGGACGGCGAATACGAAGTCTCAAAAATTGAGACTTTTCCTGAAGAAGCTGGTCTCGACGGCCACGACCAGGGCGCCAAACTGGGATCCACCAGACTCTTTACCGAGATCAAGAAGCGGATGCGCGACCAGGGCCGAGATCTGGTCGTCTTGATCCACGGCTATGCATCGGCCTTCGCGACTGCGAACGAGCGCGCCGCAGAGTTGACCGAGAAGTATCTGGTGCGCGGTAAGGACGGCGAGCTTCGTCAACCGATCGTGCTGAGCTTCTCCTGGCCGGCCAACGGCGAGACCATCCCCTTCGCATCCTACATCAGCGACCGGCAAGATGCCGCGAAGTCGGGGGAGGCGATCGCCCGCCTGTTCTTCCGCATGTGCGACTTCTTTGTTGAGGAGGCGCGCCAAGCCCGCGGCCAGGACAGCGGCGACAAGCATGCCCCTTGCGCAAATCGGCTGCACCTCGTTGCCCACTCGATGGGAAACTCGGCTTTGCTGAGTGCGGTGCAGGTCATCATAAAGCGACGCGGCGCCGACCGTTTGCCGGCGATTCTCGACAACGTTTTCCTCATGGCGCCAGACGAAGACGACGATGCGCTCCAAGACCGGCTGAAGCTCGGCATGCTGCCCGCGCTCGGCAACGCCGTGCACGTCTATCACAGCAAAGACGACCAGGCTCTGGTCATCAGCGATACCACGAAGCTGAACCCCGATCGGCTCGGCCACAACGGACCGGTGGAGATGGACCGCACAGACGAGAAGGTGATTGCAGTCGACTGCCGGCATGTCGACGTAACCAAGCTGACGCATGGCAATCATCAGTACTACCGGCTGCGTGAGGAGGTCATCACGGACGTACAGGCCGTGCTCGCCGGACGCCACCCAGAAGAGGTGCCACGCCGCACGAGGCTCGTCCATCCGCGCCGTTACATGATTCAGAGGCCGGCGGATTAGTTTAGGGATCTTCTGCCCTATGCGCGCGAGCTGTCGCAACGGCCGCAAGGGCGGCCGGCCATGCGGTTGAACAGTACCGGAATCGTCATCCGCGCGAGGCGGCCGGACAGAAGAAGGCACGGAACGCTGTCGCGACACAGACAACCCAAGGCGGGCAGAAAACTGAATGAGTAGACCCTCTTCACTGCCGATTCCTGGCCGACGGCCACGAAGGCCGTTCCGCCGGATCTGCGGCTACGTCTCGGCATTCCTGACCCTGGCGATCGCAGGATGCGTTGCAACCGGTTCCGAGCGCTTCCCGTCGACGGTTTCAAACGAGCGGTGGCAAGCCGAACTCGTCGCATCCCTCGTGCTACCAGAGGGACCCGGACCTCACCCGGCCATCGTGATGCTGCATGGTTGCAGCGGTCTGCAGCCAAGCGTCTCTCGAAGTCTCCAGGACCACGCGCAGGTCTTCAGACAGCATGGATATGCTTCGCTTATCGTGGACAGCTTCGGCCCAAGAGGGAAGTCGGAAGCCGTCTGCCGGAGCGAGGACGAGCTTGCGAGAGCCCGCCTGTACCGAGTTTTCGACGCCTTCGACGCGAAACGGCACCTCCAGGCACGGCCGGACATCGATCCCGATCGCATCTATCTCCTAGGTCAGAGCAATGGCGGTAGCGTCGCGATCGCTGCATCACAGGCGGGCAGAATTCCGGACGACCAGCAGCCGTTCACGGCCACTGTCGCGTTCTATCCCTACTGTCGTACGCTGACCTGGGGGCGTGAGGTTTCGCCGGTCCTCGTTCTGACGGGTGCCTTGGACGACTGGACGCCGCCGCAGATCTGCCAGTTCGCGGCAGAGCAGGATACGAGCGGTATGCTTCGGACGATCGTCTATCCTGGAGCCCATCACAGTTTCGACCTGGATATCGACCTGCAGACCTATGCAGGCCATACCGTGGGCGGCAACTGGTCCGCCACTTCGCGGGCCAGACAGGAGATCCTGTCGTTCCTCGAAACGCATAGATCACCTGCACGCTGAAAAACAGACGACACGCGCCTCGGTTTCCGGCACCCCATAGCGACGTCCCCCTTCTCGTACAGCCTGCCTCCGCACCAGCCGGAGCATTCGTTCCGAACGAGCAAGGAGCAGCTTCACCCGATTGCAGGCATCGGCCCAGGCGAGGGTACGCGACCGGGATCTGCTTTCGCTCTCTAGAACTCGCGGTCAGCAGCTTCGGCCGAGAAGTCGAGGGAAGAACGCAGTTCCTCTTGTTCCTCGGCCAAGCGGTCGAGCTGAGCGGCGACGGCATCGGCCTGATCGAAGCGGCGCGCCGCGACCAGGGTTTCGGCAAGGCGGTCCTCGGCTTCGCGGCTCGCCTGCAGCGTGCTCTCCGCCGCACTCGGCATCAGCGTTTCGCGCAGGTCGTCGATAACCCGCGCGACGGCGATCCGGTCGGGATCCGGCTCCGAGGCATCCTCCTCCGACTGCCGGCTCGCGATCACCAAGCTCTCCAGGTCGGCGGCTCTGCGCTCGGCGAGCGCGCGAAGCGTGGGTCCGGCGGCCGAATCCCCCAGGCGCTCGGCGCCCCGGCCATGGACCTCGGCGGCCTGACTGAGCGCATCGAGCGCGTCGCCGAGCGCGACTTCGGCGTCGCTGCGCAGGAGGTTGCCGCGCCCCTCTTCGGTCATGAGTTCCCTCCCAAGGCCATTCCTCTCTTCCACGGGCACCAGCACCTCCAGGGCCGCCGGCAGGATGTCGAAGTCGGCAGGCGTCCGCTCCAGCAGGTCGCCGTCCACGTTGATCCGCTGCCCCTGCCTGGTCTCGATCCGCACCTTTCGGGCGGTGAAGAAGTGGGCGCCCTCCCAAAGGTCGTGCGCCCCGACCTTCAGCGAGAGCGCCATCAGCAGAAGCCGCGGCAGCGACTGCCGTTCCAGGACATAGATACGCAGCCGACCGTCGTCGATGCGCGCCCGCGGCGAGACCTTCGCCCCGCCGCCTTGAGACTCTCCGCTGGCGACGCCGACCTGCAGTGCGCGAAAGACCAGCCTCCGGCCGTCGATCTCGAGACGCACGCCCAGGCCGCGGTAGGTGCGAAAGGCATCCAGAACCTCCCGCACGTAGGCCAGGGGTCCCCAGCGTTTCTTGCGCTCGCGGGTCAGGCGCTGCGCGACCTCCGCGCTCAGGCCGAGGCTGGCGACGTTGCAAAAGACCCGGCCGTTGCAGCGCCCCAGGTCGATCCGCCGCCGTCGTCCGCTGCGCAGCAGCTCGAGGGCCTGGTCGGCCTCCAGCGGCAGGCCCAGCGTACGGGCCAGGTCGTTGGCCGTACCGAGCGGCAGGATCGCCAGGACGGCGTTCAGGGTCTGCGCCATCGCGGCCGCCTCGCGCACCGAGCCGTCGCCGCCGGCCGCAATCACCAATGCGGCACCCTCGGGGGCGATCGAAGCCCCGGACCGCAGCCAATTCTGTAAAGGGCAGATCGCGACCGCGTAGCCCTCGACCGCCAAGAGATCGCGCGCCGCCTGGACGACGGGCTCGTCGGTCTGCTCCTCCCGACCAACGACGATCAGGGCACGCGGCTGTGGCGACTGGCTTTGCAAGGGCAACACTCTGACGACCGGAGAGACGGAGACGATCCCGCGAGAGAACCGCATTACAGATGTCGGCTGAAACGCAACAACTAGGGTTTTGCCTGCACCTCGGCCAAGACCAAGTTGCCGGTCTCGCCAAGCGTGTCGAGGTAGGGGACCGTCTCTTGAGCCAAGACCCGCCAGCGCCCGGCGGCGGCAAGTTCGCGCACCTTGGGCCCGAAGCCGTCGGCTTCGAACTGATCGCCGCGCACCATCAGGGCAATCTGTCCGCCCGGCCGAACCAGGCGCAGCAGTTCCTCGAAGACCTCGGGCGGAAGCATCTGGCGAGAGAAAACGCCGACGCCGATGGCGGCCGCGTAGCTGTCCGTTGCGGCCGAGGCACCTTGCGACAGATCCTGCGCCGTCAGCTTGCGGTAAACGCCCTTCTTCTCGGCCTCGGCCAGCATCTCTGGAGAGATGTCGACCCCGTCAATGCAACTGCAGCCGCAGGCGACAAGCGCCCTGCCGACCAGCCCGGTGCCGCAGCCGACGTCGAGGATCGGCGCCGAGCGATCCGGCATAATGTCTGCCAGCGCCCGGGCCGTGGCCTGCGGCGCCACGTAACCGTGCAGGTCGGTGAGATCCTTGTCGTAGATCCGCGCCCATTCGTCGTAGAGCTTCCGCGTGGCTTCCGGCGTGTCGGCGTCCCGGCGCACCCGGTCCAGCCGCTCCACCGCCCTCGATCGCTCGTCCGTCATGGGACCTCCTGAACTCGGACCTGAACGCCAAACGCGGTCTGCGCGCTCCGATAGGTCTTGCCGAACCATACAGGCGATACCGGGCGGGATCGAATCGCGTCTGACCGAGAGCAGGATCGCCTTTGGCGGAAGCGAAGCGCTTCCGCCTGAGACGACCGCGCTCTAGCCGCCCTCCGACTTTGCCACCCGATGTCGCAGGCAAGACCCGAACCGGCGTTTGTCCGTCACCCTTCCGCACGTCAGGCATTAGTCTTCCGGTCGGGAGTTCCGCGAGAAAGGCAAGGCGCGATGAAAGACAGGGTTCAGGCGGCGGTGATCGGCGGCGGCGTGGTCGGGGCTTCGGTGCTCTACCACCTGACCAAGGCCGGCTGGCGCGACGTGGCGCTGATCGAGCGCAGCGAGCTGACTTCCGGCTCCACCTGGCATGCGGCGGGCGGCATGCACACCCTCAACAGCGACCCCAACGTCGCCAAGCTGCAGAGCTACACGATCAATCTCTATCGCGAACTGGAGGAGATCTCCGGCCAGTCCTGCGGCATCCACCTGACCGGCGGCATCATGCTGGCCGGCACGCCGGAGCGGCTCGACTACCTGAAGGTCGCCCAGTCGAAGAACCGTCTGCTCGGCCTGGAGACGGAGTTCATCTCGCTGGACGAGGCCGAGGCCCTCTTCCCGATCATGGACAAGCGCCACTTCCTGGGCGCGCTCTACGACGCCAACGAAGGCCACGTCGACCCCTCGGGCGTGACCAACGCCTACGCCAAGGCCGCCCGCCTGAACGGTGCTGAGATCTACCGCCACACGCCGGTCGTCGAGCTGGCGCGCGCGCCGGACGGCGGCTGGCTGGTGGTGACGGAAAAGGGCACGATCCATGCCGAGCAGGTGGTCAATGCCGGCGGCCTCTGGGCCCGCGAGGTCGGCCGGATGGTGGGGCTGGAGCTGCCGCTGCTGGCCATGGAGCACCAGTACATCGTCACCGACGAGATGCCCGAGGTGGTGGCGCACGGCCGCGAACTCGCCCACTGCATCGACTTCGAGGGCGAGGCCTACATGCGCCAGGAGGGTCGCGGCATGGTTCTGGGCACCTACGAGCGGGCCGGCGTGCCCTGGTCGCCGGAGCAGACGCCGATGGACTTCGGCCACGAGCTGCTGCAGCCAGACCTGGACCGCATCGCCCCCAGCCTGGAGGTCGCCTTCGAGCACTTCCCGGCCCTGGGCGGCGCCGGCATCAAGCAGACCATCAACGGCCCCTTCGTCTTCGCCCCCGACGGCAACCCGGTGATCGGCCCGGTGCGCGGCCTGCCCGGCTACTGGCTGGCGACCGGCGTGATGGCCGGCTTCAGCCAGGGCGGCGGCGTCGGCCTGACCCTGGCCAACTGGATGGTCGAGGGCGACCCGGGCATGGACGTCTTCGCCATGGACAACGCGCGCTTCGGCGCCTGGGCCGACAGGACCTATACCCACGCCAAGGTGCAGGAGAACTATTCTCGCCGCTTCAGCATCACCTTCCCGAACGAGGAACTGCCGGCCGCGCGCGCGCAGCGCACCACGCCGGTCTACGAGGAGCTCTCGGCCGCCGGCGCCGTTTGGGGCGCGACCTACGGGCTGGAGCAGGCGCTGTGGTTCTCACCGGAGGGGCCCGGGCAGTTGGAGACGCCGAGCTTCCGCCGCTCCAACGCCTTCGCGCCGGTCGGCGCGGAGGTCCGGGCCTGCCGCGAGGGAGTCGGCCTGTTCGAGACCTCCGGCTTCGCCAAGTACAGGGTGACGGGCCGCGACGCCGAGGCCTGGCTCGACCGTCTTCTCGCCGGCCGCCTGCCGAAAACCGGGCGCATCGCGCTGACGCCCATGCTGGCGCCCGACGGCCGCCTGCGCGGCGATTTCACGGTGGCCCGCGGAGACGAAGAGACCTTTCATGTCTTCGGCTCGGGCCCTTCGGAAAGCTTCCACCTGCGCTGGTTCGCAGACCAGAAGAACGGCGCCGCCGTCGAGGTCGAGGCGCAGGGCGACAGGCTCGTCGGTTTCATGATCGCCGGCCCCAGGTCGCGCGACCTCCTGGCCCGGCTGGCTGAAGCCGATGTCTCCGCCAACGCCTTCCCCTTCCTCTCCTTCGCCCGCATGGCGCTGGCGGGGATCGAGACCCTGGTCGGGCGCATCTCCTTCACCGGCGACCTGGGCTACGAACTCTGGGTCGCGCCGGAGGACCAGCCGCGCCTCCTGGCCGAGCTGCGCAGCCAGGGCGCGGACCTGGGCCTGCGGCTGTTCGGCGGCCGGGCGCTCGACTCCATGCGCCTGGAGAAGGGCTACGGCGGTTGGCTGCGCGAATACTCGGTGGACGACGAGCCCTACGAAGCCGGGCTGGGGCGCTTCGTGGCGCTGGGCAAGGGCGACTTCGTCGGACGCGCCGCCGCCGAACGCACCAAGTCCGAGGGGCCGAAGCGCAAGCTGGTCACC
>JANQPZ010000312.1 GCA_028285215.1 Rhodovibrionaceae bacterium | reverse complement strand
CACGTCGAAGTCGAGGATCTCAGCCCGCGCAACGTGCATGCCTACTTCACCCGCCGCCTGATCCAGGTGGCGGGCGGCGCGCTCCGCGTAGATCGGGAGACGCCCGAGGAGATCCGCCTGTCTACTGTCATCGCGAGCTGAAGAAGCGGATTTTCGGCCTTCGGAGGCTGAAGGGCTCGCGACCGCCGGTCGCGGCCAAAACTCCTTGCGTGTGAGAGTGAATTGCACTAGCGTCGCGAATGAGAATGGTTCGCATTTATGCTGCCGCAGTAGGCTGCGGGAGTCTGCGCGCCATTCGCATTCCGTCCGCTGCCGTACCGTGCAAGCGGGCGCACAGGGAAACTGACAACATTCTAGGGACTTGGAGGATCATAAGGACAATGCGCGTGACTCGACGCGGACTTCTGGCCGGCGCCGTCGGCGCCGCCCTGATCGCCACCGCCGGCTTGCCCGGCCAGGCTCTGGCCGAAGGTGAGCTCAACATCTACTCCTCGCGTCACTACGACACGGACGAGCGCCTCTACAGCGATTTCGAGGAGCAGACCGGCATCACCATCAACCGGATCGAGGACAGCGCCGACGTCCTGATCGAACGCATCAACAGCGAGGGAGCCAACAGCCCGGCCGATCTGCTGATCACCGTCGATGCCGGTCGCCTGTGGCGCGCCGAAGAGATGGGGCTGCTGGCGCCGATCGAGAACGACGTTCTCTCCGAGCGCATCCCCGCCAACCTGCGCGACGACGAGGGGCATTGGTTCGGCTTCTCCAAGCGCGTACGCACCATCTTCTACGACAGCAACGAGGTGGAGAACCCGCCGCAGACCTACGAGGCGCTGGCCGATCCGCAGTTCGAGGGCATGGTCTGCACCCGCACCTCGTCGAACATCTACATGCTCTCCCTGATGGCGGCGATCATCGAGCACAACGGTGAGGAAGCGGCCGAGGCCTGGGCCGCGGGTGTCTGGAACAACCGGGCGCGCGACCCGCAGGGTGGCGACACCGACCAGCTGCGTGCCATCGTTTCCGGCGAGTGCGATATCGTCGTGGCCAACGACTATTACTTCGGTCGCGCCCTGCGTAAGGACGTGGACGGCCTGACGGGCAGCACCGACATGTTCGGTTGGGTGTTCCCGAACCAGGCGACCACCGGGGCCCATGCCAACATCTCCGGTGCCGGCGTGGTCGCGACCGCGCCCAACAAGGAAAACGCGATCAAGTTCCTGGAGTACCTCGCCAGCGACCAGGCGCAGCTCTACTTCGCCCAGGGTAACGACGAGCGTCCGGTTGTCGCCGGCGTCGAGCTCCCCGACAGCCTGAAGCAGATGGGCGAGTTCGAAGAGGACGAGATCACGCTGACCGCCTTCGGTGCCAATCAGGCCCTGGCCCAGCAGATCTACGACCGCGTCGGTTTCGAGTAAGCCGAAACCGAGATCTCGACGAGACGAGGGCGCGTTCCGCAAGGAACGCGCCCTCTGTCTTTCTGGTCGGCCTGTCGGATCGCTGTTCGGCCCGCGTACGGCGCTTCTCGCTAGAGCGGTTCCGCCTCGGGCGATCCGGCTTCAGGCCTTGCGCCCCGGCCGCGATTTCATGATTTCCCGGCTGAGCAGGATGACCGGCAGCAGGCCGGCGGCGACGATCGCCAGCGACGGCGTTGCCGCCTCGGTCAGCCGCTCGTCGCTGGCCAGGCGGTAGGCCTGAACCGCGAGCGTGTCGAAGTTGA
>JANQPZ010000285.1 GCA_028285215.1 Rhodovibrionaceae bacterium | reverse complement strand
CGCCCGGATGCACCAGCCCGGCGTTGTTGAAGACGGCGTTGAGACCGCCGAGCTGCCGTTCCGCCGCCTCGACGCCTTCGCGCGCCGCATCCTCCGCGGTCAGATCGGCGATCACCGGCACCGCCGTGCCGCCGGCGGCCCGCACCGCCTCGGCCGTCGCTTCGGCGGGCTCTTGCCGGATGTCGCAGCAGGCCACGGCGGCGCCCTCCCGCGCGAAGGCGAGCGCGGCGGCCCGGCCGATCCCGCCGCCGGCCCCCGTGATCAGGGCCTTCTTGCCGGTCAATCGCATGTCGCCTCCTCAAAGCTCGGGTCGGCGCAGCTTGCCCGCCGACTGTGGGACTTCGCAACTTCTTCGTTGTACTTCAAAGAACCGCCGCGCTAGCCTCCCCATAACGCGACAGGCGGGCGAGAGCAGGATCGTCCTAGGTGACGCCACGTAAGACGATCTCGCTCTCTCATAAGTTTGGAGTGCGATTCACGTACCAAGCTGAAGCCAGGCTGCTTCCCCTTGGCACGATCGCGCTCTAGCCTGCGTGACGAGGCAGGGCAACAGGGGGCACGGCAGCAGCATGGCCGAAGCGCAGAAGGTTTCCGAGATCGTCGACACGCTGAGGGATCGGGGCGCCAAGTACGTCCGCTTCGAGCTGCCGGACACCCACGGGACCAGCCGTTCGAAGACCATACCCATCGACAAGGTGCGCGACTACGCCGAGCGCGGCCTGAACCTCTACGGCGGAACCCTGGCCCTGGATACGGCGGCCAGCGTGGTGCCCGGCACCGGCCTCAACGAGGAGATCAACTACGCCGACACCAAGCTCTGGCCCGACTTCGCCACGCTGCAGCCGGTGCCCTGGATCGAGGGCATGTGGAAGGTGATCTGTGATCTGACCTTCAACGACGGCAGCCCGGTGGAGGCCGCGCCGCGCTTCGTCCTCAGGAAGTTGCTCGACGAGGCGGCGGCGCTGGGCTTTTCCGTCAAGATGGGGCACGAGTTCGAATTCTACCTGCTCGACGGCGAGACCCTGGAGCCCTTCTTCGAGGGGCTGCACATCTTCAACTCCACCCGCAATCACTGGGTCGAGGGGATCGAGCCGCTGATGGATGCGCTGATCGCCCAGGGCGTCGATCTGATCACCCATAACTGCGAGTACGCGGGCAGCCAGTTCGAGATCAACTTCGGGCCGGCCGTCGGTCTGGCCGCCGCGGACAAGGCCTTCACCTTCAAGGCCACGGTGAAGGAGCTCTGCCACCAGCTCGGCTACCGAGCGACCTTCATGTCGAAGCCCTGGGCCGACCGCGCCGGCTGCGGCTGTCATGTCCACATGGGGCTGCTCGACAAGGACAGCGGCGCCAACGCCTTTCTCGACGCCGGAGATCCGGACGGGCTGTCGGAGACGGCGCGGGCCTTCACCGCCGGCATCCTGACCCATGCCAAGGCCATGATGCCGCTGATCGGGCCGACGCCGAACTGCTACCACCGGCTGGCGCCGCACACCTTCGCGCCCTCCAACATCTCCTGGGGCATCGAGGATCGCACGGCCATGGTGCGCATGAAGGCCTCGAAGGACGAGGCGACCCATCTGGAGATGCGGGCGGCCAGCGGCCTCTCCAATCCCTACCTCTCTGCGGCTGCCACGCTGGCGGCCGGGCTGCTGGGCTTGAAGAAGGGCTACAGTCTGCCGTCGGAGGTCGAGGGACCCTGCGAAGAAGACGACAGCCTGGAGAAGCTGCCGAAACGCCTTG
>JANQPZ010000275.1 GCA_028285215.1 Rhodovibrionaceae bacterium | reverse complement strand
CAAGCCGGTGAGGTCGGCGACATCGAGCGTATAGCGCGCCGAGGCGCGCACCGCCGGTTTGCCGCGGTAGGCGACGCGAAGGCCGGCGGCGTTCAGCATGCCCAGGTCGTTCGCGCCGTCCCCGACCGCGCAGGCCGCGGTGGGCGTGACGCCGAGGTCGGCACTCAGGCGCTCCAGGGTCTGGCGCTTCGCTTCGCGACCGAGAATCGGCTCCTGCACGCGTCCGGCGACGGCGCCCTTCTCGATCTCGAGATGGTTTGCGTAGACCGCCGAGAAGCCGCAGGCCTCGGCCACGAGGTCGGCAAAGATCGTGAAGCCACCTGAAACCAGGGTGCAGGGAATCCCTGCCGCCGCCAGCGTGCCGATCGTCTGCCGTGCACCGCGATTGAAGGTCATGCGCTCCGCGGCCTTCTCCAACTCCGTCAGCGGGAGGCCGGCGAGCTTGCCGACGCGGGCCCGCAGCGCCTCCTCGAAGTCGAGTTCTCCCGCCATGGCGCGCGCGGTGACCTCGGCGATTTCGGCCCGCAAACCCACCACTTCCGCCAGTTCGTCCAGCATCTCCTCGCCAATGATGGTGGACTCCATATCGGCGAGCAGCAGCGCCTTGCGTCGCCCCGCCTGCGGCTGTGCCGCGAGGTCCAAAGGCAGCTCGCCCAGGGCTTCGCGCACGAGCCGCTCGCCGTCCATCGGGTTCAGTCCCTCGAAGGGCAGGTCGCAGGCTTCCTCTGGCGACAGCCAGTCCGTGGGACCGACTTCGGCGCCACCTGCCGTCAGCGCCGTACGTGCGGCTTCCACCGCGGCCGCGGAAAGCTTGCGCCGGCTCGGGTCGGCAATCAGGGTGAGGACAAGAGACATGGCGCGCCTCTCATAGCGAGCACTCCGGAGCGATACAAGCCGCTAGAGATGACGGAAACCGACCCCTCCTCCCGACCGCCTGCCCTGATCGTCGCCGGCCCGACCGCCAGCGGCAAATCCGCCCTGGCTGCGGCTCTGGCCGAGCGTCTGTCGGGCAGCGTGATCAATGCGGATTCCATGCAGATCTATCGCGATCTGCCGATCTTGACGGCGCAGCCGGATGTTGCCGCCCGAGCGCGCGTACCGCATCGCCTCTATGGCGTGCTCGACGCGGCCGACCGCTGTTCGGCAGGTCGTTGGCGCGGCTTGGCCCTGGAGGAGATGGCAAGGGCGCGGGCAGGGGGGCGACTGCCGCTCCTATGCGGGGGGACCGGGCTTTACCTGAAGGCGCTGACCGAAGGGATCGCACAACTCCCGCCCGTTGCGGCCGAACTGCGCCTTGCGGCGGCTGAGCGTCTCGCCGCGATCGGTCCGGCCGGGCTGCATGCGGAGCTGTCGGCGCGTGATCCGCGCACGGCTGCCAAGCTCCATCCTCGCGACGCTCAGCGTCTGCAGCGGGCTTGGGAGGTTCTGGAAGCGACGGGCCGCGGACTGTCGGACTGGCAGGCGGCTTCGAACGCAACCGGACCGGCACCCTGGCGCTTTGTTTGGCTGGTCTTGCTGCCGCCACGCGACGATCTGGTGGCATCTTGCGATGCGCGCTTCCGTACGATGGTCGAGGCCGGGGCGCTGGACGAGGTGCGTCGGCTGCTGGCGCGCGGGCTCGATCCTCGCCTGCCGGCGATGAAAGCGCTCGGCGTCGCCCAACTGGGCGATCATCTCGCGGGAAAGATTACGCTGGATGAAGCGGTTGCCGCAGCGCAGCAAGCAACCCGCCGCTACGCCAAACGGCAGAGAACCTGGCTGCGCACCCAGGTTTTGCGACATATTGAAAACATATGCGTTATGGAAACGAAATTTTCTGAACGGCTTATGCCGGAAATCTTTTCGAAAATTGACGAACTCCTATTGACGATTTGAGTCCGCAAGGCTAGCCTAGGCAAACTTCAATTCAATGGCCTTGACTGACTTGGCCGTGAGAAATCTCAAAACAAACGTGGGACTTACCGCGCCCGCGAAGCTTTGCGCGAGGATTTGACGCGATGTCCGCCACCGCCTCCCAGGCCGCCCCCGAGGCTTCCAGTCCGCAAGCCGCTTCCGCGGCTGCCGCCAAGCCGGCGATCGACAGCCAGGCAGATGCGTATAGCGGCGCGGAGATGGTCATCAAGGCGCTGGTCGACCAGGGCGTAGAGGTCGTTTTCGGATATCCGGGCGGCGCGGTGCTGCCGATCTATGACGCCTTGTTTCAGCAGAACAGCCTGCGCCACATCCTGGTCCGGCACGAGCAGGCCGCAGTGCATGCGGCGGAGGGCTATGCCCGCTCTACCGGCAAACCGGGCGTGGTGCTGGTCACCTCCGGACCGGGGGCGACCAACGCGGTGACCGGCCTGACCGATGCCTTGATGGATTCCATCCCGATCGTCTGTCTGACGGGGCAGGTGCCGACCCACCTGATCGGCAACGACGCCTTTCAGGAGGCGGATACCACCGGCATCACGCGGCCCTGCACCAAACACAACTATCTCGTCCGTTCGGTCGGCGATCTGCCGCGCACTCTGCACGAGGCCTTCTACGTCGCCGTTCACGGACGACCGGGGCCGGTGGTGGTGGACCTGCCGAAGGACGTGCTGCAGACCAAGGGCAGCTATCTCGAAAAGGACCAGGTGGTCCACCGCAGCTACCGCCCGCAGACGGAGCCCGACCCTTCGGCCATTTCCAAGGCCGTCGATCTGCTTGCGGCCGCGAAGCGGCCGATCATCTATGCCGGCGGGGGTGTGATCAATGCCGGTCCCGAGGCATGCCGCCTGCTGACGGAGCTGGTGCACCTGACCGGTGCGCCGGTCACCAATACGCTGATGGGCCTCGGCGCCGTGCCCGGCAGCGACCCGCAGTTTCTCGGCATGCTGGGCATGCACGGGACCTACGAGGCCAATCTGGCCATGCACGACTGCGACGTCATGCTGAACGTCGGCGCCCGGTTCGACGACCGCGTGACGGGGCGCCTGGCCGACTTCTCACCCAATTCGATTAAGATCCACGTCGACATCGATCCCTCCTCGATCAACAAGAACGTGATGGTCGAGCTGCCGGTGGTCGCCGACGCCGAAGCGGCGCTGCGCGCCTTGATCGCGGAGTGGAAACGCCGCACGCCGCCAAGTCCCAAGGCGCAGGAGGCCTGGTGGAAGCAGATCGAGGCTTGGCGTGGGCGCGACTGTCTGAGCTATCGTCAGACCGGCGAGATCATCAAGCCGCAGTACGCGATCCAGCGGCTCTATCAGCTCACGGCCGAACAGGAGGCCAAGGCGGGGCGGAAGACCTACATCACGACAGAGGTCGGCCAGCACCAGATGTGGGCGGCCCAGTTCTTCAAGTTCGAGCAGCCGAACCGCTGGATGACCTCCGGCGGTCTTGGAACCATGGGTTACGGCCTCCCCGCGGCGATGGGCGTGCAGATCGCCCATCCCGATGCGCTGGTGATCGACGTCGCCGGCGAGGCTTCCATCCTGATGAACATCCAGGAGATGTCGACCCTCGCGCAGTATGGCCTGCCGGTGAAGGTTTTCATCGTCAACAATCAGTGGATGGGCATGGTGCGCCAGTGGCAGGAGCTGCTGCATGGCGCGCGCTATTCCGAGAGTTACAGTGCCAGCTTGCCCGACTTCGTTGCGCTGGCCGAGGCCTTCGGCGCGGTGGGCATCCGTGCCGAGACGGCCGGGGACCTGGACGACAAGATCCTGGAGATGATGGAGGTCCCGCGCCCGGTTATCTTCGACTGCTGTGTGGCGCAGGAGGAGAATTGCTTCCCCATGATTCCTTCCGGGGCGGCTCACAACGAGATGCTCCTGGGGCCGGACGACAAGGCAGCCAAGCCGATCAGCGAAGAGGGCATGGTTCTGGTTTAGTCCGCACTTACGGTGCCGAGGCGCGGGGCGGCGAAACCGGTTTCCCGGCCATCGGGCTTGCTCTTGTCTCGCCTTTGCGGCTAGGAACGCCGGCGAAGTCTTCTGGGCGCCTGTCGAAGGGCGCTCTCTCAACACCCGAGGCGAGTTTCTCAGTGTCACCCCTGCAGGACAGCGTCGAACGGCGCACGATCGCCGTTTTGGTCGACAACGAGCCAGGCGTGCTGGCGCGCGTCATCGGCCTCTTCTCCGGGCGCGGCTACAATATCGAGAGCCTGACCGTGACCGAGGTCGAGCGCGAAATGGGTCTGTCGCGGATCACCGTCGTCACCACCGGGACGCCGCAGGTGCTGGAACAGATCAAGGCGCAGCTCGACCGCCTGGTGCCGGTCCACCGCGTCGCTGACCTCAGTCTGCAAGGTCCCTACGTCGAGCGCGAGCTGGCGCTGGTAAAGGTGTCGGGCATCGACGACAAGCGGGTCGAGGCCCTGCGCATTGCCGGCATCTTCGACGCGGAGGTGGTGGACGCGGGACTGGACTTCTTCATTTTCGAAGCGGCTCATAGGCCCGACAAACTGGATCGTTTCATCGAGCTGATGAAGCCGCTCGGCATGGTGGAGATGAGCCGCACGGGCGTCGTTGCGATCGCCCGCGGCAAGGACAGCCTGTAGCGGCGCGGTTCACGCCGCAGCACAGGCCTGAACAGACGTCTTTGAAACGTCATAGGCAGCCTGACGGGGCTCCGCCATACTCCTGGGTCTCGGATACAAGATCTGCTGCGGGAAGGAAGAGCCGATGGCCCATGGGGAGATTGCCTGGAACGAGCTGGCGACCAGCGATGTGGAGAGCGTGACGGGCTTCTACGGTGGCCTGTTGGGTTGGGAGGCCAAGGCCTGGCCGATGCCGGATGGCGGTACCTACTGGGTTTGGAGACGGAACGAGACCGATCTGGCCGGTGCCTTCCAGATGGAGGGACCGCAGTTCGAAGGAAAGCCGCCGCAGTGGGTCGTCTACGTCACGGTCGAGGATTGCGATGCCGCCTGCGAGAAGGTCGGGGCGCTGGGCGGCAAGGTCTTGCAGCCGCCCTTCGACGTGCCCGAAGTCGGCCGCATCGCCATGGTCGCAGACCCTAGCGGCGCTACGTTCGGCATCATGACGCCTGTGGCGCGGGACTGACCTGCACTTCAGATCTGCGGCTTCTGCAGGTTGCGTCGCCGCGGCCGGACGGCTAGAACCCGGCGCAGTTTTTTTGCGTCCGCACTGCGGCGTGCGCAATTTCCTGAAACGCGCTCGATGGCGGTCGACCCGCTGTCGCGCTTAGCCAAAGACAAGGTGGAGGATAGGGTACCCATGCGCGTCTACTACGATCGCGACGCCGACGTGAATCTGATCAAGGGCAAGAAGGTGGTCGTGGTCGGCTACGGCAGCCAGGGCCATGCCCATGCCATGAACCTGCGCGACAGCGGTGTCGAGGAGGTCCGCATCGCACTGCGCGCCGGCTCCAAGACCGCGCAGAAGGCGGAAGGTGCGGGCTTCACTGTGATGACGCCGGACGAGGCCGCGGCCTGGGCGGACGTCGTCATGATCCTGACGCCGGACGAGCTGCAGGCGGATCTCTACCGGGATTCCTTGGCTCCGAACCTCAAGGAGGGAGCGGCCATCGCCTTCGCGCATGGCCTCAATATCCATTTCAGCCTGATCGAGCCGCGCCCCGACCTCGATGTCTTCATGATCGCACCGAAAGGTCCCGGCCACACGGTGCGCAGCGAGTATGTGCGCGGCGCCGGCGTGCCTTGCCTGATTGCCGTGCATCAGGACAGCAGCGGGAACGCGCACGAGCTGGGGCTCTCCTACGCCAGTGCCATCGGCGGCGGCCGCGCGGGCATTATCGAGACCAGCTTTCGCGAGGAATGCGAGACCGATCTCTTTGGCGAGCAGACGGTACTCTGTGGCGGTCTCTCGGCTCTGATCGTCGCTGGCTACGAAACCCTGGTGGAAGCCGGCTACGCGCCGGAGATGGCCTACTTCGAGTGCCTGCACGAGGTGAAGCTGATCGTTGACCTGATGTACGAGGGCGGCCTCGCCAATATGCGCTATTCCATCTCCAACACCGCGGAATACGGCGACTACGTGACCGGCCCCCGGATCATCACCGAAGAGACCAAGGCGGAGATGAAGCGCGTGCTGGACGACATCCAGGCCGGCCGTTTCACCCGCGACTGGGTCGCCGAATGCAAGGCCGGCCAGCCCTCCTTCAAGGCCACGCGCCGCCGCCACGCCGAACACGGAATCGAGGAGGTCGGGCAGCGCCTGCGCGGTATGATGCCCTGGATTGCCGAAAACGCTCTGGTCGACAAGTCGAAGAACTGACCGACTGTCTCATGGCCGGCGAGCCGCTGGTGTCGTTCAGTGGCTCGCCGGAGATAGCTTAAGGCGTTTATCCGAAGAGTGTTTCGCCCCGAGCCGTCTCGAACGGCTTTCCTATCGGGAGACTGTGTTCGGGAGAATTGGACGGTGATCGTCGACACTCAGACGCTCCTGATCTTCATTCCCATCGCGCTTGCCCTCAATCTGACGCCCGGTGCCGATATGCTGTTCTGTCTCGGGCAGGGCATCAAGTCGGGGCCCAGAGCGGGTTTCGCGGCGTCGCTGGGGATTGCGACCGGATTCTTCGTTCACGCGCTAGCGGCCGGTCTCGGCCTTGCCGCACTGATCGCCGCTCACCCTTTGGCTTTCGAAGCGATCCGCTGGGCCGGCGTCTGTTATCTGCTGTGGCTTGCCGTTGCGGCCTTGAGAGAACCGATAGGGTCTCTCGAACCCGCGGCGACTGAGCGAAGGGGCGCGATCTCTGCGTGGCGGACCGGCATCTTCGTCTGCCTTCTCAATCCGAAAGTCGCGTTGTTTGTTCTTGCACTGGTGCCGCAGTTCGTCGATCCGTCTCAGGGCTCGGTGCTGCTGCAGTTTCTGATTTTCGGTGCGATCCTCAATGTCGGCGGGACCGTGATTAACGGGCTGGTCGGAGTCTTTGCCGGGGGCATCGGTCAGTTTCTGGCGCGCAACGCCTCTGTCGCGCGCGCTCTGCGGTATCTCACGGGTTTCGTGTTCTTCAGTCTCGCCGCGAAGCTGGCTTTTGATCGGCGCTAGAGCAGGATCGCCTCAGGTGGACTCGCTCTGGCGATCCCAACTGAGGCGTGAATCCTACTCTCATAACAAGTTTAGAGGGCGATTCGCGTCTTAGGCGGAAGCGAAGCGCTTCCGCCTAAGACGATCGTGCTCCAGAGGCACCAACCCCCGGCTCAGTAGCCTGCGGTCTTGTCCACGACGTTTGGAATGGGTCGGCCCAAGACGGCGGCCCGGGCGGCGGCGAGGGTCTGCGCCGCGACCAGCCCTGTGGTTACATCGCTGGCGCAATGCGGCGTGACCAGGACACCGGGATGCGCCCAAAAGGCATGCTCCGGTGGCAAGGGCTCCTCTTCGAAGACATCGAGCGAGGCGCCCGTCAGGTGGCCGCTGTCGATGGCCGACAGAAGGTCCGTTTCCACCAGATGCGGTCCGCGGCCCATCTGGATCAGATAGGCGCCGGGCTTCATCGTTGCGAAGAAGTCGGCGTCCAGCAGCCCGTTAGTCTCCGCCGTGAGGGGCAGCAGGTTGACCAAGGCATCGGCACGGGCAAGCAGCGTCTTCAGGCCTTCGGAGCCGGTTACGACCTCGACGCCCGGCAGCTCTCTCGGGCCGCGCGCCCAGCCGATCACGGGGTAGCCGAGCCCGGCCAGGCGTTCCGCGGCAACCGCGCCCATCCGGCCGAGACCGAGGATGCCGACGGTGGTCTCCCCTGCACTGCGCTGGGGCTGGCGCTGCCACACGCGCTTGGCCTGCTGCTCCAGATAGAGATCGAAGCGCCGCTGGTACCAGATCACATGCCAGATCACGAAGAGCGCCATGGTTTCGGCTTGCTCGGGATCCACCATGCGTACGACCGGTACATTGGGTAACTCCGGGTCGGCCAGGATGTTGTCGACCCCTGCCGCGATGGAGCAGACCACCTTGAGGTTGGGATAGCGTTTGAGGATGCCGTGCGGCGGTCGCCAAGCCAGGGCGAAGTCGATAGCGGCCGGATCGCGAACCCCTTCGGGCGAAAAGAGTTCGACAGAGGAGTCTTCTGCAGCAAAGGCCTGTCGAAACAGGCGGTCCAGCTTCAGAGTGGCGCTGACCAGGACGCCGTTCATGCGGTACCTCCGAAGGTCTGAAGGGGAATGGTTTCGAGTTCGAACGCGTCGAGCGGATGGATCGGTCTCGCGCGGCTGAACGGAAAGTCGGCAGGCTGAAACCGGCTGAGGCCGGGTGTGTCGACCACCAGCGGTGTGGCGCGTCCGGCGAAGGCCAGCTTGAAGTGGTTGCCCGACTTGGCGACCGCCGCGTCCAGATCGGATAGCGACAGTCCGTGGCTCTCGTAGGCTGCAGGATCTTGCACGAAAGGCGCCTTGCTTGTGAGGATCAGCGTCAACCTATCGACGTTCAGCACCGCCGTGGGGCCGATATCGACCGGCACGCCGCTCATGTAGCGGCCGCTGTGGGTGAAGCGGCCCGTTCCGAGCCGTCCCACCTGACCCGTCACCTCCACAGGCGTCTGGCCTGGTGTAACTTCTCCGCCCACCGCAAGGGTGATCTTGGCGCCCTCGCCGGCAGCGGCACAGGCGGTGACTGCTTTCGGGTCGAAGAGGGGCAAGGCGATACGCAAGTCTGGAAAGCCTTCCAGAGCCAGGCGCGCCAGGGCCGTGCCGTCGCCGGGTGCGCCCGCCAGAACCCGGTCCCCCTGATCGCCGAGTACGAAAGGTCGGCTGGCGGGCTCGGCGCGCACACGAGACAGCGCCGCTTGCATCGACGGCAAGACCTGGACGAAGGCGTCGCGCAGATCCCAGAGACGTTCGGCCAGGCGCCTCGCAGCCTCCCCGGCGGCGCCCGGATCGTCGTCGGACGTGACCAGCACCGCCTGACCGACGCCGGGTGCGTCGACGAAGGGATTGACGTTGCAGAGGGAGATGTCGCGCAGCTTCGGCTGAGCCCTGGAGAGCGCGCGCGCCTCCGCATGCAACGCCGCCAAGGGACCCAGGCCGGTCTCGTCGTTGCCGCGCGTCAGGAAGGGAAGCCGGGCGAGTGCGCGAACGGGCCGCAAACCGCCGGTCATCATCTCCTGCAGCAAGGCGAAAGCCTTGGCTCCCGTTTCGGCCATGTCGGCGTGCGGGTTGGTCTTGTAGGCGACCAGGATGTCAGCGGTTGCGGCCATCGCCGGTGTGACGTGAGCGTGCAGGTCCAGCGCGACGGCGATCGGCACCTCCGGCCCGAGCTTTCTGCGCAAGGCCGTCAGCAGATCGCCTTCGCAGTCGTCCCGCTCGCTGGACAGCATGGCGCCGTGAAGCTCCAGACAAACCGCATCGGGCCCGTCGGTTTCCAGGATCTCCTCGGCCAGGTTTGCGAAAACGGTCTCCTCCACCGGACCGCCGGGCCGGGCGCGTGCCGCGACGCTGGGCAGCCACTCGACACCGGCCGCGTCGCCCGCACGCAGCATACCGCCGAGCGCCGATCCGGCCTCGCGGTTCGCAGGGATCAAGGCTGCACCGCGCTCGACAGCGAAGTCGGCGGCAGAGGTCAGGAGCGGATTGAAGGAATGGGATTCCTGCCAAAGCTGGCCCGTAAGGACACGCGGCCGGCCTCTCATCTTATGCCTTTTCCAGGCCGCACCACTCGGCGATGAAGAGTGCGATGGTACCTGTCACCTGCTTGACCGATGCGAGACTGACGCGCTCGTCGAAGCCATGAATCGCCTCTGCGTAAGGTCCGTAAACGAGACAGGGCGTGTCCTGGTAGAGCACGAAGACCCGCGCGTCGAGATAGCTGGGCGTGACGAAGGACTCCAGCGTCTGGCCGTAGCTGGTGGCGTGCGCGCGTCCGAGGGTCTGCTCGGCGGCGCTGCCTTCCTCCAGCACATAGCCTTCGGCGAAGAAGCCGTTGTAGACCACCTCCGGCGGGTTGTTGGCCAGGAAGGGAACCTTGGCCGCGCTCCTGCGCAGGCAGTCCTCGATCTCGCGGGCGGCCGCCGCGGGGTTCACGCCGGGATAGAGCGCGATGCGGCAATCGAAGGTGCACCAGGCAGGGACGGAGGAAGCCCAGTCGCCGCCTTCTATCTTGCCGACGTTGAAGTTGATCGGATGATCCAGGTCTTCGAAGTAGCGATTCTGGCTCTTGCGATCGTTCCAGACCTCCGCCAGCCCGTGCAGTCCCTCGATCAGACGGTAGGCCGCCTCGATGGCATTGGCGCCGCGTCCGGCCTCGCGGACATGGACCGGGACGCCGCGGACCTTCACCTGGAACCAGATCACGCCGACGTTGGCGCGGACCAGCTTGTCGTCTGCCGGTTCCGGTATGATCGCGGCATCGGCCTTGTAGCCGCGTACCAGGCAGGCCAGGGCGCCGTTTCCGGTGCATTCCTCTTCCACCACGGACTGCAGGTAGACCGTCGCGGCCGGGTGATAGCCCATGCGTTTCAATGCATCCAGGGCGAAGATGTTGGCGGCGAGGCCGGCTTTCATGTCACCGGAACCGCGGCCGTAGAGCCAGTCGCCGTCGCGGCGAGGCTCGAAGGGCGGGGCGGTCCAGATGTCGGCGGGACCGGTTGGCACCACGTCGATGTGGCCGTTGAGAATCAGAGAGCGGCCGATTTCGTCGCGCGGGCGGTGGGTACCGACGACGTTGAGGGCCTGGCTGTAGTCGACCTTGACCGGCGAGAAGCCGGGATGGTGCATGATCTCCTCGACGTCGATCGTCCAGCGGTCTACGGCGTACCCACGCGTGCTCAAGGCGCGATGCATGAAGTCTTGGGCCGTTTGCTCCTGGCCGCGCAGCGAGGGCAGGCGAATCAGATCCTGAGTGAAGCCGACCTGATCCTCGAACCCCGCCTCGACCGCGGCCAGGATGTCTTGAGACAGTTGCGCGTCCAGCGAGGTCATGACCGGACCGCCTGCCGCTCCGCTTCGACCGACACCTCGGGAATGCTCCAGTGCCGGCCTGGCACGGCGGACAGCAGTTCCCGGGTATAGCTGTGCTGCGGGTCCTTGAAGACCCTGCGCGTGGGACCGTACTCGACGATGCGTCCCAGTTTCATCACCGCAATGTTGTCGCAGATCTGCGCCGCGACGCGGAGGTCGTGGGTGATGAAGAGCATAGAGAGCTGCAGCCGTTGTTTGATCTCGGCAAGCAGCTCCAGGACCTGCGCCTGCACGGAGACATCGAGTGCGGAGACCGGTTCGTCGGCGACCAACAGCTCCGGGTCTAAGGCCAGCGCGCGGGCGATGCCGATGCGCTGACGCTGGCCGCCGGAGAATTCGTGCGGGAAGCGTTCGGCGGCGGTGGCGTCGAGACCGACCAACCTGAGCAGCTCCGCAGCGCGCGCCATGGCCGTCGCGCGATCGGTGCCGTGGGCCATCGGTCCCTCGGCGACGATGGTACCGACCTTGCTCCGCGGGTTCAGCGATGCGTAAGGGTCCTGAAAGATCATCTGTACGTGCCGCCGGTGCGGACGCAGGGCCCTGCCCTTCAGACGTGCCAGGTCGATCTCCCCGAAGCGGATCTCTCCACTGTCGCTCTCCAGCAAGCGAACGATGCAGCGGCCCACGGTCGACTTTCCGGAGCCGGACTCGCCGACGAGCCCAAGGGTCTCTCCCTTCTTGATGTCGAAGGAGACCGCTTGCGCTGCGGGAACCCGCCGCCCTGCGGTGAAGAGGCCGCGCTCGGTGACATAGGTCTTTTCCAGGCTCTTGACCGAGAGCAAGGGAGGGCCTTCCAAGCTCCGCCGGTCCGGCGGCTCGAAGTGCGGCACGGCAGCGATCAGCCGGCGGGTATAGTCATGCTGCGGATCGTTCAGCACCTTACGCGCGGGCCCCATCTCGACGATCTTGCCGAACTGCATGACCGCGACGCGATCTGCGATCTCCGCCACCACGCCGAAATCGTGGGTGATGAACATCACCGCCATATGGTGTCGTTCCTGAAGCGACTTGATCAGCTGCAGGATCTGCGCCTGGGTGGTTACGTCGAGTGCCGTCGTCGGCTCGTCGGCGATCAGGATCGCCGGCTCCAGCGCCAGAGCCATCGCGATCATGACGCGCTGACGCTGACCGCCGGACAGGCGAAAAGGGTAGGACTCGCCAAGCGTTTCCGGGTCCGGCAGGCCGACCTCGCGCAGCAGCTCGACGACGCGGGCCTTGCGTTCGCGCTTCGTCAGCAGACCGTGGGCGTCGAAGACCTCGGAGATTTGCTCGCCGATGCGCATCAGCGGGTTGAGCGCCGTCATCGGCTCCTGGAATATCATGCCGATGCGGCTGCCGCGCAGGTCGCGCAGTTCGACCTCGCTCAGCTGCAGGAGATCGCGCCCTTCGAAACGTATCGCGCCGGCCACCGGGTGAACGTGCGGGCGCGGCAGCAGACCCATGATGGCGTTTGCCGACATCGACTTGCCCGACCCGGACTCGCCGACGACGCAGAGGATCTCGTTCCGCGCCAGCTCGAAGGAGATTTTCTCGACCGCCAGCGGGCGCTCGGCCCCGGGCGGGAGAGAAATCGAAAGGTCCTCCACCTGCAACAGCGGTGCGTCGCCCATCGCGGCTTTGCTCATGCTAGCGGCCCTTCCGGGCAAGGCGCGGGTTGAGCGCGTCGTTCAGCCCTTCGCCGACAAGGTTGAGCGCGAGCACCGTCAGCAGGATCGCCACGCCGGGGAAGAATGACATCCACCAGGCCTGCCGGATCACCGTGCGGGCCGCGCCGATCATATAGCCCCAGGACATGGTATTGGGATCGCCCAGGCCGAGGAAGGAGAGAGAGGACTCCAGCAGGATCGCCTGAGCGATCATCAGCGAGGCCATGACAATCACCGGCGAGAGGGTGTTGGGCAGGATCTGGCGCGTAATGATCTGAAGATTCGATTGGCCGAGCACTACGGAGGCCTGAACGAATTCGCGGCTTCTGAGAGAGAGAAACTCGCCGCGTACGAGACGCGCCACCGGCGGCCAGGAGACGATACCGATCGCGACGATGACCGAGGTGATCGAAGGTTGGAAGATCGCAACCAGCACGATGGCCAGAGCGAAGTTCGGAATGGTCTGAAAGAACTCGGTAAAGCGCATCAGCGCGTCGTCGAGCAAGCCGCCGTAGTAGCCGGCCAGCGCCCCGATGGTGACGCCGATGGTTAGCGCCACCACCGTCGAGACGATACCGACGAGCAGAGAGATTCGCGCGCCGTGCACAAGCCCCGCGCCGATGTCGCGGCCGAGGGTATCGGTTCCGAACAGGAAGCCGTCGACGGCGAGCGGCGGCAGAAAGGGCCGCTGTACCATAGACCAGGGACTCTGCGGATAGATCAGCGGCGCGACTGCGGCCAGCACCACCACGGCCAGCAGGATAACGACGCCGACGACCGCGCCCTTGTTGCGGGCAAAACGTTTCCAGAAATCCCGGAAAGCCTGAGCTTGGGCGGAGCGGGGAGATGCAGCAGCGGTCGACATCACGTCAGCTCGATCACTTCAGTTCGATGCGCGGGTCCACCAGCGTGTAGACGACGTCGGTGACCAGGTTGAAGAGGATGACCATTGCCGAAGAGACGAAGAAGACGCCCAGCAGCAGGTTGTAGTCCCGCTGTAACAGCGCATCGAACATCAGCCGTCCGATACCGGGCCAGGCGAAGACCGTCTCCGTCAAGACGGCGCCGCCGACCAGCTGACCGGCTTGAATGCCGGCCAGCGTGATCACGGGCAGGATCGCGTTGCGCAGCACGTGCACCCGGGTGATGCGGCCTGGCGGAAGGCCCTTCGCACGTGCGGTCTTAACGAAGTCCATGTCCATAACCTCCAGCATGGAGGCGCGGGTCAGGCGCGCGTAGATCGCCATGAAGAAGAGGCCGAGGGTCGTCGCCGGCAGGACCAAGTGCTGCAGCACGTCCAGGACCCGCTGGAAGCCGCTGTAGCCGGCGCCGACGGATTCCATGCCGAAGCCCGGCAGCCATCCCAGCTGCACGGAGAACAGCAGAATGGCCATCAAGGCGATCCAGAACAGCGGCGTCGCATAGAAGACCAGCGCCACCACGGTTATCAGGGAATCCGTCCACTTTCCCACCCGCGCCGCCGCCAGTGCGCCGAGCAGGACGCCGAGCAGAATCGAAATGACGAAGGCCGTGCCGGTGAGAATCAGCGTCGCCGGCAGCCGGTCGAAGATCAGATCCGCCACAGGTTGTTGCTGGCGATAGCTGTAACCCATGTCCAGGGTGACGATGCCGCCGACGTAGATCAGAAGCTGCTCGTGCAGGGGCCTGTCCAAGCCGAACTGCTCGCGAAGCTGGGCGATGAAAATCTCGTCGGCAGCGCCTGCTTCCCCCGCCATGACCTGTGCCGGATCGCCGGGCGCCGCCCGGATCAAGAAGAAGTTGAGCACCACGATCGCCAGCAGCACAAAGACCGCTTTGACCAGACGCTTGGCAATGAATGAGAGCTTCTGCACGCCGCCCCGACGAGAGATTGCGGAAAATCGCTGCGAAAGATGAAGAACCGCCTCCCATTCCTCCGCCCCGGCTACCTGCCAGGTGCGAGGGAACGGGAAGAGCCCAAAGCGGCCGGCCTAGCGGTCGAGCCAGGCGTCCACGAAGCCGTCGTTCACGCCGATCGCGGTGTCGACGAGGCCTTTGACATCGCAGCGATAGATCGTCGGAAACTCGATCTCCAGCAACCACGCCACCGGCACATCCTCGACCAGGACCTGCTGCACCTCGGTGTAGAGCGACTGGCGGTTCTCATCGGGGAAGGCGACGGCGGCCTCGGCGAAGAGCCGGTCCACCTCTTCATTGGCATAGCCCTGAACGTTGTTCCAGGGCGACCCCTTGGCGATGTTCGTGGAAAGATAGGTGCGGGCCACGCCAAGCGCAGGATCGCCGTACTGATAGAGATAGGTGAACGCCAGGTCATAGTCCCACTCGTTCAGCTTCTGATTCCAGCCGGCGACGTCGGTGGCGACCATTTCGACCTCGATACCCACCTCTTGCAGGTTTTGCCGCACCGCTTCGGCCCAGCGCTGCCAGGTTTCGCCGTAGGGCAAGGGCAGCAGGCGGATCTCGGTGCCGTCGTAACCCATCTCCTCCAGCAAGGCGCGGGCTTTGTCCGGGTCGTGGGGAAACTGCCGGACGTCGTCGTCGAAGAAACGCGTCTTGGAGCTGACCGGGCCTGTCGGCACGTTGCCCAAACCGTTCCAGATCACGTCCTTGGCGAACTCGCGGTCCAGCGCGTACATGATCGCCTGGCGGAAACGCCGGTCGGCCATCGGGCCTTCGCGGTTGTTGACCCAGAGCCAAGCGTGCGGCGCGAAGTACTCCCAGCCTTTGCCGGTGACGCAGGAGTTGTCCAACTCGGTCAGGCGCTGCACGTCGAAGTTCTCGACCGAACCGCCGGGCAGCACGTCGACCTTGCCGGTTTCGTAGGCCACCGCGCGGCTTGCCGCATCGGGGATCACATGCCAGTAGATCTCATCGAGATAGGGTTGGCCTTCGACGTGGTAGTCCTCGTTCTTCACCAGACGAATGAAAGATCCGCGCTCCCATTCGGCGAACTTGAAGGGGCCGGTGCCGATCGGTGTGTTGTTGGCCGGATTGTTCTTGAAGTCGGTGCCCTCGTAGATGTGCTTCGGCACCATCGGCATGGTGCCGACCTCGAAGATGCCCATGAAAGGACCGAAGGGCTGCTTCAGCGTGAAGCGGACCGTGGTGTCGTCCAGGGCCTCGATGCTTTCGATGTGCTGCAGCGAGACGCGGAGCCGCGGATGGGTTTCGCGCAGGAAGACGTCGGCCGAGAACACGACGTCGGCGGCGGTGAAGGGTTCGCCATCGTGCCAGGTCACGCCATCCTTCAGCGTGAAGGTGTAGACGGTGCCGTCCTCGTTCACCTCCCAAGCCGTCGCCAGGCTCGGCATCGGGTTCAGGTCGGTATCGTAGCGCAGCAGGCTTTCGTAGATGTTGCCGGCGACCATCTGGGTCGGGCCGTTCTGGGTCACGCCGAGCATCAGGCCCGGCGGCTCCGGCTGAATCACCACGTTCATGACGCCGCCGGACTTCGGCTCTTCGGCCAAGGCCGCCGGAGCCGTCAGCGCCGTCGCCGCGGCAAGGGCCGCGAGCGTGCAGAAACGCTTGAGCATGTTAAGAGTCTCCCTGTCCCAAGATAAAGCTCCCTGTTATCCCCCGGTGCCGATCTTATCAGCTGTCGTAGCCGGGGCTCTTGCGATCGAGCAGACGGCGGAAAGCCGCCCACTCGATGTCCTTCTGCGTGCCGGACGCCATGGCATCGTAGGAATCCCAGTATTGCTTGGCCGTCTTGGCACAGACCGCCTCCGGCACCGGCGTAATGGCGGCGCCGCTCGCCTGAAGCTGAAGCTGGGCCTTGCAGGTACGCTCCAGGTTGAACATCAGCTTCCAGGCTTCGGCAATCGACCGGCCGACCGTCATCAGGCCATGGTTCCGCAGGATCATGACCGGCTGGTCGCCCAGATCCGCAATCAGTCGCTCGCGCTCGTCCAGATCCAGGGCGATGGCCTCGTAGTCGTGGTAGGCCACCTTGCCGTAGTACTGCAGTGCCCACTGATTGACCGGCAGCAAACCGTCGGCCTGGCACGACACCGCGACGCCGGCCTCGGTGTGCGTATGCAGGACGCAGCCGGCATCGTGCCGGGCCATGTGGACGGCGGAGTGAATCGTGAAGCCGGCGGGGTTGATGCCCAAGCCGGCCGGATCGTCGATCACCCGCCCGTCGATGTCGATCTTGACCAGGTTCGAGGCCGTTACCTCGTCGAACCAGTTGCCGTAGGGATTGATCAGGAAGTGGCCCTTCTCACCGGGGACCGCCGCCGAGATGTGCGTAAAGATCGAGTCGTGCATCTCGAAAAACGCGACCAGATGATAGGCGGCGGCGAGGTCTACGCGCGCCTGCCACTCCGCTTCGCCGAAGCGCGTCGAGCCTCGGAGGGCTGAAGATGCCAAGGTCATGCCGCTCTCCTGTCTATGCGATCGCGGGCTGAAGGTCGGACGTCCGCAGCCCCGATCCTGGATTTTCCGAAAGCGTGCCACAGGCATTGCTATTGGATAAAGGCTAAACTGTCGACAGTCGGCAATTGGCTGCCTAGGGTTGAGAGCGGGGAGCGATGAGGCGGGTGAGCATGGACCAGAAGCGCCGAGGGTCGAGCGCCGGAATGGATGGGCGCCGGCCAGCTCTGCAGGAGGCTGCGGCCGAGAACAGCAGGGCCACACCAGCAGCCGCATTCGAAGCCTTGGAAGCCAACGATCTGGTCGCGCAGGTGACCGATCGTTTGGCGCGTGCAATCTGCGACGGACGCTTGGCTCCCGGCCAGCGCTTGGTCGAGGCGGCGCTCGCCCGGCAACTTGGCATCTCGCGCGCGCCGGTGCGCGAGGCAGCCCGCCGGCTGGAGCAACGTGGACTGTTGGTCGCCCATCCGCGCCGCGGCTTCTTCGTGCGCGACTTCTCGCTGGAAGAGATCGACGATCTCTACGGTCTACGGATCGCGTTGGAACGCTATGCAGGTGAACTGGCTTGCCAGCGCGCCACCGTTGCGGATCTGGAGCGACTGGAAAACCAGCTCAAACTTCTGTTCCGTTTGGCGGAAGAGGGCGCGGTCGCGGCTCAGGTCGAGGCGGATCTGCGCTTCCATCTGTTGTTTTGCGAAGCTTCGGGCAACCGAAAGCTGCTCAAACTCTTCACCGATATCGCCGGCGAGATCCGGATGATCATCGTTCTGATCGGGCAGCTCTACGAAGACCCGCACCGCATCGCCGAGACCCATCGGCCGCTGATCGAGGCGCTGAAAATGCGCGATACCGCGCGGCTCGATGCTGAGATCGACCATCACATTCGGGTCGGGTGGCAAGAGGTTCGGCGCTTCTTCGCGGAGCGCGGTGCTCCCGAAACGCGCGACGACTCTCTTTCAGACGAAAAACCCCCAGCAGAGAAAGGCGGGATATGAAAATCGTCCAAACGGACAAACACAGGCTGCACGACCCCCAGTTCTTCTTGGTGCGCGGGGTTCCCAAGCCGAGCGCGGAACAGCCCGAACGGGCCGAAAAACTGCTGACTGCGGCCACTAAAGCTGGGCACGAGGTTCTTCGGCCCGAGAGTTTTGGCCCCGGTCCGCGCGCGGCCGTGCACACGCCCGAGTATCTGCAGTTTCTCGAAACGGCCCATAGGGACTGGCAGGCATTGGGCGATGCCTCGGCGGAGATCGTTGCCAACATTCACCCCAGCCGCTATCCCCCGACCTATCCGCAGTCGATCATCGGCCGGGCCGGCTGGCACATGGCGGACACGGCCTGCCCGATCGGCGCCGGGACTTTCGAGGCGGCTTGCGCTGCAGCGGATGTCGCCGTCACGGCAGCCGAGTTCGTTCTCGATGGCGGGGATCACGTTTACGGTCTCTGTCGACCGCCCGGCCATCACGCCTACGCGGACATGGCCGGCGGCTTCTGCTTTCTCAACAATGCGGCCATAGCCGCCCAGCATCTGCGCCAGGCGCACGAACGGGTGGTGGTCCTCGACGTCGATGTGCATCACGGTAACGGCACCCAAGGCATCTTCTGGCGACGCTCCGACGTGCTCACCATTTCGCTGCACGCCGACCCTCAGAACTTCTATCCCTTCTTCTGGGGACATGCTGCAGAGCGTGGCGAGAGCGACGGCGAGGGCTATAATCTGAACATTCCTTTGCCTCTGGGCACTGGCGATGCCGGCTGGTTATCGGCACTGCAATCGGCCCTTGCAGCGATCCGGACCTTCGCGCCCGGTGCGCTCGTGGTGGCGTTGGGTCTCGATGCCTATGAGGGCGATCCCTTGCGGGGGCTGGCCATCACGACGCCCGGCTTCGGCCAGATCGGCGCCGTGATTGCCGGACTCGGCCTGCCGACCGTGCTGATTCAGGAGGGCGGTTACCTTGCGCCCGAACTTGGCGACAACCTGGTGAGCTTTCTCAAGGGCTTCGAAGGCGCCAGGTGATGCGGCTCGGCAATGCGGCCCACTCAGACCGCCAGGTCCTTGACGAAATAGACACGCTCGAAGCCGTTCTCGCGGATGCGTTTCATCTCTCGCCAGCCGTAGTGCCGATAGATCGCTTGGTTTTCCGTCATGGTAACGTGGGTGTAGAGAGTCAGGCGGGAGAAGCCCCGGCCCGCCGCTGTTGTCTCCGCAGCGGCCAGAAGAGTGCGGCCGTAGCCTCTGCCCTTGGCGGCCGGATCGACGGCCACGTTGTCGATCAGCAGGCTGTCGGGGCGGTCGATCAGGACCAGCAGGCCGATCACCCGGCCGTTTTCTTCGAGCACCTGGAGTTCGCCGGCCGACAGCCGTGCCCGGTAGTCGTCCAGCATGGGCTGCGGTGGCTGCCGCATGCGCGGGATGTAGGGGGCGTAGGCCGCTTCCACGATTTCGCGGACGCGGGGCAGGTCTTCCGAAACGGCAAGGCGCAGACGGCTCATCTCCGGCAGGCTAGAGCGCGAGGGGTCGAGCTGTCACCGGAGACGTTTGCATGACGGCCAGGGCACGCGGTCATGTCGGTTGGAAAGAGTTGGCGCTGCTGGCGTCGATCGGCCTCTTCTGGGGGCTGAACTGGCCGGCTGTCCGCATCATTCTGACGGAGATCCCGCCTTTCACGATTCGCATGCTGGCCT
The DNA here is from genome assembly GCA_028285215.1 of Rhodovibrionaceae bacterium. Classification (GTDB taxonomy): domain Bacteria; phylum Pseudomonadota; class Alphaproteobacteria; order Kiloniellales; family DSM-21159; genus Algihabitans. Next base: position 1,690 of record JANQPZ010000275.1, on the reverse strand, counting down.
TCGTCGGCGGCGCGGCGGTCCTGCTCGGGCTGGCGAGACTCCGTGGCGAACGGCTGCGGCCGGCCGTGGGCGAATGGGCGCCGCTGATCCTGGTCGCGCTGCTGTCGGTGTTCGGTTTCAACGTTCTGGCAGCCTTCGGTCAGCTCAATACGGAGACCTCGCGGGCGGCCATCATCGCCTTCACCATGCCGGTCTGGGCCACCCTGCTGTCGATCGCCTTCCTCGGCGACAAGTTGACGTGGGAGCGGGCGGGGGCGCTTCTGCTGGGTATGGCGGGCTTGGCATTGCTGCTCGGCGAGGATCTGCTCGACGTGACCCGCTCGCCGCTTGGCTCGCTGCTCACGCTGGGTGCGGCCATGTCGTGGGCCGTCGGGACGGTGCTGCTCAAGCGCCGCAGCTGGTCTTTGCCGCCTTTGGCCCTGGCGGGCTGGATGCTCGCGATTTCGGCGCCGCCTGCCGTTCTCGGTGCAATGCTGGTCGAGCGGCCCTGGGATCTGCCCGTTCCGTCGACGCAGGTGCTGCTGGTCTTCGCCTACCACGTTTTGTTTCCGATGGTTTGGTGCCACTACGCCTGGGTGACGCTGGTGGCCAGCTTGCCGGCGCCCGTCGCGGCCATCGGGACATTGATGATTCCGGTTGTCGGCGTCGTCAGCGCCATTCTGCTGCTGGGCGAACCGCCGGCGGTACAGAAGTTTGTTGCGCTTGCTCTAGTGGTTTCGGCCGTCGCAATGGTTTTGATCGTGCCCGGCCTGAAGGCGCGCAAGGAGCGCACGATCGTCGGCGCCGCGCCTTCGAAGACGAAGTCCCTCTGATGCGGAAACCGAAAGGAACGACGTCGTCATGAGCCAAATCCTCTGCCGTCCGCCGCTTGCCGCCGACAAAGATCGCTGGGCGGAGTTGTTTCGCGGCTACATGACGTTTTACGACGTGCCGCCGGATGAAGCAGTGGTCGAGCGGGTTTGGGGTTGGCTGTTCGACGCGGATCATGAGGTCGAAGGTTTGGTTGCCGAACTCGAGGGACGGATCGTCGGTCTCGCTCACTACCAACCGATGGCTCGGACACTGGGCGCCAACGAGGTCGGTTACCTCTCAGATCTCTTCACCGATCCGGCGGTGCGCGGACGCGGGGTCGGCCGCGCCTTGATCGACGCGACGCTGGAGGCGTCTCGACACAGGGGATGGCCGCTGCTGCGCTGGTTGACTCAGGAGTTCAACTACGCCGGCCGTCGGCTCTACGACAGCTATACGCCGCGATCCGACTTCATCGTCTACGCGACGAAGACCGGTCCGAAGGGAGACAGCTAGCCGAGAAATGGCTGGCCGGGCTTCGCAACGCGTTTCCGTCAGCGGCACGGTAAGTATCGCAGCGAACTGCGGTTTCACCCGGCATCTGCTATGCAGACGGTGCTGATCGAGGCGGTCGGTAAAGGGGTGTTTCGCAGGAGTTTTCCTAAATTGTTATCGAAATACAGAGAATAGACGACCAGCTTTAGAGAGCGATTCACGCCTGAGATGGGGCCGCACCAGCGATTTCACCTAAGGCGATTCTGCTCTAGGTCGCTTTTGAAAATTCGGGGCGAGACATGCTGTATCCCGTTGTTATGTCAGGTGGATCAGGGACGCGTTTGTGGCCTTTGTCGCGTTTGAGTTTTCCGAAGCAGTTTGTAGATTTGCTGGGTGGTGAGCCTTT
>JANQPZ010000271.1 GCA_028285215.1 Rhodovibrionaceae bacterium | reverse complement strand
TTCGAGCCGCCGGAGCCGAGTGCGACACGCCGCCCGTCTGCAAGCCGAGCCGCGGTCGGCGCCATCATCGAGCCCATGCGCACACCCGCTGGCCAACGGTGGAAGCCGTGCGGATTGAGATCTTCTTCGCCCAGCATGTTGTTGAGATGGATACCGGTGCCCGGCCAGAGATGGCCGCAGCCTTCGCCGTTGGACAGGCTGACGGAGGCAAGGTTGCCGTCGCCGTCGACAACGGAGATGTGGGTCGTTCCGCGGGCGATCTGCGGGGCCCTGGCGACTGCCTGGGCGTAGCGCCGGAGCATCGCAGGTTCGCCTAGCCGCTGGGCGGCTGCCTGTTCTTCGACTTCGCCGGCAGCTGCGGCCAGGCCGCTCTCCCGACGGGCGCGGTCGGTCAAGGCCATGATCCGGGCGAGACCGACCAAGTGATCCGGGCTTCCGAAGGCCTCGGCCTCCAGATGCTCCGACAGCTCCAGTGCGAAAGCGATCAGGAGACCGCCGGAAGAGGGAGCCGGCATGGTTAGAATCTCCGCCCCGGCATGATGACGCTGAAGCGGCTGGTGGCGCCTGACCTGCTGGGCCGCCAGGTCCTCCGCTTCCAGGTGTCCACCGTCCCTCATGAGAGCAAGGAAGGCCTTGGCCGGCTCTCCTTCCAGGAAGGGTCGCGCGCCCTCGCGGCCCATGAGATCGAGACTCTCGGCCAGTTCCGGCTGACGGAGCAGGTCGCCGCGCTCCAGGCGGCGGCCATCCGCGCTGCGGAAGAGCGTATCCAGAGCTGGACTATGGGCTTGGATCGGTTCGACGATTCGGAAGATGTAGGCTTGCAGCTCAGAAAGCTCGAAGCCGTTACGGGCGAAGCGAGCGGCAGGCTGCAGCAAGCGGGCGAGAGGCAAGCGGGCCAGTTCCTGCTGGATCGCTACCAGGCCCGGGATCATCCCGGGTACGGCGACCGCACCCCGCCCGATATGAAAGGTTTGAGTGGCTGTGCCAAAGTCGCAGAGCGCCGCCTGGAAATCGAGGTCCGATTGCGGTTTCGGTCGGCGCGGGGTATCGACGAAGAAGTCGTAGACCACGGGAGCACCCCGGGCGGGAGCCCATAGCAGAAAGCCGCCGCCGCCGAGTGAAGCGAGCACCGGCTCGACCACACAGGCAGCGACCGCGGCGGCAACGGCTGCATCGGCCGCCGATCCCCCCGCATCGAGCGCTTCCAGCGCTGCCTCGGCCGTGAGTGGATGGCCGGCTGCCACGGCACCTGCCGGCGTCATGCTGGAACGGTCTCCGTTGCCAGCGGCGGCAGCTTTGCGGGCATGGCTGTTTCGAAGGCGTGGGCGGCGCGCAGGACCAAGGCATCGGCGTAGCGCGGCCCGACCAACTGGATCGCCATGGGCAGGCCCGCCTGGGTCAGGCCGCAAGGCAAGCTCACCGCGGGTTGGCCGGTCAGATTGAAGGGGTAGGTGTAGGGTGTCCACTCGGTCCAGCGCTTCATCTCTGAGCCTGGAGGCACTTCCTCACCGACCTCGAACGCCGGAAGCGGCAGGCACGGCAGCAGCAGCAAGTCGTAGTTGCTGTGCAGTCGGTTCATCCAGACCGAGAGGTTTTCCCGCCCCGCCACGGCGTCGAGCAGGTCGTTTGCGCTGTAGGTCGCTCCCTCGGCTGCGACCTCCTGGAGCCCGGGATCGATCAGCGCAACCTGCTCCGCCGTGAAACGCCGAAACAGGTTTGCGGCGCCGGAGAACCAGACGGTTCGAAAGAGGTCGGCGGTGTCCGGTACGTTCAGATCCGGCTGCTCCACCTCGGCGCCGAGGTCGGCGAAGGTCTGAGCGGCCGTCGCAAGCGCCGCGGCGATTTCTGGATGGACCGCGTGCGGACCGAAGGTCGGGCTGAAGGCGATGCGCAAGCCGGCAACCCCGGCCTCCAACCCATCCGTGTAGTCTGCGTTGTCGTCGGGAAGGCTGTAGGGATCGCGGCCGTCCGGCCCCGCCAGGACCGTCAGCATCAGTGCGCAGTCGCCGACGGTGCGCGCCATCGGCCCGACATGCGAGACCGTGCCGAAGGGACTCAGCGGCCAGGCCGGAACCCGCCCGAAGCTCTGCTTGAAGCCGGGGATGCCGGTGAAACCGCAGGGAATGCGAATCGAGCCGCCGCCGTCGGTTCCGATGTGCAATGCACCCATCCCAACAGCCGCTGCCGCTGCCGCCCCGCCGCTGGACCCGCCAGGGGTCATCGCGGGATTCCAGGGGTTGCGCGTGAGCCCGGTCAACTGGTTGTCCGTCACGCCCTTCCAGCCGAACTCGGGGGTTGTAGTTTTACCGAGCAGTACAGCGTTATGAGCGCGCAGGCGCGCTGTGGCTGGAGAATCCTCAGCGTCGCTGCCTGCGTCTGCGAGGATCCTGGAGCCGCGCTTGGTGGGCCAGCCCTTGGCCTGGACAACGTCCTTGACCGTGGCTGGCACGCCATCCAGCCGTCCAACCGGAGCACCTGCCATCCAGCGTCGTTCGGATGCTTCCGCAGCCTTCAGCGCATGTTCATGATCCACGAGACAGAAGGCATTCAGCCGGTCGTTCAGCCGATCGATGCGCTGCAGCGATGCCCGAGTGGCCTCGACGGGCGACAGGGTTTTCGCCGCAAAGGCGCGCAACAGCTCTTGGGCGCTGAAGAGCGCCGGATCGCTGGTCATTGTTAAGTTATCCTCGTGGTACAAGAACGATCTGGACGGCGTACATTCTGGCCTTGCGTGAAGCGACGGGGCAAGCCGTGTGGGCTGGACCGCCAAGACGGTACTCTAAGCGTCAGACGATGGATGGAAGGCCGGATGGCTGGGATCCCTCTGCTCCGGCGCGGTATGTCGCGCCGGGACGAAAGATGGCGATACCGAGTGAAACCCGAGCGTTCGGTCAGGACTGTGATAGAGTGATCGACATGCGATGGCTTCGCAACACGACCGTACTGACAGCACTTTGCTTGTTTGCCGTTACTCCCGTCGCGGCTCTCAGTGCTGAGGAAGAGCGTTCCGATCCGGGAACGGAGGCGCGAGAACTGGCCCGCGACTCCATCGAGAAGCTGATGCGGGCAATGGAGCTGTTGTTGGACTCCATCCCACAGTACGAGGCGCCCGAGATCACGGAAGAGGGTGACATCATCATCCGCCGCAAACGGAATCCCGAGGCGCCAAACGGCGAGCCGGGGCCGGAGCAGACAGAGACCTGAACGCGCATCTGCGGTCTTTACGATCTGGACACTGTAGGGCTCCGTCGGGTTTAGTCGGTTCATGACCCATGGACGGTTCGATTTCGGTGGTACGGCAGGTGCCGATCCGCTTGGCGCCTTCGTTCCTGGCCCGCGTCTGACTCTGGAACCGAAGGGTGTCGGTCCGCTTGCCGGCCTGAGCTTCGCGATCAAGGACATCTTCGATACGGCAGGGCAGGTCACCGGCTGCGGCAATCCTGACTGGTTGCGCAGCCACGATCCGGCCAAGGCACATGCGCCGGTGGTCGACCTGCTGCTTGCGGCGGGGGCGACGGCGGTCGGCAAGACCGTTACCGACGAACTGGCTTACAGTCTGAACGGCCAGAATGCTCACTACGGGACCCCGACAAACAGCAACGCTCCGGGCCGCATCCCGGGTGGCTCCTCCAGCGGCTCCGCCGCTGCGGTGGCCGGCGGTCTCGCCGATGTTGCCTTGGGGAGCGATACCGGGGGATCTGTGCGGATTCCCGCCAGTTATTGCGGCCTCTTCGGAATTCGGACGACGCACGGTCGTATCCCGCTCCAGGGGATCATGCCTCTGGCACCGTCCTTCGATACGGTCGGCTGGTTTGCGCGCGATGCGAAGACCCTGGCACGACTGGGCGGCGTTCTTTTGGACGCCGATCGCGAGTCCCACGCCTTTACGCGTTTGTTGATTGCCGAGGACGCTGTCGCTCTGGCCGAGCCCGAGGCCGCCGCTGCGCTCGCGCCCGAGGTCGAGCGGCTCGCTCGGCGGTTCGGACAGGTCGAGCCTGTGACCGTCGGCGAGCCCGGCGGCGGACTCGGGGACTGGATGCTCCGGTTTCGTACCATCCAGGCGCATGAGATCTGGCAGGTGCACGGAACCTGGATCGAGCAAGTGAAGCCGGCCTTCGGTCCTGAGATTGGGGAGCGCTTCGACTGGGTTCGGACAGTGGAAGAGCAAGCGGCCGCCAGCGCCGCCGACGCGCGAGAGGCTTTCGCTGCGCGTCTCGAAACGCTGTTGACGCCGGGGACGCTGATGGTGCTGCCGTCAGCTCCGAACATCGCTCCTTTGACGTCGAGCGATGCGGCCGCGTTGCGCGACCACAGAAGCCGTGTGCTCAGTCTCACCTGCATTGCCGGCTTGGCGGGTTTGCCTCAGCTCAGCCTACCGCTCGCCGAGGTTCGGGGCTGCCCGCTCGGCATCTCATTAATTGCCCCACGCGAAGCCGACCGCGCCTTGTTGGCTTTCGCCGCGGACTTTGCGCCGGCGTCTGAGATTGGAGACTTGATATCCCGGCCGATTTGAGCGGCCCTCCCTGATCGCGGTGCGACGCGATCGAACTGCCAGGAAGACTTCAGTCGGCCTGGGACGGTGCCAGCGACGCTGGAGAGTGCGGTGTGCGTGTCAACCTGCTGGCGGGCAGAGTGATCGTCGCGACCGTCCCTTTGCCCTTCGCGCTCTCGAGCTGCATCTCGCCACCGTGCATTTCCAGAAGCGCCCGAGTCAACGGCAGGCCCAGGCCCGTCCCCTGATGCCGGCGGCTGAGACTGGAATCGGCCTGGGTAAAGGGCTCCAGAACGCGCTCCAGGTCCTCCTCCGAAATGCCGATGCCCTGGTCGGCGACTTCGATGGCCAGGTCTCCGTCGGTGCGCAACTCGGCCCGTAGTGAGACCCGCTTGCCTGCTGGTGTGAACTTCACGGCATTCGAAAGCAGGTTCAGCAGGATCTGTTTCATTCGAAGCTGATCAGCCCAGATCGTCGGCAGTTTCTCAGGCAGAGAGACGTCGATCTTAACGCCGCTTGCCTCAGCGCGTTGGCGAACGAGGCGCAGCGCCGCACCTGCGATATCCGCAACGATCAATTCCTCTTCGCTCAGATCGAGCATACCCGCCTCGGCCTTGGATACGTCGAGGATATCGTTGATGATGTTCAGCAGATGCGTGCCGCTGTCCCAGATATCCTCCGCGTAGGCGCGATACCTCTCGCCGCCCAAGGGGCCCATCGTTTCGTTTTTCATGATTTCCGAAAAACCGATGATCGCATTCAGCGGCGTCCGAAGCTCGTGGCTCATATTGGCCAGGAACTCGGACTTGGTGCGGTTGGCGATCTCTGCCGCCTCTTTTGCAGAGCGTAGCGCCAACTCGACGCGCTTGCGCTCGGTAATATCCTGGGCCGCGCCCAGGATTCTCATCAAGCGCCCGCTTTCCGGGTCCTTTTCCGGGCGAGCGACCGACTTGAGCCAGCGAACGGAGCCGTCGGGCGCGACCATCCGGAGCTCGTCGATCGACGGCTCGCCGGCTTCAAGCCGTCTCCGTCTTTCCTGGAGCGTGTGATGATCGTCCGGATGAATCAAGTCGTACCAGGAAACTGCCTGACCACCGTCGTTGCCGGGCATTATGAAGCCCTCGGGAAGATTCCCTGCGAACCATTCGACTTCACTCCGCCCCTTGGCGTCGATCCGGTAGGAGTAGAGGAAGTCGGATGTCAGCTCCGAGATCAGGCGATAGCGCGCCTCCGACGACTGCAAGGCCGTCTGCACGCGCTGGTGCTCCGTGACATCGGCGTAGGTGGTGACGAACCCCCCTGTGGGAAGCGGGTTGCCGCGAACCTCGATCGCCGTTCCGTTCGGCCGCACCCGGACGAAGCGATGGGGCTTCGGGTTCCGTGCGGGCACCACCCGCTCACGAACCAGTTCCTCGACGTCGCCCGGCCCGTAGTCGCCGCGTTCCGCGTTGAAGCGGATGACGTCCTCGAAGCGATTCCGCCGCAGGACTTCGGCCGGCAAGTCCAGCATTTCGAGAAAGCGCTGATTGTAGCGTAGAACCTGGAGATCGCCGTTAACGATGCTGACGCCTTCCGGCATATTCTCCACGATAGCGCTCAGAATCTGGTTGCTTTCCTCTCGTGCCTGTTGAGCCTCGATCTGAGCGGTTTCGTCTGCGGCGACGCCCCGGTAGCCGGTGAACTCGCCGTTATCGAACAAAGGCCGTGCGCTCAGGCGAAGATAGCGGACGCTGCCATTCGGTCGCTCGATGGGAAGATGCGCCTCACGAAATGACCGTTGTGCCTCTAGATCGGTGACGATTTGGGCCCAGGCGGCAGAGGTCGGGTCACCGCCTGTCGCCTCCCAAGGCGTATTGCCGAGCACAGCGCTTGCAGGGCGGCCGGTAACCTGCTGCGTTGCGTCGGAAACGAAGGTGAAACGAAGGTTGCGGTCCAGTTCCCAATACCAGTCGGTATCGATCTCAACCAGGTCGCGGAAGCGCGTCTCGCTGTCGGCGAGGGCCTTGGCGGTTTCCTGCCACTGCAGCTGAATTGAAGCCCAGTTCGCAATCAGATTGACCAGGTCGTCCTCGCGCGCTTCGAGTCCGTCGGGTCGATCGTCGAAGGCAAGCACATGGCCGCAAGCGGAGCCGTCTTCGGCGTAAAGAACGCGGCCGACGAAGGCTTCGGCGCCTAGATCCGACAGCATCTTGTCCGTTGGAAAGTGACTTGCCACGTCGTCGGGGTAATAGCACTTGCTGTTCACGTAGACTTCCGCACAGGGCGTCCCGGCCAGGTCGTACTCCATGCCCCCCTGGATTTTGTGTCCGTCCCACATAGCCAGAACGCGTCCGCGCTTGCCGTCGACAAGCTGAACGACGGCGCCCCAACGATAGTCGAGCGCAACCGCCAGAGCTTCGGCCGCCGCATCGATGACATCGCGTTCGCGCGCTCGCGCCTCGATCAGGAGAGCGAGAGCCCGTTCGCGACGGCGAAAACCGGTCACGTCCATCCATTGAAGCAGCGTCTCGCCGCTGCCTAGCCTGGTCTCGTTCGTCTGGACGACACGGCCGTCGGCGTAGTTTTGCTCGACCGTTTCATCGGGACGGCGCTGAGCGAGACGTCTGGCGACGACTTGTTCGACGGGCCAGCCGTCCGAATTCTTATAGAGACCTGCTTCGGCAGCGATCTGGGTGAGGTCTGCAAAGGAGATCCCCGGTTTGGCCGCCTCGGCTAGAGCCGGGTCAATGTCCCGATAGGCCGCGTTTACGGCCAGCAGTCTGTCGTCGGGGTCGAACAACGCGACGCCGTGGGAGATCGCGTCGATCGCTCGCTGCAGCTGTTGGCGACTTTGCTCTTGCCGCTGCTCCGCGAGTACCTCTTTCGTTACATCGGTGCCCAGACCACGATAGCCGACGAAGTTCCCATTCGAGTCGAAGCGCGGCCGCCCACTGATTCTGAGCCAACGGGCGGCGCCGTCTAGCCGCGTTCTGTAGGTAACGTTGGCAAAGGGTCGATGCTGGTCGAGATCGCGCTTGTGGGATGCCCAGAAGGGGTCGTTCAGATCCGCCTGGGCGACGTCGAACCGGGAGCGGCCTATGAAGGCGTTGGACGGGTAGCCGGTGATGTCCGAGAAGCGATCCGACAGATAGGT
>JANQPZ010000259.1 GCA_028285215.1 Rhodovibrionaceae bacterium | reverse complement strand
GGCGCAGCAGGGCGGCCATGGCCTCGGGGATCGGCTGGCCCTCGTGCACCACGGCGCGCACGGCCTCGCAGATCGGCAGCTCGACACCCAGCTTGCGGGCCAGGTCCGTCACGGTCACGGCGTTGACGACGCCCTCGACCACGGCCGGACGGCCGGCCAGCAGGGCCTCCGCCGTCTCGCCGCGCCCCAGGCCCAGTCCGAAGGAAAAGTTTCGCGACTGCTCGCTGGAGCAGGTCAGCGTCAGATCGCCCAGCCCGGCGAGGCCGCTCACCGTCTCGCGCGCGCCGCCCAGAGCCTCGGCCAAGCGCTTGATCTCGGCCAGGCCGCGGGTGATCAGCGCCGCGCGGGTGTTGGCGCCGAAGCCCACGCCCTGGGCGATGCCGCAGGCGATGGCGATGACGTTCTTCACCGCGCCGCCGACTTCCACGCCGACCGGGTCGTGGCTGACATAGATGCGGAAGGTCGGCGTGCTGAGCGCCGCGGCCAACTGCGTGGCGAGCGTCTCCTCATCCTTCTCCGCCGTCGCGAGCGTCACCGCCGTCGGCTGGTCGGCGGCCACCTCGGCGGCGAAGGTGGGGCCGGAAAGCACCGCCAGCGGCCGGCCCGGCATCGCCTGCTCGACCACCTGGGTCATCAGCAGGCCGGTCTCGCGTTCGATCCCCTTGGCGCAGACGATCGCCGGCACGCCCCTCGGCAGCACCGCCTCGACCTGCTCGGCGACGGCCCGCAGGAACTGCGAAGGCACCACCAGCAGCGCGGCCTCGGCGCGGGCGCAGACCTCCGCCAGGTCGTCACTGGCGATCAGGGACTCCGGCAGCGCGACCCCGGGCAGGAAGACCGGGTTCTCGCGACGCCGCTCGATCGCCTGGACCACCTCCCGCTCGCGCGCCCAGAGACTCACGCGGCGCCCCGCCCGCAAGGCGGTCAGCGCCAGGGCGGTGCCCCAGGCGCCGCCGCCGACCACGGCGACGGCCTCGGGTCCGCTCTCGGATTGCATATCGCGCCGCTGCATCCACTCTCTCCGCTTCCCGATATCTGTCGCCGAAGGACGGCAGTGCGCCACCCCCCGGCCATCCCCTGGCCACCCCCGGACCGTAACCTGGACCGCGCCGCGGCGAGTCGGACTTTACCCGTCCAGACGGGAGAAACCTTGAAAAGGGCGGCGATTCAACCGACTTAGCGATGGTGCGTTGCAGCAAAGGCTGTGCAGTTTCCTTTGACAGGGGCGGCAAAGCCTGCGCAGTCTCCGCCCCGACTTCGCAGCGCTCCTGCCGCGTATCCGCTGTCGCGCCTTCCGCGCCCAGCGCCTGCCGGAGCGCCAAGCCTTCTCCAACCTACCCAAGTCCAGGAACGCGGGACTTGTGTCCCGCAACCTCTGCCGGTGCGCCCGCCCGGAGTCCGACCGACTCCGGCTGCCTGACTGGATTGCCGCCGGCTGGACTGAAGGAAAGACAGACTTCATGACCGCTTTCGACACGCTCGGCCTGGCCGAGCCTCTTCTGCGTGCCGTCAAGCACGCCGGCTTCACCGAAGCCACGCCGATCCAGGCCCAGGCCATTCCCTCGGCGCTGGAGGGCCGCGACATGCTGGGCATCGCCCAGACCGGCACCGGCAAGACGGCGGCCTTTGTCCTGCCGATCCTCCACCGCCTGCTGTCCCAGCGCGGCCGGCCGGCGCCCTGCACCTGCCGCGTGCTGGTGCTGGCCCCGACCCGCGAACTGGCCGCCCAGATCGAGGCCAGCTTCCGGACCCTGAGCAAGTTCATGCGGATCTCGACCGCGCTGGTCACCGGCGGCGCCAAGCACGGGCCGCAGATCGGCGCCCTGAAGCGCGGCGTCGACGTGCTGGTGGCCACCCCCGGCCGCCTGATCGAGCACCTGGACAACGGCATCATCCGCCTCAATACGACCCAGGTCGCGGTGCTGGACGAGGCCGACCACATGCTCGACCTGGGCTTCCTGCCGCCGATCCGCAAGCTGATGGGCCGGCTGCCGCAGGAGCACCAGACCCTGCTGTTCTCCGCCACCATGCCGAAGGAGATCGCCGGCCTGGCCGACGACCTGCTGCGCGACCCGGTCAAGGTCGCCGTCACGCCGGTGGCGACCACGGCCGAGCGGGTGGCCCAGAAGGTCTACCTGCTGGACGCCGGCATGCGCCGCGACCTGCTGATCGACTTCCTGCGCCAGCCGGACTTCTCGCGCACCCTGGTCTTCACCCGCACCAAGCGCGGCGCCGACCGCCTGACCAAGCAACTCGGCGACCGCGGCGTGGTCGCGGCGGCCATCCACGGCGACAAGTCCCAGAGCCAGCGCACCCGCGCCCTGGAGGGCTTCAAGCGGGGCAAGCTGCCAGTGCTGATCGCCACCGACGTGGCCGCCCGCGGAATCGACGTGCCGGAGGTCAGCCACGTGGTGAACTTCGAGCTGCCGAACATGCCGGAGGCCTACGTCCACCGCATCGGCCGCACCGCGCGCGCCGGCAAGGAAGGCCTCGCCATCTCCTTCTGCACCAACGACGAACTGGGACTGCTCAAGGATATCCAGAAGGTGGTCGGTCAACTCGACCAGGAAGACCGCCGCAGCCCCGAAGGCCGCCGCATGGCCGCGGCCGCCCAGAAGCAGCCGCCGAAGCGCGGTGGCCGTGGCGGCGGCGGCGGCAACCGGAACCGCAACCAAGGCTTCGGCAAGCCGAAACAGGGTGGCCAGCGGTCCGGAGGCCAGCGCCAGGGCCGCCCCCAGCGGCGCCAGGCGGCCTAAGCTCCGCGATAGAACGAACGAAGAGGGCGCATCGGGCCAACCGGCGCGCCCTTTTTGCGTCAGGAGATGCCAGGAAGGGGACGCTGGCTTGGCGTTACACCGCCGCCGCCAGCATCTTCTCGGCCTCGGCCAAGTCGTCGGGGCGGTTGGCGTTGAAGAAGGGGTCGAGGGGGTCGGTGGGCCAGTCGGCGACGGCGACCTTGTAGCGGGCGGTCCAGATATCGACCTTGCGGATTTCCTCCACCGTCATGGCCTCGCGCAGCTCCTCGGCCAGGGAGACGGGCCAAAGGGCGATGGGCGGGTGGGTGCGGCCGCCGGAGCTGGCGCAGGCGATGTCGGCCCCTTCCGCGATCATGCGGTCCTCCAGCCGTTCGGCCAGATCGTGCGGCAGGAAGGGCGCGTCGCTCGGCACGGTCAGGATCAGGTCGCAGACCGGCGCGTGGCGCGCCGCCCACTCCATGCCGGTCAGCACCCCGGCCAGGGGGCCGGCGTAGCCTTCGACCGCATCGGAAGCGACCGGCAGGCCGAAGCCGTCGAAGCGGGCCGGGTCGCCGTTGGCGTTGATCATCAGGCAGTTCGCCTGGGGGCGGATACGCTCCAGGATGTGATCGAGGATGGGCTTCCCGGCCAGGGGGCGCAGGCACTTATCGCCGCCGCCCATGCGCCGCGCCAGGCCGCCGGCCAGCAGCACGCCGCAGACCTTGTGCCGGATGCGGTTCATACTTTGCCGTCGCTTTCGCGGCTTCCCTCGTAGCTGCCCTTGCGGCGGTGCCGCGGGCTCTCTTCCTGGGCGTCGCTGCCGTCGCTGTCGAAGACGAGTCGCTCCGGTCCCGACAGGGCGATGAAGCGCTTCCCCTTGGCGCGGCCGACCAGGGTCAGGCCGGCCTGCTGCGCCAGTTCGACGCCCCAGGCGGTGAAGCCGGAGCGGCTGACCAGGATCGGGATGCCCATCTGCACCGTCTTGATGACCATCTCGCTGGTCAGTCGGCCGGTGGTGTAGAACATCTTGTCCTCCGGCCCGATGCCCTCCAAGAACATGTAGCCGGCGATCTTGTCGACGGCGTTGTGGCGGCCGACGTCCTCCATGTAGAGCAGCGGCCGGTCGCCCTGGCAGAGCACGCAGCCGTGGATGGCGCCGGAGGTCAGGTAGAGGCTGGGCGCGCCGTTGATCTTTCTGGAGAGGGCGTAGAGATCGGAGGTCTTGAGCCGCGCCTCGGGGTTCAGACGGATGTCGTCGAACTTCTCCATCAGGTCGCCGAAGACCGTGCCCTGGGCGCAGCCGGAGGTGCGGATCTTCTTCTTGAGCTTTTCCTCGTAGTCGGTCGCGCGCGCGGTGCGCACCACCACCACCTCCAGCTCGTCGTCGTAGTCGATGCCGACGATCTCGTCGTCGGAGCGCAGCATGTTCTGGTTCAGCAGATAGCCGACGGCCAGATAGTCCGGATAGTCGCCGATCGTCATCATGGTGACGATCTCCTGCCCGTTCAGGAACAGGGTCAGCGGCCGTTCGATGACCACCCGGGTCTCGATCGGCTGGCCGGTCTCGTCGATGCCGCGCACCGCCTGGGTCAGGCGCGGGTCTTCCGGGTCCGGCCGCAGCAGGAACTCGCCCAGCGCCGCCGAATCGGCGAGCTTGGCTTTGCCCTTCTGCGCCAAGCGGACCGGTGCCGCGGGCGTCCCTGGGTCGCTGTCCTGATTTTTTGGGGTCTCGGCGAGCGTCTGGTCCAGCGTCTGGTCCATGGAACCGGCGGCCTCCCTTGCTTTTCCCGCTATATGCGGCACGGCCCGCGCCGGTACAAGGGCGGGCGGCTGCACGCAAACCTGCAGAATTTCCCCTAGATCGACTAAGGTTGTAACGCATACAGCTTTCTGCATAGATACGCAGGCCTTCAGCCCGAGCGATCTGCGCGATGCCCCTCTTGGCCACCTCTGCCGAGCCGATAGCGAATGGACTACCTTGCCGCGGCCTTCCAGGCCGCCTTCGAATTGATCGTTTCCTTCGACGCGGACCTCTGGGAGATCGTCGCGCTGAGTCTGCGCGTCAGCCTGACGGCGGTGCTGATCGCGGCGCTGATCGGCCTGCCGCTGGGCGCGGCAGTGGCGCTCTTCGCCTTTCCGGGACGCGGCGCGCTGATCGTGCTGCTCAACGCCCTGATGGGGCTGCCGCCGGTGGTGGTCGGGTTGGTGGTCTATCTCTTCCTGTCGCGGGCCGGACCATTGGGCGTGCTGAACCTGCTGTTCAGTCCAACGGCCATGATCATCGCCCAGGTCATCCTGGTGCTGCCCATCGTCGCCGCCCTGACCCGGCAGGTGATCGAGGACCTCTGGAGCGAGTACCGCGAGCAGCTGGTCTCCCTGGGGGCCGGGCCGGCGCGGGCGATCCCGACGCTGCTGTGGGACGGGCGGGTGACGCTGGTCACCGCGATCCTGGCCGGCTTCGGCCGGGCCAGCGCGGAGGTCGGCGCGGTGATGATCGTCGGCGGCAACATCGACCATGTGACGCGGGTCATGACCACCACCATCGCGCTGGAGACCAGCAAGGGCGCCCTGCCACTGGCGCTGGGCCTGGGCATCCTGCTGCTGCTGCTGACCCTGCTGATCAACGCCGCGGCGGAGGGCGTGCGGCGCTACGCACGGGCGCGGCTGGCATGACGGCGGAGCCGATGAGACAGGTCGCGTCCGTTCCCCGCACCGCCGGCGAGACCTACCGGGACAGCATCCTGCCCTGCCGTTTCGAGGGCGTGGTCTACGAGGTCGGCGGCAAGCGACCGATCGACGGGCTCGACCTGACCCTGGAGGCCGGGCCCGTCACCCTGCTGATCGGCCCCAACGGGGCCGGCAAGTCGCTGACCCTTCGCCTGGCCCATGGCCTGATCGCGCCGACGGCGGGGCAGATCCTCTGGCAGAACCGCAAGCTGGAGCGCGCCGGGCGCGGCCCGCGGCGGCAGTCGATGGTGTTCCAGAAGCCGGTGCTGCTGCGCCGCTCGGTCGCCGCCAACCTGGACTACGCCCTGTCCGTGCATCGGGTGCAGGGCGAGGAGCGTCGGCAGCGCCGGGAGGAGGCGCTGGCGCGCACCGGGCTGACCGCCTACGCCCGGCAGCAGGCCCGCACCCTGTCGGGCGGCGAGCAGCAGCGTCTGGCCATGGCGCGCGCCTGGGCGCTGAAGCCGCAGGTGCTGTTCCTCGACGAGCCGACGGCCAGCCTGGACCCGGCCGCCACCGCGGCGATCGAGGAGATCGTCCGGGCCATGCATGCGGAGGGCTGCAAGATCGTCATGACCAGCCACGACCTGGGCCAGGCCAGGCGGCTGGCCGACGAGGTGATCTTTCTCAATCGCGGCCGCGTCGTGGAGCACACACCGGCCAGCGACTTCTTCGAACAGCCGAACAGCCGGGCCGCGCGCGACTTTCTGGCCGGCAAGCTGGTGTGGTGAAACGCCGAGCGGACACCGCAGAGGATCCACAGCAAGTGACCCGCAGGGGAACGAGAGTTAAGGGAGGTTTCTCATTATGAAGACACTGTTGGCATTCGTTGCCGCCGCAATGCTGGTCGCCACAGGCGTCCAGGCGGACGACAAGTTCATCACCGTGGCCTCGACCACCTCGACGAAAAACTCGGGCCTGCTGGACTTCCTGCTGCCGACATTCCAGGAGGAGACCGGGATCGAGGTGCGGGTGGTCGCCGTCGGCACCGGTAAGGCGCTGCAGCAGGCGCGGGACGGCGACGCCGACGTGCTGCTGGTTCACGCCAAGGCGCGGGAGGAGAAGTTCGTCGAGGAGGGCTTCGGCGTCGAACGCTTCGACGTGATGTACAACGACTTTGTGGTGGTCGGCCCGGCCGGCGATCCGGCCGGCGTGGCCGGCAAGCGCGACGCAGCCGCCGCACTGACAATGATCGCCGAGACGGAGTCGGTCTTCGCCAGCCGCGGCGACGACAGCGGCACCCACACCAAGGAGCGTAACCTCTGGGCCGCGGCCGGCGTAGACGTCGAGGCGGCCAGCGGTACCTGGTACCGCGAAACCGGCTCCGGCATGGGCGCGACGCTGAACACCGGCATCGGCATGGGCGCCTACGTCCTGACCGACCGCGCCACCTGGATCTCCTTCGAGAACAAGGCGGATCATGAAGTGCTGGTCGAGGGCGATCCGGAGCTGTTCAACCAGTACGGCGTGATCCTGGTGAACCCGGAGAAACACCCGCACGTGAAGGCCGACATGGGCCAGAGCTTCGTCGACTGGCTGACCGGCGACGCCGGGCAGGGGCTGATCGCCGACTACGAGCTCAACGACCAACAGCTCTTCTTCCCGAACGCCAAGAAGGGCGAGTCGTAAGGCGTCTCTAAAGAAGAAGCACGACGGGTCTCTTTTTCACACCGTTACCCTCCACTGGCGGGTCCGGCCGTTCGGTTCGCCGGCACGGTCGGATCCGCCATCTTTTTTTCTGCCTTCGGGAAAGACACATCATGTTGAAACGCTCGCTGCCGCTGATCACCGGAGTCCTGATGATGACCGCCGGCGCCCTGCCCGCCTCCGCCGAAGCCGTAAAGCTGCATGCCGCCGGCAGCCTCAAGGCCGCCATGACCGACGTGGCCGCCGCCTACAGCGAAAGCACGGGCGTGGCGGTGGAAACCGCCTTCAGCCCCTCCGGCCTGCTGCGCGAGCGGATCGAGGGCGGCGAGGCCAGCGACGTCTTCGCCTCCGCCAACATGCGCCACCCCCATACCCTGGAGTCGCAAGGCCTGGGCGGACCGGTGGTGCTCTTCGCCCGCAACCGCCTCTGCGGCCTGACCCAGCCCGGCCTGGGCGTGACGCCGGAGACGCTGCTGGAGCGCATGCTGTCGGACCGGATCCGGCTCGGCACCTCGACGCCGAAGGCCGACCCCAGCGGCGACTATGCCTGGCAGCTTTTCGAGAAGGCCGAAGAGGTCCAGCCGGGCAGCTTCGCCGCGCTGGACGCCAAGGCCCTGCAGCTCACCGGCGGGGCGGACAGCGCCGCCGCCCCCGAGGGCCGCAACCTCTACGCCTGGGTGATGACGGAAGACCGGGCCGACATCTTCCTGACCTACTGCACCAACGCGGTGCTGGCCAAGGCAGATACCCCGGGGCTGGAGATCGTCGCGATCCCAGAGGCCCTGTCGGTCGGTGCGGACTACGGCCTGACCCTGCTGTCGCCGGACAATCCCGACGCGGCGCGGCTGGCGCTTTTCGTCGTCTCTCCGGCGGGCCAGGAGATCCTGGGCAGCTACGGCTTCACCACCGTGGGCCTGCCGTAGAGCCGGCCTGCGACGCAGCCGAGGCGATGTCCGAGCGCTACTTCGAGAGCATCACCTCGGTCGACTTGATCACCACGTTGATCTCTTCGCCCACCTCAATGCCCAGGTCGTCCACCGAATCGGCCAGCACCATGGAGGTCACAACGTTGCCGCCGCCGATATCCACCTTGACCTTGGCAGCAACGGCGCCGGTCTTCACCTCGACAACCTTGCCGGAAAAAACATTGCGGGCAGAGATCTTCATGGATTCGGGGCTCCTGAGGGCTTGAGGGTGAGTCGGATGCAATCGCGGGCCCTACATGCCAGTCGATCCGGGCATCTTCAAGCGGCCATCATGGTCGCCGCGATCATGCAGCCACTCCCGGCCGGCAGCGTCCTGGGCTAGATTGGGGCGTGCTACCGTCGCGGGTCGCCCGCGACCGGAAAGGAGGCCGATGCGCGCTTTTATCCCCATCCTGACGGCGGTCCTGACATCCGCTCTGCTGGCCCTGTCCCTGCCCGCGCCAGCGGCCGCGCAAGAAGAACCGCCGTTCCTGGCCGAACGCGTGGAACTGGGCCAGCTCCCGCCCCTGGCGGAGCGGCTGCCGGCGCAGCCGCGCAGCGACCTGCCCGAGCGCGACGACTGGGAAAGCGGCCGCTACGGCGGACGCCTGAACCTCCTGACCCGCGGCGGCCGCGACGCGCGCGACCTTGTGGTGCTCGGCTACGCACGGCTGATGGTCTGGACCGAGGACTTTCAACTGGTTCCCGATCTGCTGCTCGACGTGGAGGTCGAGGAAAACCGCCGCTTCACCCTGAAGCTGCGGCCCGGTCACCGCTGGTCGGACGGCCAGCCCTTCACCGCCGAGGACTTCCGCTTCTGGTGGGAGCAGGTGGCCAACAACACCGCACTCTCGCCGGGCGGCCCGCCGTCCGAACTGCTGGTGGAGGGCCAACCACCCAGCTTCGAAGTTCTGGACGAGACGACTGTACGCTTCAGCTGGGATCGGCCGAACAACCAGTTCCTGCCGGCCCTGGCCGCCACCCGTCCGCCTTTCATCTATCGTCCCGCCCATTACCTTCGGCAGTTCCATCCGGATTTCACCGACCAGACGCTGCTGGAAGCGCAAGCGGCCGAAGCCGGTCTGCAGGGCTGGCCGGCGCTGTTCGACCAGCGGGACCGGCCGTTCCTGCTGGCAAACCCGGACCACCCGACCCTGCAACCCTGGCGCCTGCTCAATGCCCCGCCGACACGGCGCTGGCGCTTCGCCCGCAACCCCTACTTCCACCGCGTCGACGGAGAGGGCCGGCAGCTTCCCTATGTCGACGAGATCGTCCTGGAGGCCGCCAGCGCCGAGCTGATCCCGGCCAAGACCGCCGCGGGCGACAGCCATCTGCAGGACCGCGGACTGACCTTTCGCGACGCCGCCTTTCTGAAGGAAGCGGAGGCGCGCGAGACCTTGGCCCTGAAGCTCTGGCCCATCGCGCGCGGCGCGCAGCTCGCGATCTACCCCAATCTGAATGCCGCGGAGCCGGGACTGCGCGGCCTGATCCGCACCACCGACTTCCGCCGCGCGCTCTCGCTTGCGATCGACCGGAACGAGATCAACCAGGTGATCTATCAGGGCCTGGCCCTGCCCGGCGCCAATTCGGTGCTGCCGGACAGCCCGCTCTACCGCCCGGCGCTGCGCGGCGCCTGGGCGCAGCACGACCCGCAAGCCGCCAACATCCTGCTGGACGGGCTCGGGCTGGACCGCCGCGACGCCGACGGCTACCGCCTGCGCGCCGACGGCGCCCGCCTGACCCTGATCGTCGAAGCCGGCGACACCGACCCGGCCGAGATCGACGTGCTGGAGCTGGTGCAGAGCCACTGGCGCGAGATCGGCGTGGAGCTGCTGGTGCGCAGCCGCGGCCGCAGCGCCCTGCGCAACTCCATCCAGGCCGGCGAGACGGCCTTCAGCGTCTTCTACGGCCTGGCGAACGGACTGGCCCGCGCGAGCATGAGCCCCAAGGAGCTGGCGCCGACCGGGGATCGCCAGAACCACTGGCCGCTCTGGGGCCTGCACTACGAAAGCAACGGCGGCAGAGGCGAAGCGCCGGACCTGCCGGCGGCGCAGCGGCTGCTGACGCTTTTCGCGGCCTGGAAAACCGCGCCCGACGTTGAGGTTAAACGCGCCGCCTGGGAAGAGATGCTGGCGATCCATGCCGAAGAGGTCTTCACCATCGGCATCATAGCGCGCATCCCCCAGCCGGTGGCCCACCGCCCGGACCTGCGCAATCTGCCCGAAAGTGCCCCCTACCTCTACGACCCGGGCGCCTACCTGGGCTACAGCCGGCCCGATACCTACTGGATTGCCGAATAGACCGGGTTGCGGCGGGCGCATAGCCGCCTTGTACGGATTTTATACTGAACGGGCTTGGTGGGTCAGCAACACTGACCTATTATTTGTGCAGCGCAACATGAATTTGCCCGGCACGCGCTCTGCGTTAAGCGCTTGTTAGGGCGAATCGGGTCATAGCCACGAGCGCGCCACGGCCCGACCGTGACCACACGGCGCAAGAATAAGCGCCGGTCGAGAAAATCCATTCCGGGGATGGGATGCCTCCAACCTTTCGAGCCTGGAGAGCTGACCCCTATGGTTGAGAAATTCGAAGATCCTATCGCCGCCTACGGCGACCTCTCTTACGAAGAGTTGCAAGCCCTGATCGCTCGCGGCCGTCTGGAACGCTCCAAGGTCGCCGCCGCCCATATCAGGAGTCTGTTCGCCATCATCGGCAGGCTGTTCCGCAGCGGCCGCAAGACCGAGGCCGACAAGCCCTTGATGGGCTCGACGGCGGAAGCCTAGAGCGGTTTCGCGAAAGGGCGCGACTTGGCGCCCTTTCGCAGTGTTCCATCCCTATGGCCCGTTGAAGTGAATCCGGCCAAGGCCGGCGATGCCGTAGCCGCCCATAGCTTCCGCCTTCTGCGCGAAGGCCGACGTGCGGGCAAAGGCGAAGAGCGTCTGCAGCGGCGGCTCGAAGTAGGCGCGCCGACCGACCAGCAAGTCGTAGCGTTCCTGCATCAAGGGCACGAACCCCAGCTTCAGGCTACGCGCCACCGACTCGACGGCCAGGCCGGCGTCGGCACGTCCCTCCAGGACCGCCAGGCCGACCTCCAGTTCGCTGAGCACCGTTTCGGCCGGCGTGAGTGCGGCAATATCCAGCCCGACCTCTCCCAGGAGGTGACCGAGCAGGATCTGTGCGCCGGCTTCCGCCTGGCGCGCGACCCAGCGCAGATCGGGACGGCCGAGATCCTTCACCGAGGCAAGTCCCAAAGGATTGTCCGCGGCTACGACCAGACCCTGGCGCCGCGTTGCCCACTCGATCAGCACGACGGGCCGACCGGCACAGGCCGCTTCGACCGCCGCCAGATTCCAGTCGGTGCGCTCGGGATCGTAGACGTGAAGACCGGCCGCCAGCGCGCTGCCGTCGACGAAACGCTTCAACCCGTCCAGGCTGCCGCCCGGCAACAAGGCCAGGCCGCAGCCGCTCTCCCGCACGGCCCAGTCCAGTAGCGGGTCGGCAGAACCGGCAATCACCGGCGGCGGTGCGGCCGGCACTTCGGCCCCCTCCAGATGACGCGCCAGCCAGAGGTCGATCAGCGGCTTGGGGAAAAGCCACTTGCCGGTGACGCGGGTGCAGGGAATCTCCCGCCGCCGTACCAGTTCGTAGAGCCGCCGCTCCTTGATGCGCAGGTAGTCCGCCACCTCGCGCGTGGTCATCAGTTCCGGCGGCCCCTCGGCCATGCCCGCTCCCCCAGCCGTCCTTGAACTTTCGTTCATACACTCTCCGGCACCATCACGCTCTAAGGCAGCAGACGGGGGCATCCGGCGCAAGAGGCGCCTGCGGCAGCTTCGCTTGCCTCGCCGAAGGCCGCAGATTATTTGGGGTCGAACCCTGCCGGCGTGCGGCCTAGTCTGCCGGGCAACGTCAAGGAACAAGAAGCGGCCATTCGACTGCGGCGCCCCGCCGCCGAAGACACAAAGCACGGCCGCGTCTCAGGAGGGAATCGGGTATGCGCCTCGGCGCCAAGCGACTGCTCGTCTGCGATTGCGAGTCCACCATGCCGCTGGACGGCGACAAGCTGACCAAGGCCTGCCAGGCCGTCGGCGGCGAAGGCGATCTCCAGCTCAACACCCAGCTCTGCCGCAGCCAGCTCGGCACCTTCCAGCAAGCGATTCTGGGACAGGACCCGATCCTGGTGGCCTGCACCCAGGAGGCGCCGCTGTTCGAAGAGGTCGCGGCCGAGGACAACCCGCAGGCCCAGGTCGGCTTCCTGAACATCCGCGAGACGGCCGGCTGGTCCGAAGACGCCGGGGCCGCGACCCCGAAGATCGCCGCCCTTCTGGCCGAGGCCGCGCTGGAGCTGGAGCCGGCGCCGACCGTCTCTTTCGAGTCGGAAGGAACCTGCCTGATCTACGGCCGGGACAGCGGCGCACTGGAGGCGGCGCAGCAGCTCAAGGCCAAACTGGACGTCACCCTGCTGCTGCTGCCGGAGGCCGAGGCCGTCGTACCGCCGCGCGTGATGGACGTGCCCGTCTTCCGCGGGCGCATCACCAGCGCAAAAGGGCACCTCGGCGCCTTCGCCATCAACGTCGACGGCTATGCCGCGGCGCGCCCGTCCTCGCGGCTGGAGCTGACCTTCGACCTGCCGCGTGACAACGCCTATTCCGAGTGCGATCTGATCCTCGACCTGACCGGGGGCGCGCCGCTGTTCACCGGCCACGACCGGCGCGACGGCTACCTTCGCCCCGACCCGGGCAACCCGGCGGCCGTGCAAAAGGCGATCTTCGAGATCGGGGACCTGACCGGCGAGTTCGAGAAACCGCGCTACGTCAAGTACGACGCCAACATCTGCGCGCACAGCCGCAGCCGCAAGACCGGCTGCACCCGTTGCCTGGACGTCTGCCCGACCGGCGCGATCACGCCGGCCGGAGACCAGGTGGAGATCGACCCGCACGTCTGCGGCGGCTGCGGCATGTGCGCCAGCGTCTGCCCGACCGGCGCCGCAGACGTG
>JANQPZ010000251.1 GCA_028285215.1 Rhodovibrionaceae bacterium | reverse complement strand
GGTCGTGCGGGCGCTCGGCCGGCTGGATATCGGTCAGGCGGCGGTCGTGCAGCAGGGCCTCGTGCTCGGCGTCGAAGCGATCGAGGGCACCGATGCCTTGCTGCACCGCGTCGGCCCCTTGCGCCGCGACGGACCGGGCGGCGTCCTGGTCAAGATCGCCAAGCCCGGGCAGGAGCGGCGCATCGACCTGCCCACCATCGGGCTCGATACGCTGGAGGCGGCCAGCGCCGCCGGCCTGCGCGGCCTCGCGATCCAGGCCGGCGCCGCCCTGGTTGTCGAGCGGCCGCGGGTGATCGCGGCCTGCGACGCTGCGGGCCTCTTCCTGGTCGGGCTCGACCTCGATGACGGAGACTGAAGCGCCGCTGATCTTTCTGGTGGCGGGCGAGCCCTCCGGCGACCAGCTCGGCGCGCATCTGATGGCCGCGCTGACGACGGAGACCGCCGGTCGGGTCCGCTTCGCCGGTGTCGGCGGTCCGCGCATGGAGGCCGAGGGCCTGCGGAGCCTCTTTCCCATGAGCGATCTGACCGTCATGGGACTGGTCGAGGTGCTGCCGCATCTGCGCCGGCTGCTGCGCCGCATGAGCGAAACCGAAGCCGCGGCGCGCCGGCTGCGGCCCAGCCTGCTGGTCACCATCGATTCCCCGGCCTTCTCGCTGCGGGTGGCCAAGCGGCTGAAGGGGGCGGGTTTTCCCCTGGTGCACTATGTCGCGCCGTCCGTCTGGGCCTGGAAGCCCTGGCGCGCCCGCAAGGTCGCGGCCTTTCTCGACCACCTGCTGGCCTTGCTGCCCTTCGAACCGCCTTACTTCGAAGCCCACGGGCTGGCGACCACGGTGGTCGGGCATCCGGCCGTTGAGATGGCAGCAGATCCGGCCGCCGGGGCCGCGTTCCGCGCGGCGCAGGCCGTTGAGGAGCGCGCGCCGCTGCTGGCCGTCCTGCCCGGAAGCCGTCGGAGCGAAGTGACGCGCCTGAGCGGTGTCTTCGGGGACACCCTGGCTCTTCTGAAACGCGATTTCCCGCACCTGCGTGCGGTCGTGCCGACGGTCCCGAACGTTTCGGCGCTCGTCCGGGCCGCGGCGGCGGCCTGGCCGGTCGAAACGCTGGTGCTGGAGGAACCGCCGGAGAAGTACGCCGCCTTCGCCGCCGCCGATGCCGCCCTGGCCGCCTCCGGCACCGTGGCCGTCGAGCTGGCGGTCGCCCGGGTGCCGACGGTGGTCGCCTACCGGGTCAGCCCGATCACCGCGGCCATCGCGCGGCGGATGCTGAAGGTGCGCTATGCCTCACTGCCCAACCTGGTGCTTGACCGGGAGGTTCAGCCCGAATTCCTGCAGGAGAACTGCCGGGCGGATCGCCTTGCGCCGGCTGTTGCCGGCTTCCTGTCGGACCGGGAGCTCCGCAGGCGCCAGACGCGCGACCTGGATCTCGTCGTCGCGGCTCTGTCCGGGGCCGGCACAGGGGCACCGAGCCGGCAAGCGGCCCGCGCGGTGCTTCAGGTTGTCGCCGAGACAGGCCGGAGCTAGTCCGGCTAAGGCGATCCTGCTCTAGCGCCGGTCGATCGGCACGAACTCACGCTCGGTGTAGCCGGTGTAGAGCTGGCGCGGACGGCTGATGCGATGGCCGGGATCCTCGATCATCTCGGTCCACTGGGCCACCCAGCCGACGGTCCGGGCCAGGGCGAAGAGCACGGTGAACATGCTGGTGGGGAAGCCCATGGCCTGCAGGATGATGCCGGAATAGAAGTCCACGTTCGGGAACAGCTTCTTCTCGGCGAAGTAGTCGTCCTCCAGCGCGATCCGCTCCAGCTCCATGGCCAGCGCGAGCAGCGGTTCGTCGCGCTTGCCCAGCTCGTCCAGAACCTCGTGGCAGGACTGCTGCATCACCTTCGCGCGCGGGTCGTAGTTCTTGTAGACCCGGTGACCGAAGCCCATCAGGCGGAAGGGGTCGTCCTTGTCCTTGGCGCGCTTGATGAACTCGGGGATGCGGTCCTTGTGGCCGATTTCCTGCAGCATCTGCAGCACGGCCTCGTTGGCGCCGCCGTGGGCCGGCCCCCAGAGGCTGGCGATGCCCGCGGCAATGCAGGCAAAGGGGTTGGCGCCGGAGGACCCGGCGATGCGCACCGTCGAGGTGGAGGCGTTCTGCTCGTGGTCGGCATGCAGAATGAAGATGCGGTCCATGGCGCGGGCCAGCACCGGATTGACCTTGTAGTCCTCCGCCGGCACCGCGAAGGTCATCTGCAGGAAGTTTTCCGCGTAGTTCAGATCGTTGCGCGGATACATGAAGGGCTGGCCGATCGAGTACTTGTAGGCCCAGGCGGCGATCGTCGGCATCTTGGCGATCAGCCGGTGCTGGGCGACCATCCGCTGGTAGGGGTCGGTGATGTCCGTGGAGTCGTGATAGAAGGCGGAGAGGGCGCCGACCACGCCGACCATGATGGCCATGGGGTGCGAATCCCGGCGGAAGCCCCGGTAGAAGTTCACCATCTGCTCGTGCAGCATGGTGTGATAGGTGATGTCGTGGTCGAACTTCGCGAGCTGCTCGGCGGTCGGGAGTTCGCCGTGCAGCAGCAGGTAGCAGACCTCCATGAAAGTGCACTTCGAGGCCAGATCCTCGATCTTGTAGCCGCGGTGCATCAGCACCCCTTCATCGCCGTCGATGAAGGTGATGGAGGAATCGCAGGAGGCCGTGGAGGTGAAGCCGGGGTCGTAGGTGAACATCCCCGTCTCGCCATAGTACTTGCGGATATCGACGACGTCCGGGCCCGTGGTGCCCTTGATGACCGGAAGCTCCCAGGATTTCCCGGTCGCATTGTCGGTCAGCGTGACGGTCTGGGAAACGGCGCCCTTGGCGGCCGTGGCGGAGCCGTTCGTCATTTGCAAAATCCTCGCGCTCTGGCCTGGCGGCGCCGCAACGCGGCCGCCCCGGCTCGTTCGTTGCGTCGCAGCATAGGGGCAAGGCTCGAGCAAGGCAAACGCGCCGAACTTTCCTTTGTAAACAGTCTATTACGGCAGAATCATGCAGCTCTGTCGGCAATGCGCGCGAGGCTTTCTTCGCGGCCCAGGACCTGCATGACTTCGAAGATCGGCGGGGACACGTTGGATCCGGTCAGGGCGGCACGCAGCGGCTGGGCTGCGGCGCCGAGTTTCAGCCCTTCCGCCTCGGCAAAGCTGCGGACCAGGGCCTCCAGCGGCTCCGCCGTCCAGTCGCTGCAGTCTTGCAAGGACGCCAGCAGCTTCGTCAGGACCGCGGGCGCCTCGCCGGACAGCAGTTTGGCGGCCTTGTCGGTTGGAACCAACGGTCGCTCCGCCAGGTAAAAAGCGGACATTTCAGCAAGCTCGGCGAGAGTCTTCACGCGTGGCTTAAGCCCCGGCATGCCGGCCAGCAGGCGCTGGCGCGCCGCCTCCGACACTGCGTCGAAACGCCCGGCCACCAGATCGGCCAGGCGCGCGTCGTCCGCTTCGCGCAGGTAGTGTCCGTTGAGGTGATCGAGCTTCTGCATATCGAAGCGGGCGGGCGAGCGGCCGACGCCGTCCAGGTCGAACCAATCGATGGCCTGCGCCGTAGAGATGATCTCGTCGTCGCCATGGCCCCAGCCGAGGCGCAGCAGGTAGTTGCGCAGCGCCTCGGGCAGATAGCCCATGTCGCGGTAGGCCTCGACCCCCAGGGCGCCGTGCCGCTTCGACAGCTTGGCGCCGTCCGGCCCGTGGATCAGCGGGATATGGGCGAAAGCCGGCGGCTCCCAGCCCAGCAGGCTGTAGAGCTGGGTCTGACGGAAGGCGTTGGTCAGGTGATCGTCGCCGCGAATCGCGTGGGTGACCCCCATGTCGTGATCGTCGACCACCACGGACAGCATGTAGGTCGGTGTACCGTCCCCGCGCAGCAGCACCATGTCGTCCAACTGCGCGTTGGCGACGACGACCTCGCCCTGCACCAGGTCGGCGATCCTGGTTTCGCCGCTCTGCGGCGCTTTCATGCGGACCACGGGGTCGATGCCGGCCGGCGCCTCGCCGGGATCGCGGTCGCGCCAGGTGCCGTCGTAGCGCATCGGCCGGCCTTCGGCCTTGGCCGATTCGCGCATCGCCGTCAGTTCATCCGGCGTGCAGTAGCAGCGATAGGCCTTTCCCTCGGCCAGAAGCCGCTCGGCCGCCGCGACGTGCGCCGCCGCGCGTTGGGACTGATAGACCTCCGCTTCGTCCCAGGTCAGCTCGAGCCAGCGCAGGCCCTCCAGGATCGCGTCGATCGCCTCCTGCGTGGACCGCTTGCGGTCGGTGTCCTCGATGCGCAGCAGGAAGCGGCCGCCGTGATGGCGGGCGAACAGCCAGTTGAACAGGGCGGTACGGGCACCGCCGATGTGCAGAAAGCCGGTCGGGGACGGCGCGAAGCGGGTGACGACGCTCATCGTTTGAAGTCGCTGCTCTCGGATGATGGAAGGCCGGATGATGGCGGGCCGGGCGATAGCAAGGCCGGCACGGCCGCGATCCTCTAGCACAGGCCGTCAGGGCCTGCCCAGGGGTCTGCCCAGGGGCCTGCCTGCCGGCTTGGCGAGCGCGTCGGCCCGGGCGAGCAGATCGGCCAGCTGGGTCATCGCCTGCTGGGTCTCCGGCCGGATCAGCAGGGTGACGGCGCCGCGCGGGCCCGCGGCCTTGATAACCTCCAACCGCACGACCTGGCTGTCGTCGGCCCAGACGATGCCGTTCAGCGCGTCGAGACAGACCTTGGCCACGTTGTCGACGTCCAGCTTCGGCGTCGTCGGTCCGCATTCGATCCAGATGGTCACCGCATAGGGCTCGAAGCTCGGCCGCAGCCTGCGGTAGTCTTTGCGAAAGAAATCGGCAATCGGCGTCTGGAGTTTACCGCCGCGGGTAGTGAGGCCATGAAAGCGCAGCAACAGGGCGCCCTCCAGGCGTGCGGCGCGGACTCTGCCGCGCCCAATCCATCCATGATCGGCCCATCCATGATCGGCCGGGCCGTGATCCTGTTGCTGTGTCGAGAGCGAGCCCATCCCCGCGCAACATTAGGCCCGCCGCCGTGAGGGGCAAGCTCTTCTCCGGTGCGGTCACTGTTCTGAGGCCTTTGCCGGCGGTGCTTGCCGGGACGCCGGCCCGTCTGCGCGACGCCGCCCTGGCCGAGCGCGACCGCTGGGGGCTGTGGCTGCCGGTCTTGCTGGGCGGCGGCATCGGCCTCTACTTCGCCTTGCCGCGCGAGCCGGCCGGCTGGACGGGCGCGGCTGCGCTGGCCGCGGCAACGCTTCTCCTCCTGCTGGGGCGTCGTCGCCCGCCGCTGCTGTCGCTCGGGATCGTCCTGGCCTGCCTGTCGCTCGGCTTTGCCGTGGCCCAATGGCGCACGGCCGACGTTGCGGCTCCGGTGCTGCAGCGAGACCTCGGGCCGGTCGAGCTGACCGGACGCGTCATCAAGGTGGAGGAAGGTGCAAGCCGCGTCCGCCTGACCTTGGACCGGCTGGAGATCGCGCGGCTCGATCCGGCTGCCACGCCGGCGCGCGTTCGGATCAGCTCTTCCGGATCCGCGGCCGGCGATCTTGCTCCGGGCGACTGGGCGAGGGGGCTCGTGGTGCTGCGGCCGCCGCCGCAGCCGGCCGCGCCCGGCGGATACGACTTTGCGCGGCGGGCCTGGTTCGAGCGTCTGGGCGGCGTGGGCTTCAGTCTGGGCGCCCCCCGGGCGATCGACGCGCCTGCGGAGCGGTCCGAGGCCGCGCCCCGCTTCGAGGGCTGGCGCCTGTTCTGGGAAGGCCTTCGCCAGGAGATCGCCGAGCGGATCCTGGCCGTCCTGCCCGGCGAGCGCGGTGCCCTGGCCGTGGCCCTGACGGTCGGCAAGCGCGATGCGATTCCGCCGGAGGCGCTCGACGCCATGCGGGATTCGGGGCTCGCGCATCTGCTGGCGATCTCCGGTCTGCACATCGGCCTGGTGGCCGGCACGCTCTACCTGATCCTGCGCCGGGCGCTGGCCCTCTGGCCGGCCGTGGCCCTGCGTTACCCGATCAAGAAGTGGGCGGCGGCGGCGGGCCTGGCGACGGCCTTCGTCTACCTCTTCCTCGCCGGCGCGACGATCCCGACACAGCGCGCCTTCCTGATGGTCGGCCTGGTCTTCCTCGCCGTCCTGCTGGACCGCTCGGCCGTCTCGCTGCGGCTGGTGGCCTGGGCCGCCGCGGCCGTCCTGCTGATCGCGCCGGAAAGCCTGCTCTCGGCCTCGTTCCAGATGTCCTTCGCGGCGGTGGTGGCGCTGGTCGCGGGCTACGAGGCCCACCTCGAACGCCGTGCCCGCCGCGCTGCCACAGAGGCCCGCGACGCGGGTCGCGCGCTCTGGCAGAGGCCGGTCGCCTACTTCGGCGGCCTGGCGCTCTCCTCGGTCATCGCCATCGCGGCCACCAGCGTCTTCGCCTGGTATCACTTCAACCGCTTCGCCTGGGTCGGTCTGGCGGCCAACCTCGCCGCCGTGCCCTTGACCGCCTTCCTGGTCATGCCCCTGGCGCTGGCATCGCTGCTGGCCATGCCCTTCGGACTG
>JANQPZ010000229.1 GCA_028285215.1 Rhodovibrionaceae bacterium | reverse complement strand
CGGCTGAGCGAACCGCGGCCGCGCAGCAGACCGCCGGACAGGCTAACAGGGTCCAGGTCGACCTCAGCAACCTGCCCCGGGTGCCCTTGCCGGCCGGCGCCGTCATCCTGCCGCCGCGCATCGATCCCGCCACCGGTGCCTACCTGGGTCAAGGCGGCGAACGCGGCGCGGTCCTGCCCGAAGTGCCGGTCCAGCAGCCGAGGGCGGCGCTGCCGCCCCTCGTGGTCGGCCAGACTTACCTGCCGCCCTGGTTTGACGACATCCGTAACATCGAGGGTGGCCGTGGCCCGATCGATGCAACCTCGGGAGTCGGCCGCGGCAACGGCGAGATTCGCCCCGAGGATCTGCGCAGACCGCCGGCACCTGGCAACGGTGCGGACGAAACACTTCCGGAAGAACCGCCAGTCGCCCCGCTTCAGCGCAGTGCAGCGCCCGCACCCACACCGCCCATCGCGCCAAGCGCTCAACCTGCGGAGCAAGTCGTCCCGCAGTCCGTTCCGCCACCGCAGCCTCAACCAACAGCAGCGGAGGTCGCACCGCCGGCCGCACCAGCAGCGCGCGCCCAAGCTCCCAGCCCGATTCCCTTGGTCAGCCGCAAACTCAACTTCCAGTACTGACGAAACCTCAGTCCAGCAGCAGGTTCACGCCCTCGTAGCTGCTGAAGCCGAGCAAGGCGGAGATAGAGCTTCCGACCAAGTGCGTCCGTCGCCGACGGGCAGCTGCAAGACCGGCTTGCCGAGCACCAGAAACAGACCAGCCTCGCTCATCATGAACCCGAGCGTGATGTCGCTGTAGTACTTCGCCGACAGGCGACAGTGGCTGAACCGACCGTCGTCATCGGCAATCACACCGCCGAACCAGCCAACGATCTCGAAACACTCGATCTGCTCTGCTTGGGCCAAGCGCGGCCCCAGAACCAGCAGCAGGGCGGCGCTCAGCGCCATCAGGGCAACGAGGCGAAGACTCAGCATCTCTTTGGTCCTACCTGGGATCCGAAATTCAGGCTCAAGTCTGACGGCCCGCGCTGCGCAGTCGCCTTGATCCACCTCATGTCATGCGTGCAGAAATAGGGCATTCAGCAGCTATAAATTGTCATGCCTTGAGCGCGCATTACGGCATGTCCATCCCCGGAATACCGCTATCGGTAATCGCTGCACGGCAGTGCTCCGCGAAAGCGGTGGCCAGACGAGAGGGCTGCAGGCTCCCGGCGCGGGCCAGGCCGAGACGCAGCGGTGGGTGGCTACCCGCCAGCGGCAGCCGGACCAACGGCCGGCCATCCAGGGCCGCACCGGCGCGGGGCCGCACGTTGGCGATGCTGTAGCCGAAGCCGTTGGCGACCAGGCCGCGCACCACCTCCTGCTGGGCAGAGCGTTGGGCGATCTGAGGTGTCAGCCCCTCGCGCAGGAACAGCGACAGGAAGTAGTCGCGGCTGAGCGGCAGGTCGAGCAGCACCAACCGCTCCGCCGCCAGATCCGCGAGACTCAGTTCGGGCCGCGTCGCCAGCGGGTGGTCCGCCGCCAACAGGATATGTGGCGGCAGCTCGGCCAGCGGGGCAAAAACCAGGTCCTCGGGAAGCTGTAGATCGTAGGTCAGGGCCAGATCCAGATCGACCCGCCGCAGCGCGGTGACCAGCCGCTCTTGATGCGCCTCGAACAACGCGATCTCCGCGCCCGGTACAAGTTCGGCGAAGCCTTGCATCAGTTCCGGCAGGATCATTGGCGCCAGGGTGACGAAGCAGCCCAGCGCGAGGCGCCCGCGTAACTGTTCGCTGACTTCGGCAGCGACGGCATGCAGCCCCTCGGCCCGATCCAGCAAGAGTCGCGCCTCGTGCAGCAGACGTCGGCCCGCCGGCGTCAGGGACAGGCCCTGGGCGTGGTGACGTACGAAAAGCTGCAGCCCCAACTCGCGCTCCAGATGGGCGATGGCGGCGGAGATCGAAGGCTGGGAAATGGCGATGGCCTCGGCCGCGCCACGGATGCTGCCGGCCTCGCCGGCAGCAACGAAGTACTCGAGCTGCCGGAAGGTGAAGCGCATCCCGGCCGGCGCGGCTCAGCGGTCGCCCGGCACGCCGTAGCCCGGCGCTGCCGAGGGATCGAGCGCACGGGTCACATAGGCCTCGAGCTGCGGCGCGTAGAGACGCCACAACGCCGCCAAGGCGCCGATGGGGTCGTCGTCCTGCCAGTCGACGCGCAGGTCGGCGATCGGCCAAGCGAGATCGCGCACCAGCAGCAACCCGGCGGAATGGACCGGCCCCGCCTCTCCGCCCGCTGCCAGTCCGGCTTGCAAGGCGGCAATCAATCGATCGCCCAGTGGGTCGCTTGTCGCCGTAGCGAAAGCCTGCAGCATCGCCGCCGGCACACCCGGGTCCGCCAGCAGGTTACCCGCACAGACCGCATCCGGGCCCTCCGCCACCGCATGCACCCCCAGCGTATGGCGGCCGGACCAATGGGCCGTTCGGCCCTGGGCATCCACCAGCGCAAGCTGGCGGTGCTCGATCTCCGCGGTCGAGGTCACCAGTGCATCGCAGGCCTGCTGCGCCGAGGCGCCGAGCGCCATCAGCTCCAGTCCCCGCGGGCCGAGGCGCGGATCGGTCACGTTCTGGCTGGCCACCGCGCCGACCCCGGCGCGGGCGTAAGCGCAGCGTGCCGCCACGGCCGGCGAAGACGAGCTGACCGCCAGCCCGAACAGCCCTGTCCGTGAACAGCGTGCAGTGATCGAAAAGGTCACGGCGCGGCCGTCTCGCTGTCTCCCCCGTCCGGGATCACGGCGGTGACGTCGATCTCGACCAGCCACTCCGGCCGCGCCAGGGCTTGCACGACCAAGCCGGTGGAAACGGGATAGACGCCCCGCAGCCAGCGGCCGACGACGCGATACACCGGCTCCCGGTAGCGTGGATCGGTCAGATAGATCACGATCTTGCAGACATGGCCCAGATCGCTCCCGGCCTCGCGCAGAAGCTGGGCGACGTTGGCCATGGCCTGCTCGGCCTGTCCGGCCGGATCGCCGACGGCGACCGACGCGCTGGTCTCCAGATCCTGGCCGACCTGTCCGCGCAGATAGAGCGTGGTGCCGCGCGCCGCCACGGCCTGACTCAAGTCGTTATCAAGCTGCTGATCCGGATAGGTGTCGCGGGTGTTGAAACGCCGCAGTCGGCGATGCGCCGCCGCCACCCCGTCACCCTCCAGACGGGCCGGCGTCCCGTAGGCTCGGTCGCTGTAGAGCAACGGTCTGCCGGTTGCTTCATCCGGCCCCGTGCCAGGCGCTACAGCCTGCACTGCACCGAAGAAGACATGGTGGGTCCCGACCGCCTGCTCCTGCAGCAGACGGCAATCGAACGCGACCAACCTGTCATCGGCCAGTGGCGCGCCCGTCTCCAGCCGGCTCCAGAGCGCGCAGGAGAATTTGTCGCCGTCGACCGTCGTGATCCGCCCGGCGAAGACATCGGAGATGCCGGACTGGTCGTCGCGCAGCAGGTTGACGCAGAAAACTCCGTTGGCGCGGATTGCCTCGGCCGCCGGGCTCTCCTGATGGACGCAGACCAGCAGCACCGGCTGCGGCCCGTCGGCCGAGACCGACGACATGGCCGAGACCGTCACGCCGGCCCGCCCAGCCGGACCGTCACTGGTGACCACGCTGACCGTATTCGCCGCCCGGCTCATGCCCTCCAGAAAACGGCGGCGCAGGTGGGGATCGCTCATCCCGTCGCTTTCGGCCAGGCTCATGCTCCTTCCCTCACTCGGCAGCCGTCTTGGCGGACTGTTCTTTCTTGGCACCCAAGACACGGTCCGACAAGCCGGCAGAGTCCTTGGCAAAGGCAAGCGGACCGTCCCAGTCGAAGCTGCGGTAGACCGCCGCCAGGTGATTGAAGGGCGGCGATTGAGCAAAAAGCTGGAAGGTCAGTCGATGTCCGGCGTAATCGGAGTTCAGCAGATCCCGGGCGAAGGCCAACAGCTTGCGCCGGTCGTC
The DNA here is from genome assembly GCA_028285215.1 of Rhodovibrionaceae bacterium. Lineage (GTDB taxonomy): Bacteria > Pseudomonadota > Alphaproteobacteria > Kiloniellales > DSM-21159 > Algihabitans. The sequence goes on along the minus strand of JANQPZ010000229.1, from coordinate 23,296 downwards.
CGCCACCCAGTCTTCGTTGATCGTATAGAACTTCTCCAACCAGGGTTTTGTCGCCGGGTTGTCGAAGTCCGCCTTGTTTGGCGTAACGCAAACCTGCCCGCCGCAGAGCTCGCGGGCGATATGCATCATCTCGTGCAGTTGCGAGCAGGCCAGCACCCGGCCGCTGTAGAGCAGCGACTGGTTGGGCATCAGCAGGCCGGCCGGGCTGCGTTCGGCCAGGGCGATCGCCGCCGTCAGGTGGGCGTTGATGCCCTCCCGGTAGACGGCAAGCTGTGACAGTTTCTCCTGCACCGCCTGCTGCTTCTCCAGGCCGGTCTGGCGCGCGTTGAACAGCGCAGCGCCGATCATCAAATCGGCCAGGCGCAGGTTGCGCTGAACGAAGGCGAAGGCCGAGTAGCGGTGCAGGGTGGCGCGGATAAAGGTGGCCGCCTTGGTGTGGCGATAGAATAGCAGGTTCTCCCAGGGGATCAGCACGTCGTCGAAGACCACAAGCGTGTCAACTTCGTCGAAGCGGTTGGCCAGGGGATAGTCCTCGGGCGAGGCGCGGCCGGCGAAGCCCTCGCGGCAGATGAACTTGAGCCCCGGGGAGCCCAGGTCGCAGATGAAGCCGACCGCGTAGTCGGACAGTGCGGCATCGCCCCAGTTGGCGATCGTCGGCTTGGTGAAGGCCTGGTTCGCATAGGCCGCCGCCGTCTCGTACTTGGCGCCGCGCACCACGATCCCGGCATCGGTCTCCCGCACCACGTGCAGCAGCATATCCGGGTCCTGATCCTGCGGCTTCTTCGAGCGGTCGCCCTTGGGGTCGGTATTGGCCGAAACGTGGAAGGGATCGCCCTTGATCACCTGGTCGACGTGATTGCGGATGTTTGCGGAGAACTGCGGGTCGACCTCGTTCAGCACCTCCTGGCCGTCGTAGAGGCTCCAGATCTCGCCGACCGTCTCGTCGCCCACGCGGGTCACAATGCCCCCGACGGTCTCCAGCACTCTGTCCGTGGCACGTCGCTTGTCCCACCAGTCCTGCTGGGTCAGCGGAAGCTTGTTGCCGATGGCATGGCACTCCGCCCTTCCGCCGCCGTCCTCCCGATAGGTCATGACATCGCATGTCTCGGGCGCGTGAGCCATGTCGTAGATGCGGGCGCGGATGTCGACCAAGGGCTTGAACATCGGATGGCTAGGGACATCCCGCACCCGTTCGCCGCCAACGTAGACCTCCCGGCCGTCGCGGATGGAGTCAATGTACTGCGCGCCGGTGCGGATCATGGCAGGTCTCCCTCATTGCCGTGACGCACGTCGCGCCGCGGGCTGGCTGCGAATTCTGCCAGTCTGCCTGTAGCGCCCTCTTCGGCAAATTATATCTTTCAATCAATCTGGATCGGAAAAACCGACCCTGGAATGGCGAGGCCAGGTCACCGTTCGAGCCCCTTCATCATCAGTTCGACTGAGCGGGCCGAACGTTCGAAGCGTGCTTCGGAGTCGTCGCCGGCCGCGATCCAGAGAGCGGCATCCACAAGAGCGCCGTTGAGAAGTCTCGCCATGACCTCGGCGTCGCAAGCGACAATCCGGCCCGCGCGCATCAACTGATCGAGCGCCTCGGCGAGTGGGCCGATGGAGCCGTCTTCGTCGATCTCGCGCAGGCGTTGCCCCAGCACCGCCGGCGCATCCCGCAGGACAATCCGCTGAATCTCGGGGTCCAAGGCCAAACGTAGATACTCGATGTTGCAGGCGCGAAAGGCCTCCCAGGGGTCGCCGATGCCGCTGTAGTGCGCCTCGAGGCGATCGCCGATTTCTTCGTCGATCTGCCGTACAACAGCCTCCAGCAAGCCGGGCTTGCCTCCGAAATGGTGATAGAGCGCGCCGCGCGTCAGTCCGGCTTCGGCGCAGAGCTCGTCCATGGGCGTCTCCGCGTACCCTCTGGATCCAAAGGATCTGCGCGCCGCCGACACGAGCTTGGCCGTCGTTTCCGCCGTCATCTCGGCATGCGTGCGCGCCTTCTTGGCTTGTCCCATTCCCACCTCGCACTCTCCGTTTGACTGTAATGACATACGCAGTGTATGCAATGGCAGAAGAATACATACGCGGTGTATATAAATTCACGGACTGCGCGGAGGCGGAGATGGCGGGCCGGTACCTCATCGTCGGTGCAAGCAGGGGGCTTGGCGCCGCGGTCGCCGAAAGGCTGGCGTTGGGCGCAGGCAAGCTGTTTACAGCCTCCCGCACGCTGGCAGCTCACGGCACCTGGATCGAAGCGGATGTCTCGTCGGATACGGGTATCGACGCGATAGCGACCGCAGTCGGACCGGAGCCGCTGGATGCACTGCTCTTTCTCGGCGGAACTTGGGAAAGCGGAGCCTTCACCGAGACTTACGACTTCTTATCCAGCCCACGCTCCGAGACCCGAAACGTGATCGCAGTCAACCTGATCGCGCCGATTCTCCTGGTCCAGAGTCTGGCCGGCAACCTGGCCCAAGCGTCCAATCCCCGCGTCGTTTTCATCGGCGCTTTATCAGGGCTCGATAATGCAGCTACCGCCGAAGTCGCGAACACGGCCTCCAAGTTCGGCCTGCGCGGTGCGGCCCAGGCCCTCGCACGCGCCCTGCGACCCCAGGGAATCGGCGTCACCGTCATCAATCCCGGCAACGTCGCAACCCCGGAGGTGCTGGAGGATATCGCCTGCGGCGCCTTCGGCGACCAAACCCCAATCCCCATCGGGGACCTGACCCGTACCCTCGACTATCTCTTGTCTCTTTCCGCCGACACGGTTCCGCAAGATATCAACCTGGTGCAGAAGCAGCCGGAAAGCGCCTAGAGCCATGTCGCTGGTCACGGACAAAAGACCCGGATTGGTCGCCGCGAGTCTGGGCGAGGCGCCCAAGGTCGTCAGCCTGGCCATCCCGATCGTCGTGGGATTGGCGGCGGCGACCTTGATCGGCGTGGTCGACACCATCATGATCGCGCCGCTCGGCACCGAGGCGCTGGCGGCAGCGGCGCTCACCACCAGCGCCCTCGTGATTCTCTACTCCGCGCTTTACGGGCTGGTCTCGGTCATCGGAATCACGATCGCTCAGGCACGCGGCGCGCAAGAGCCGAAAGCCGTGTCGTCGAACGTCCGCAACGGCGCCTTGCTCGGTCTGATCGCCGGAGCCGCCGGCGCCGCCCTGATGGTCGCGCTCTTTCCGCTGCTGCCATACCTCGGTCAGCCCGAACGGGTGCTCGCGGTGCTGTTTCCCTATTGGATCACCATGGCCTTCGTTGTCATACCCTTCACCGTCCTCTACGTCTTCAAGGGACTATTCGATGCCGTCGACCGTCCCTGGACCGGTGCGGCCTTCGCGCTCTTAGGCGTCCTGGTCAACATTCCCTTCAACTGGGTCCTGATCCATGGCGTTTTCGGCTGGCCTGGACTCGGCTTGCTCGGCGCCGGTCTCGCCAGTCTGCTGGCTGAAGGCGTGGCGCTGTTTGCTCTCTGGCTCTACTGGCGCAGGGCAAGATCGATGGCCGCCTTTCGGCAGAAGGCCGCCCTCTCGCTCAGAACAATGGGGCAGCAGTTCCGCGAAGGCTGGCCGGTGGCCCTGGCCTACACCGGAGAGGGCGGTGCCTACGCGCTTGCCGGTCTGATGCTGGGCTGGTTCGGTGCCGCAGCACTGGCCGCGAATCAGGTCGTCGGGTCGATCGCAGCGGTCCTCTACATGCTGCCGCTCGGCATGGCCGCGGCGGTTGGTATCCGCATCGGCCAGGCAGTCGGTGCAGGCGAGACGGCACGGGTCCGTGCCATCGGTCTCGGCGCCCTCGGAACCGTGATGGCCTGGATGACAGCGATCACCGTGCTCATACTGCTCTTGCGCACCGACATCTCGCAGGCGTTTTCGGACGACCCGGAGGTCGTTGCCATCGCCTCCTTGATGTTCTTGACCATGGCGTTCATGCAGATCGTCGACGGCGTTCAGTCGACGTCCGTCGGCGCCCTGCGCGGTCTGATCGACAACCGTGTTCCGACCGTCATCTCACTGATTGCCTACTGGTTGATCGCCCTGCCGTTCGCCTATCTCTTCGGCTTCTGGCTCGACCTGGGCCCGAGCGGTGTCTGGATCGGTTACGGTCTCGGCCTTCTGACTGCCGCGGTTGCGCTGCTGCTGCGCTTCTTCAAGCGGACCAGGGTTTTTACAGAGTAGAATACGGCTCACATCCTGGACACACAGCGCTGCGCCAAGCTGGGATTGGCCACAGAGGCATCTTCCTACGGGCAAGCGCGACGGGTAACGTCCGATGAACAACGATCTCTGAGCCACACTCGAATCCGTGATCGTCGTTACCCCCTTCGCCGCCCTGAGGAAGCGTCACCATCAAGCCAAGACGATTCATCTCAGTATCATGAGGGGCATCCTAACCCCTGGAAATTTCTCAGCATTTTCTCATAAAATAAGATCGATAGTTTATTTGTATACGGATTAATATGTCATCAAGGGTTGTATGATCACCTAGCGGCACCCCGTTCTGCGTCTCATTTGGGAGATCGACATGCTTGCCGCAACCGCCAATCTGCGCTTCGTACCCCAGCTGGTTCTCTGCTTCGGGAGTGTGGTCGTCGCACTGTCTCTATTGACGGCGATGTTCTTGAACAGACTTGACGCGGCGGAAGACTCCAGCCAAGGAGCGAAGCATACCTACGAGGTACTGGCCGCGCTGGATAGCGTTTTGATCGGCATGATCGACAAGGAAACCGCCTTGCGTGGCTTCCTGCTGTCCGGCGACGAAACGTTCCTCGACACCTATCATCGCGGCGTGGAGCTGGTCGATCGCAACCTCGACTGGCTTGTGGATCGCACGAGCGACAGCCCAAAAGCACAGGAGAAGGTCGCGCAGCTTCGCACCAACGCCCTCGACTGGAGGCAGAACCACGCGGAACGCGCGATCGCCCTGAGACGGACCCCGAACACAGCGCAAGCTGGAATGGATGCGGAGATCGGCGGCGCCGGCAAGAGTCGCATGGACGCGCTGCGTGCCGGCATCGGCGATTTCATTGCCGCAGAGGCAAGTCTGCTGGAAGACCGTAGCCTCGCGTTTCAGACTGTCATGGATGAAGGCAGGCTGTTTACGATCTTGGGAAGTCTCGCAGCGGTCCTTCTCTCGATCGGCGGCGGCTTGATCCTTTACGTTACAACGGGGCGTCCGATTCTGGCTGTGACCAGGTGGCTGGAGAGCCTGAGCGACGGAGCGACCGACTTCGAGATGCCGCAAAACCGACGGCGAGACGAAATCGGCCGCATGCTGGCAGCTGTTGCGACACTCCGGCGAACGGTCACACAGGCCTTCGCCCGGATGCAGATGATCGAGGAAATGCCGACGGCCGTGATGACCGCAGATCCGAAGGACGAATTCCGGATCAACTACCTGAACAGGGAAAGCCGTGAGGTCTTGGCCCAGGTCGAGCAGCACCTGCCCGTGAAGGTCGACGACTTGATTGGAACGTCCATCGACGTCTTCCACCGCAACCCGGAGCACCAACGGAAGCTTCTGTCCGACCCGGACAATCTGCCCATCGCAACGCGCATTACCTTGGGTGAGGAAAAGCTGGCGCTGCGGATTTCGGCCATTCGCGATGCGGGCGGCGCCTATGTCGGTCCGATGCTGACCTGGATGGTGGTGACGGAGCGCGAGCGCATGGCCCAGGACTTTGAAACCAACGTCAAGGGCATGCTGGACGAGGTGACCGCCGCCTGCGCCGAGATGCGCAGGAAGATGCAGGCTATGGTCGAGGGTGCGCGCGGCACCGAGGAGCAATCGGTGACCGTGGCTGCCTCCTCTGAGCAGGCCAGCCAGTCGGTGCAGACCGTCGCCTCTGCCTCGGAAGAACTGTCGGGATCGATCAAGGAAGTCGGCGGGCAGGTGACACGCTCGACCGAGATGGCGCGTGCCGCTCTCACATCCGGCAGCGATGCGGCGGAGAAAGCTGGATCATTGGCGACAAGCGCCCAGCAGATTGGGGAAGTCGTCAATCTGATTTCGGAGATTGCCGAGCAAACCAACCTCCTGGCGCTTAACGCCACAATCGAGGCGGCGCGCGCGGGTGAAGCGGGCAAAGGCTTTGCAGTCGTCGCCAGCGAGGTCAAGAGCCTGGCGAGTCAGACCGCAAAGGCGACGCAGGAAATCGCGCAGCAGATTCAGGAGATGCAGACCGCAACCGATACCACTGTCGACGCGGTGGAGTCTGTGCAGAAAATCATCGAAGACATGAACGAAGTCTTCGCCGCCGTCGCCTCGGCCGTGGAGCAGCAGTCGGCGGCAACCAGTGAAATAAGTCACTCTGCGCAGCAGGCGTCCGCCGGCACGGCCGAGGTCAGCCGCAGCATCGTCGCAGTGAAGGACGCCAGCACGAAGACCGGAACTTCGGCAGCAGAGGTACTGGAAGAGACGGATCGGCTGAGCGAGTCCGCCGGCAAACTGGGCGAAGCCGCAGACCGCTTCCTCGACGACGTTCGAACCGCCTAAAGCAGATGCAACGAATCGCACTTAGTCCGGAGAGCAATCTCACCTAGAGCAGGATCGCCTCAGGTGGGATCGCTCTGGCGATTCCACCTGACGCGTGAACCCTGCTCTCATCATAAGTTCAGAGCGCGATCCCGCTCTAAGGGACGCGCCGACCGAACGTGACGGATTGCCGGGTGTGACCATCGCGCGAGGACGGTAGGATGCCGACCAGCAGGCGCGTGACCTCGCCGTTTTCATCTGCGAAAGGCAGGATCAAGCGCCGCCAGAAGAAAGCCGTGACGGTCTGAGGCGGCTGGTGCACGCCGTACCATGCGCAGCGGTCCAGAACTGTCCGGCGATAGACAGCGAGAAAGTAGAGAGGGATCAATGATCCGATCCCCAAAAAAGACCCGACTTCGGAGGTGCGCTTGCCGGTCAGGTCGAAACCGACATGGGCCGCGACCGACGAGCCATAGACCCGGTACCGGAAGTCCTGCCCCTTATCGAGCACCTCGAGCAACATCAGATCGCCGAGCCACTCCTGCAGCTCAAGGGCGTCGAGTGCTCCGGCATCCGGAAGGGGTTCCGGGCAGTCACCGCCGCGGGGCAAGCCGCACCAGTAATCGTAGAGCGACTGCAGCCGGGGATGGTCGATCTGATCGCGGGCTGGGTTACGCAAGGTCTTGGGTGGCGGCAGCTTCGCACGCTCAAACCAGCTGTCGACCAGAGAGCTGCCACACCCCGATGCCAGTTCGGCCGCCGCATCGTCGGCAAACGCAGAGAGATCACCGGCAAGCAGCGCAGGGCTGTCGAGGTCGGATGCCTTGCCGTTCGGCGTCGGCCTCTCGGGTGACGTCATCGCCGGGCAAACTCCCTGCTTGCGGAACATCGAGCCCAAGACGGGAGCCTAGCAGAGCCGAAAAATCACACCAATCTAGAACAAGTTACGGCCAGCTCATCTCCTGATTGCCGAGCTTCCTGGCATTTCTCATACTTTGGCTGCTTCCGGGAGCCGGCCGTCAAAGGCGGCGCGCAAGAGATGGCGCAGGTTCTCATCTGTCAACGTAACGGGATTGGTCGGGGCCGTCGGATCGTTCAGCGCCAACTCGACAATGCGGTCGACCCTGTCTTCTCCAACGTTCAATTCACCCAGCCGGTGCTCGATGCCCAGAGCGTCGCGCAGACCGCTGACCCAGTCGAGAAAGCCGTCGAAGCCCGGGCGCTCGAGACCGAGATAGGCGCTCAGCCGCTCGACCTTCTGCTCCACTGCACTGCGGTTGAAAGCCAGGACGTAGGGCATGAACACGGCATTGGTTCGGCCGTGATGAGTGCTGTAAAGCGAGCCGACGGGATGACTCAAGGCGTGGATCGCGCCCAGCCCCTTCTGGAAAGCCGTCGCGCCCATGGAGGCCGCGATCAGCATGTGTCCCCGTGCCTCCAGATCGCTGCCATCGGCATAGGCGCGCGGCAATGCATCCTTGATCAGGCGCATGCCCTCGACCGCAATACCGTCGCCCAGCGGATGAAACAGGGGAGAGCAGTAGGCCTCCAGACAGTGCGCCAGAGCGTCGAAGCCGGTCGCCGCCGTCAAGGCCGGCGGCAGGCCGACGGTCAATTCGGGGTCCTCGATCACCAGGCTGGGCAGTATCTGCGGATGGAAGATGATCTTCTTGGTGCCGTCTGCCCGCTCTCCGCGGTCCAAAGCGATCACCGCGGCGCGCCCGACCTCGGAGCCGGTGCCCGCCGTGGTCGGGATCGCCACGATCGGCAGGATGCCTTCCGTCGTGGCCTGTTTCCAGTTGCTGCCGATATCTTCGAAGTCGGCGAGCGGTCGTGTCTGCGGCAGCATGAAGGCGATGGTCTTGGCACAGTCCAGCGCGCTGCCGCCGCCGAAGGCGATTACGCCGTCGCAGTCTGCGGCACGGCACACCGCGACGCCCGCCTCCACATTGGAGGCCAGCGGATTGGCCGACACCTCGGTGAAGACCATCACCTCCAGTCCCGCCTCCGTCAGCAGCCCGAGCAGACGCTCGGTCATCGGCAGGTCCTTCAGGCCCGGATCGGTCACGAAGAGCGGACGCCGAATGCCCAGGCTCTCGCAGGACTTCGCCAGACCGTTGCTCTGTCCCACCCCGAAGCGGATTGTCGTGGGATAGCTGAAGATCATGGTCGGTACGCTGTCGGGTAGGACGGTAACGGACATTGGCGGCTCCGAACGGCAGTGAGCGATGGGTAACTGCATACAAAACAGTCGCGCCGGTTCGGTGCAACGACCTTGGCAGCATCCCGGTCGACGCCAGTCCCTGCGACAACCTGCCCGATCCGCGACGGCCGAATCTCGCGGAGTTCGAGCGGAAATCGGGTCGACAACACCTTATCTACCGGCAGCGACCGGCCCTCGCCGATCAGGAACGGCCACGTACCACGACATCGACCGGAGGACGATCCTTTCATGTCAGCGCGCCACATCCCGCTCTACGTCGGCTGCTTCATGCTGCTGCCCTACGTGATCTGGCTGGTGCTCTGGACCTTCGTCTTCCCCGGCCCGAAGCAGGGTATCGACTCGCCGCTTTCCCTGTCGATGTTCGCGGTCTCGGTGCCCCTGGTGATCTGGTTCTTCCTCTCCAACCTCGGCCAGCTCTCGAACAGCATCGAGGGACACAGCGAGTTCCATGTACCGCGAACCCGTCTGGCGCGGCGACTGATCCCGATGCTCGCTCCGGCGGCTCTTACGATCGGCTCGGCCAGCGTGCCGGCGCTGATTCTGCTGGAGCAGAGTCCGGTTCTGATTCCCCTACCCCTGGTGATGTCTCTCCTGATTGCCTGGGCAATCCGCGCCGGCGAGGCCGCCCGCGAAGCAGACCATCGCTCGGCCTACGACGACAGCGCACCAAGCGACGCGAAGCTGCCGGCTGCGACTGCCGCGCGCGTCGCACTGCGCCAAGTCGGCAGCCTGCTGTTGAAAGCCGTGTTGCTGGTGCCGGTGATCGGTCATCTGTTGCGCGACGCCCTGCGCGGCGGCGCCAGCGCCTGGGGCTATCTGAGCCTCAACGTCGCTTTGGTTGCCGCCCTCTCGATACTGATCTTCGGCTTACCGGCCTTCATGACCGTGCTGCTGGGCAGTGTCGTACTGGTGTTCGTCACTCTGGTCGCGATCACGCTCGAGTAGGCTCGAAGGCGGCGATCCAAGAAAGTAAATCGTCACTCTCACAGCCCTGTGCGCGGAGCTGCCTGAGCGCAACCCGCAGCGCCGTGCGCTGGATGCGGTCTGTCGGCTGCGGAAACCGGTCCAGTCCATCGCACGACTGGAGGAACTCCAGCAACGCCTTGCGAACCTGCAGCACAGCGGGATCGGGAAAGCGCGCACGCAACACCTCGAAGGCGGCCTGCCGCTCGGGACGATAGGGAATCGGCCGCCCGTTCTCATCGCTGACCGCACTGGCCGGGTGTAGCATCAGGGCCGGCAGCCACGCCTTCGGAACCGGGATGTTGGCCGAGTGGGTGCGGCCGCTGCGCAGGAACTTTGGCAGCAGATGGGTGTGCGGTCCCTCCGGCGTGCGCAGCCGCCCGATCGCCTGATAGACTTCCAAGCGCCCAAGGGCCGAGCGGGCGATGCGATGGGGCGAGGCTTCCAGAATGGCCGCCGCCGCCGGATGGCCTGGTATCAGCAGCGACTCCCCGGCATGACGTTCCAAAAGGCGCACCAGATCGGGATCGCTGCTGCGCACGCAGAAATCAATGTTGCGCGCGCCGAGGCCCATGTCGAACAACTGGGCCCCACGGTCTTCCGCGCGGATCGCGTCGCCGTCGGCCCCCAACGGAGTCAGGACGGACCGCATTCCGCTGCGGCCGACCGCCTCGGGAAGACAGAAAGCCACACCCTGCTGCCAACGGCGACCGTCACGGCTCAAGGTCTCATAGGCAACGCCACGGGCGTCCGGCCGGATCGCAACACGCAAGGCGCCGCGCGCTGTCACAACGCCCATAACCTTCACGCCCGGTGGGTTCGCCTCCGGGGCACGCGCCGTGATCAGCTCTGCCGGCTCGTTGGTTCGACGGTGAAACTCGGCGATGGCACCGAAGCTGCCGATGCTGAAGGCAGTGGTCGGCTGCGCGAAGTGTTCTTCCAGAGTTTGACGAATTGGATCCACAGCAGTCATACCCTATTGAGTCGTAACACCGCCGAGATGTCGAGTGGCTAAAGGAAAGAGCACAGGCCTCCAAGTACGCGGTGTCAGCTCTCTTACGACTGCTCCAACCGGAACACGACCGGGACGTCGAGCAGCCCCTCGACCGGACGGCCAGCGCGGCGTGCCGGCTCGAAACGCCAGCGCGCCACCGCCTCTCGCGCAGCCCTGTCCAAACGCTCGTAGCCGCTGGACCGCAGCACGCGAACGCTGCGCGCCTCTCCAACAGGGCTGATCGTCACACGCAGCACCACCCGCCCCTCTTGCCCGCGACGGCGGGCCTCTTGCGGATAGGACGGCGCCGGGTTGCCGCCCGGGCGGAGCTCGGCGCCTCGGCTCGGACCGCCGGGTGCCGAGGCCGCGACAGCTTCACCGACCTCTCCATCGCCTTGGGCAGCGTTTCGAGGTGCTGATCGCGCTGCGGCCGGGAGCGCCGGCTGTAGCGTCGCCGGTTTCGCTGCGGCCGGCATGTCAGCGGATGCTGCAGCAGGGACCGGCGGCATCGGTCGGCGTGGCGGTAGAGGCGGAGATCTCTCTGCAACCGTCTCGGCCGTCACGGCTTCGGCAGCGGCAGGTTCGGCGTTCATGCTTTCCGGATCAGGCGGCGCGGGCTCCGCCGACACGGCGGCGAGGGCGGTCGCTGTGGCTTTGACTGCCTCCGCCGGAACGGCAGCCGCCGGACGGGCCGCCGCCGTCGTAGGCGTTTCGACGGGCAAAGGCGTCATCTTCGGCGCCGCGGCGACTTGCTCGATTTCAAAGAGTGCTGTCTCGGGCTGGGCTATCGCAACAGGCGCCGTCAGCGCAACCTCCGTGGCCGGCGCATCCGCCGCAGCCGCCGCTGCCCGCCTCGGAGCGGAACCGGGCGCACCTGCCGGCAGACTGACCACCTCGACGGCCAAGTGCGCAGCCGGCGGCGCCGAAGGTGTACCGCTTCCAACCAGCAGCAGACCGAGGAGCGAGAAATGTGCGAAAGTCGAGACGGCGGCAGCCGCTAGGCTGGGGCCACTCGACAGAGTCGAGAGTGCCGCCGGTCTCATACGACCGTTCCTCCGTTGCCGAACGGCACCGCGGGATCGGCCGTTCGCTTAAGCGGCACCACGTGAGTCTCGCCCGCAACGGTGACCTGCGCCGTCTCAACTTGATAGACGCTGCGCAGCCGCTCAGCCGTCAGCACGCTGGAAGGCGCACCGACCGCGGCGCAGTTCCCCCGATCCAACAGCACCAGTTTGTCGCAAAAACGCGCGGCAAGACTTAGATCATGCAGTGTCACCACCACGGACAGCCCTTCGGCTGCCCGCCGACGGAAGAGCTGCATAACGTCCAGGCTGTGCGCCGGGTCGAGACCGGCCGCCGGCTCGTCGGCCAGAAGTAGACCGGGCCGCGTGGCCAGAACGCGCGCCAGATAGACACGCGCAAGCTCGCCGCCCGACAGCTCGGTCACGGGCCGCTCGGCAAGATTGGCCACGTCGCAGGCGGTCATCGCCTCGGCAACGGCGGTTCGGTCCTCCGCCGTGGGTCCTTGCCACCAGCCGGCGCGGTGCGGCAGCCGACCAAGCTGGACCAGATCCGCAACCTTGATCTGCCAAACCGCGCCTCGCGCCTGAGGTAGATACGCCAGGGTGCGCGCGCGCTCGGCTTGAGACCAGTCGGCCAACACCCGCCCGAACAGGTGGATCTGCCCCGCTGCCGGCGGAAGCAATCCGGCGGCGGCGCGCAGCAACGTCGTTTTGCCGGCACCGTTGGGGCCGATCAAACCGACCACCTGGCCGGCCGAGGCCTCGAGGGACATCTGCCGAATCACGGGCCGGCGGGACAACCGCACCTCCAGGTTCTCGATCCGCAGCGGGCTCATGCTATCTCGCGCCGCAAACGCAGTAACAACAGCAGGAAGAAGGGTGCGCCGACCAGGGCCGTCACCACACCCAATTTCAGCTCAGGGCCCGGGGACAGCAGCCGCACACAAAGATCGGCCGCCAGCAGCAGCGTGCCGCCGCCTAGGGCCGCCAGCGGCAGCAGCCGGCCCGGCCGATGCCCCACCAACGGCCGCAACAGATGCGGCACGATCAGACCGACGAAGCCGATCGCGCCGGCAACGGCCGTGGCAGCGCCGACTGCCAGAGCGGTACCGAAAACCACCATGCCGCGCGTACGCTTCGGCGGGTGTCCAAGCGTTGCCGCCGCCTCCTCACCCAGCGACAACGCCTCGAGCCCGCGCGTCGCGCTCAGCAGCAGGCCGCTGCCCAGCACCAGGAACGGCAACGCCAACGCAACCTGCTGCCAACTCCGGTCCGCGACGGAGCCGAGCAGCCAGAAGACGATCTCCGACGTCGCGAAGGGGTTGGGCGAAAGGTTGAGTGCCAGGGAGGTCAGCGCACCGGCGAAACTGCTGACCGCGACACCGGCGAGAATCAGGGTCAAGACGCCACCCCGTCCGGCCAGAAGCTGCAGCAGCAGCACAGCGACGCCGGCTCCGACGATACCACCCAGCGGGAGCGCCAGCGCGAAGCTGCCCGCGAGTCCGGAGTAGAAGACCGCAACGGCCCCGAAAGCGGCTGCCGGAGAAACGCCGAGCAGACCCGGCTCCGCCAGCGGATTGCGCAGCAATCCTTGCAGGGCGGCGCCGGAGAGACCGAGCACGGTGCCGAGCAGAAAAGCCAGCAGTGTGCGCGGCAAACGGATCTCCCAGACGATCAATCCGGCAACCGGATCGGCAGGGTCCAACAGTCCCTTGAACGTCGCCAGCAGCGAAAGCTGGGCTGGTCCGGTCGTCAAGGAGATGGCGAAAAGCAGAACTGCCAACCCGGTCAGCAGTGTTGCAGCGGCTCCGGCGTACGAGCGCTGATCGGCTGCGCCTTCGCACTGCGGCTCTGGCGACTTCATGGTACGGGTTCCGGATCACCGCTACCGGACAGTCTGTCATTCGAGGGACGACCGCGCACGGCTGCGGCCAGGCGCCGAACTGCCTCGGCGACGAAAGGCGTGCCGCAGGTCCAAAGTGCCTGCGGTATGGCGACAAAGTTGCTGTGGCCGCGCAGCTCCAGAAAGGCTGGGTGGCTCAGCAGAGCTTCCGCCAAGGCCGGCGCCTGCGGTTCGCGCTGGGAGGTGACGATCACCTCCGGCCGGGCCGCGACCAGGACCTCAAGGGGCAGGTGTGAGCGTGTTCCGATCAAGGCCTCGGTCGCCAGATTGCGCAGACCCGCGGCCTCCAGCACGACGTGACGCAAGCTGCCCGGTCCGGCCGACCAGCCGTTCGCGCCATAGACGGCGACCCGGGGGCGCCGCCCCTCCGATCCGTCATTCCAGCCTTTTTCGACGTTGGCTAAAGCAGTGTCGAACTCAGCGATCAGCCGCTCGGCCCGATCGGGAACCTCCAGCACGGCGGCCACCTGACGCAGATTGGCGCGGACATCGACGAAGGACCGAGCCGGAGACAGCTCGACAACGGGAATACCCAGCCGCCGGAGCGCGAAAACTGTCGGCCGTGTCGTAAAGGTGCCGGCCAGAACCAGATCCGGCTGTAACTCCAAAACCTCCTCAAGACGGCCCGTGGTCGACGTAAAGTCGCCCGCTTTTTCGGCCAGGACGGAGATCTCAGGATCGACGGAGAGATAGGAGACTGCGACGATCCTTTCCGGCGGCGCCAACAACATCAGCAGTTGGTCGCTGCAAACATTCAGGGAAACGACACGCTGAGGCGGCGCCGCGAAAACCGACGACGCCGCCAAGCCCATGGACACCAGGGCTGCCAGAACGAAGGGAAGGGCCAGCGCGCGCATGACTTCCTCTACTGCAAACCGCCTGGGCCGAAACTGACGCGGGCACCGACGAAGACGGCCCGGCCCGGCGTCTCGAAACCGAAGACCTCTTCGTAATTCTGGTTCAGAGCGTTCTCGATCCGGCCGAAGACTTCGACACCCTCGATCGGTTCGTAGCGTCCGGCCAGGGAGACCAAAGCGTAGTCGTCCAGCCTGACCCGTCTACGGTTGGTGAGGCTGGCAAATTCCAAATCGTCGGTCTCGCCGGCGTAGTCGACGCCCAGATTCACGTTGGCCCGTTCGTCCAAGAAGCTCCAATTCGCGTTGAAACTCGCCGTATGGCGTGGTCGGCGAATTTCAGACAGGCCCTCTGGCTCGCTGGTCCTCAGGTATGTGTAGCTACCCGTCAGCGTCAAACCATCGAAGGGTACGACCCGCAAACTGGTCTCCACGCCGTTGCGTTTGCTCTCCCCGCTCAGATTGATCGGCGTGGTGAAGCCGGCGCCGACTGAGTCGCTCCGGATCTCGTCGAAGAGATCGGCCTGGAAGTAGGTGACGTCAGCCACCACGCGGCCGTCGAAGAACTGCTGTTCGATGCCGACGTCCCAGCCCTCCGAACGTTCCGGCTCCAGGTTGGGATTGCCGATGAAAGTGCCAGGGTTGAAGCCGAAAAGCTCGAAGAAGGTCGGCGCCTTGATACCCGTCCCGTAGCTGGCGTGCAGGCGCGAGCCGGTTTCCGGTACGTCGAAGGAGCTGGTCAGGCGAAAGGTGGTCGCGTCCTCGAACTCCTCGAAATCGTCGTAGCGCAGGGATCCGCTGAGAAACAGACGCTCGAAGGCCTGTAGCCGATACTCGCCGACCACCGCGTAGTTAGTGGTTTCCTCGACGCGCTCCGTGTTCGGCAGGAAGGGCTGGATGTTCTCGAAGCTTTCGTTCTCGACCTCGGCAAAGAACGTGAAACCATGCGCGGTGTTCAGCAGCTCCGGCGTCTCGAAGGTGACATTGGTCTGATAGTCGAGCTTCTGCTTGCTGCCCTCGCTGCCGGAAGTCTGCGTACCGGCGTTGAAATTATCGATGTCGGTGCTGCTGTAGGCGCCTCCCAGAATATGCTGCCAGGCCCCGCCGAAGAGATCGAGTTGGGCTTCGCTTCGCAGGCTGATATCGCGCACCTCGTCTTCGGTGTCAGCGTCGATCGCCTCGCCGGTGGTCACGAAGTCCTGGCTGTCCGTTTCCAGCTCGCGGTCGACCAACCGGCCATTGAGGCGGAACTCCAAATTGTCCGTGGGCCGATAGGCGCTGCGGAAGTTGGCGGAAACGACTTGGGTGGAATCGTCTTCGTCGCCGTTCGGCGCGATATCGAAGCCGTCAGTCTCGAAGACCTCCAGGCCGACGCGCAGGTCGAAATCCTCGAAGCCCGCATTGGCGCTGCCGCGCACGTTCCTTGTCAGGAAGGAGCCCCCCTCGGCCGCCAGCGAGGCGCCGAAGCCATCGCGCGCGCGCTTCGTGGTGATGGAGATGACGCCGCCGATCGCCTCGCTGCCGTAGAGCGCGCTCTGGGGTCCTCTCAGCACTTCGATCCGCTCGATGTCGTTGGTCAGGAGTTGCGAGAAATCGAACTCGCTGCCGTTGAAGGGGTTGCCCACCTCCATGCCGTCGATCAGCACCAACGTGTGGTTGGCTTCGGCGCCACGGATGCGAACCTGGGTGACCCCGCCGAAGCCTCCGGTCCGGTTCACGACAACACCCGGAACCTCGCGCAGCACGTCGGCGACGAAACGGCTCTGCTTGTTCTCCAGCTCCTCGCCGGTGATCACCGTGACCGCACTGCCGACCGCTGTCGAGGGCAAGGGCACGCGGCTGGCCGAAACCACCACCTCTGGCACCCTAAGCACGCTTCCCTGAAGGCCGCCATCTTGGAGATCGCTCTCTTGAGCCAGGATCGGCTGGGCCTGCAGCGCGGTCATGGCCGCGCCGGCAAAAAGGACGCCCCGCAAGACGACGCCTCTGGACGAACAACTGTACATCGTGAACTCCCGCTTGGTTCGGTGACCGTTGATGGCTGGTCACACCACGCGGGAGGCGCCGCAGCGGGCGCTGGCAGGTCTGGTAAATCTGTCCGACACCCCAACACCGGACTTCCCCCCACGACGGCACGACCGAAGGCCGCGTCACCGCAAACGGGTGTCCGTCCCACCGATACACCCCGATCGGCGGAAAGGGTGACGCTTGCGACGGCAGGTCTCCTGGCTCGCGGGTCTTTGCCCTGGTGCGTCCGGCCTTCCCAGTTTCCCAGTGGCCGTGGTGGACGCGGGGGCTCGCCGCTTACAGTTGCGGGGACAGCCGGGGCCTTGGCACTCGCCGTGCCGCACCCCGTTCCCTCTTGCCTCCCCGTCTCCGGGGAACCGTCGCCACACAAACGCTAGCGCATTCGGCAAAGCGGCGAAAGGGGCGCAAAAGCGAACGGCCGGACCGAAGGTCTCGGATAAGTCCGATCAACTTCACTCGGATCCCACCCTGACCGAGCTATCTCCTGTCCGGTAGACGACGGGGACAGACGGACATCATGTCGGATTCCGGCAGCGGGACAGCCTGGGCAGCCATGCTGGGCGTCGAAGTCATGAATGCAGCGGAGCTGCAAGCGCCGGCGGCTCCGACCTTCGATGCCGGCATCGCCCAATTCCGGGCGCCGGGACAGCAGGACATCGAGCCGCACGGCAAGCGCTTCCTGGAAGCGGATGCCTACAGCCTGGGGCTTCAGGCGGTGGTCTATGGCTACGCGACGGTGCCGCTCTATCGGCTTTTGATCGAGAGGACACAGGACACCGCGTCTCCGCAGTTTCTCGGCTTCAACCGCTTTCGGCACGGCCGCCGGCCCGCGACGCCCACCGACCGCGCGATAGCCATGCCGGAGGTCGACATACTGAGGTCGGAGGCTTGGCTGGATCTTTCGCAGGAGCCGCTGGTCTTCACCGTCCCGGATACCGGCGGCCGTGCCTACAGTGCCAGTTTTCAGGACCTTTTCGGCAACGCCTCCAATATCGGACGCCGGACCTACGGCACCGGCGCCGGACGCTTCGCGCTCGTTCCGCCCGGCTGGCGCGGAACGCTGGCGGAGGAACTGACCCCCTTTCGCGTCTCCACCCGTTACCTGCGTGTCCTGCTGCGGCTGCCAATCGAAGCGGGAGAAGACCTGACCGCAGTGCGTGCACTGCAGGACCGCTTCAGCTTCCTGCCGCTCGGCGCCTATTGCGGCGCGCAAGCGGCGCTGGAAAGGCCCCTGCCGTCCGCCCCGCCCCTCGGCCAGCCACTGCCGCCGCTGGAGTTCTATCGGCTGTTGGCGGACGCACTGCAGGCCGGCGGCCTGCCGGAGGGCGACGAAGGTCTGGTTGCCAGCTTTGCCCGCTTCGGTTTGCGTCTCGACCGCTCTTTCGACAGCGAAACCGTTTCGGCGGCGACGCGGCGCGGCCTGATTCGCGCCTACGACGATGCCGTGTCGATGATCGAGGGCAGCGCAGATCGGATCGGTCAAGACGTCAATGGCTGGAGCCGAGCGGATTTGGCTATGTACGGCCGGAACTATCTCTATCGTGCCGCTGCGGCGTTGCGGGCGCTCGATGCCAATGTGAAGGAGGAGTGCCTCGCCTTCACCGCCTTTTCCGATCAGGAAGGCGCGCCGCTCGACGCAAGCCGCTGCAACTACCTGGTCCGCTTCGCTGCCGGGGCGCTTCCTCCCGTCGACGCCTTCTGGTCGATTGCCCTCTATGACGGCACGACCGAAGGGCTGGTAGAGAACGCGTTGAAGCGTTACGCCGTCGGCGACCGCACGCCGGCCTTGAGCTTCGGCACGGATGGCAGCCTGGAGATTCGGATCCAGTCAGCCCCTCCGCCGAACGCGGCCGCAGCCAACTGGCTGCCGGCTTCCGTTGGCCCCTTCTGCCTGAGATTGCGCGCCTACCAGCCGCGGGCGCGGATGCTGACCGGTGAGTGGAGCCCGCCGGCAGTCCTTCCGTTCGCCCGGGAAAGCTGACGACACGGTCGGCTTGACGTTATGCACTGATTGGTGCATAAATAGTTCATGGCGAGACCGAGGGAATTCGAGACGGACGAGGCACGCGCGAACGTGCTGCAAGCCTTCTGGCGCAGCGGTTATGAGAGCACGTCCTTGAGCGATCTGGAGGCGGCAACCGGCATGGGTCGGCGCAGCCTCTACAACGCCTTCGGAGACAAACATGCCATGTTCCTGCACGCGCTGGCAGACTTCCGCCGAAGCGTGGTCGAAGGCAATATGCGGCCGCTGAAGGAACCCGGCGCGGGGGTGGCCGAGATCCGAGCCGTGCTCGATGGACTGGCAGCGGTCGGCGCGACACCGCTCGGAAAACTTGGCTGCCTGATCTGCAACACCGCGCGCGAAACCATCGCCTCGAACAGCGAGGTGGCCCGCGAGGTCGCGCTCTACTTCCAGCAGATTGAGACCGCTATGCAAGGCGCGCTCGACAACGCACAGCAGTGCGGCGAACTGAGTGCCGAGGCCGATACCGCCAGCCTCGCTCACTTCTTTCTCGGCTGCGTCGTCAGCATGAGCGTCCTTGCCAAGGCCGGGGTGCAACCTGTTGTGCTCGCAAACATCCGCGACGAAGCGATGAAGGCACTCCCGTAAGTTTTTTTGCGCTGTTTTGCACTGATAAATGCAAAACCTGGATCGAAGAGCCGACAGAGAAGGATCGATTCCATGCTCCATCTGCCACCCGCTGTCGTGGTCCTGGCGGTTCTGGTGGCTGCAGTGCTGACGCCGCCGGCCTTGGCACAGAACGACGCACAGCAGGTCCGGCAGGAGCTGGACCCCCGCATCTCCGTCGAAGCCAGACAAGCCTCGAACTTCGTGGAGGTCGAAGGGGTGCGCATGCACTACCTGGAAGCAGGTAGCGGCGACCCGATCCTGCTCCTGCACGGTAATCCGACATCCTCATACCTCTGGCGCAACGTCATTCCCTTCCTGGAGGGCCGGGGCCGCGTTATCGCGCCGGATCTGATCGGTTTCGGAAGATCCGACAAGCCGGCCCTGGATTACACCTTCCAGACCCACTACCGCTTTCTCACCAGCTTCATCGAAGCGCTTGATCTGCAAAACGTGACAGTCGTCGCGCACGACTGGGGCTCGGCCTTGGGCCTGACCTACGCACGGCTCAACGAGAGCAACGTCAGGGCGGCGGCCTTCATGGAGGCCATCGTGCCGCCTGCTTTCCCAATGCGGAACATCTCTGACTTCGGTCCCTTCGCCGAGACCTTCCGCGCTTTCCGAGATGCAGAGCGGGGACCGACGCTCCTGATCGAACAGAACGTTTTCATCGAGCAGCTCCTGCCCGGTGCCGTCATCCGGCTGCTGCGCGAGGCTGAGATGGCCGCCTACCGCGCCCCTTTCCTTGAGCCCGCAAGCCGCCTGCCGATCTACCGCTGGCCGAACGAGCTCCCGATCGCGGGAGAACCGGCCCGCAATGCCGACACGATTGCCGCGATCGGCACCTGGCTGCAGAGCTCCGACCTGCCGAAACTACTGATCTACTTCGAGCCGGGCGCCCTCATCCCGCCGGAGACGGCCGCCTGGATGCAGGCGAACTACCGGAACCTGCAGATCCGCTACGGCGGCGCCGGACTGCACTACGTGCAGGAAGACCAACCCGTCGCCATCGGTCGCCATGTCTCCGACTGGCTCGCCGAGCTTGACCGCTAAGCCCCATCCAAAACGGAAAGGAGTCGAGTCATGTCGGCTAACGTTCGTACTTCCTCGACAGAGACACCCGTCTATCTGCTCGCAACGCTGCGCATCACGGACCTGGACGCCTACGTCTCGGACTACGGCCTCCCCGTTCTTCCCATGCTGGAGGCTGCCGGAGGCGAGATCCTGGTCGGCACGCCGGAGGTCGACGTCCTGGAGGGTGACTACCGCGCCAATTGGACCGTGGTGGTCAGGTTCCCCTCCCAAGCGGCGGCCCAGGGCTGGTACGTCTCGCAGGAGTACCAGGCGCTGATTCCCGTTCGCCAGCGCCTGACCGACACCGACGTCTCCACTCTGGTTCTCGCTCCGCAGTTCCAGGGGCCTCCACAGTAGCGCACGTGGCAGCGACGGATGGCGGCGGCGAGAGCCTTCGCTCCCGCCGCCTGAAGCCGCAACCTGCAAAGCGCTGTGGCGGGACTCGACTTCTGGTCTAGCATCTGCTGCGGATCGACAGTCGAATGGGCCCTTCAATGGCCAAAGTGAAACAACCCCTTGCCGACGATTGCGGCTCGGACGAACGGGCCGCCGTGCCGATCAAGCTGGAGGCAGCCATCGGTGCCGAGATCCGGCGGCTGCGCAAGCGCCAGGACATGACCATGGCGGCGCTGGCCGAAAGTGCCGGGCTGTCCCAGGGTATGCTCTCGAAGATCGAGACCGGCCAGACCAGCCCATCCCTGGCCACGCTTTCAGCGTTGGCGGACGCCCTGGCCGTGCCGATCTCCGCCTTCTTCGGCACGTTGGAGCAAAGCCGCGACGTCTCCTACGTGCCGGCGGGACAGGGCCTCGGCATCGACCGGCGCGGCACCCGAGCCGGGCACCTCTATCATCTGCTCGGGCATTCGCTGCGCGGGGATCTGGCCGTCGAGCCCTACATGATCACCCTCGACCGGGAGTCCGAGCCCTACGAGGAGTTCCGTCACGCCGGCATGGAGTTCATCCACATGCTGTCCGGCCGCGTGATCTATCGCCACGGTGAACGCCTCTTTCCGCTCGGTCCCGGCGATTCCCTCTTCTTCGACGCCCTTGCACCGCATGGTCCTTCGAAGCTGCTGGAACTGCCCGCAACCTACCTCTCGGTGATCTGCTACGGCCGCCAGCGCGAAGGCTAGGGGCCGCAGGCAAAATATTCCTTTCACGACTATCTCATTCTTGTTAGTTATATCGCCGACCTCGAGAAGCTTCAGGAAACGGGCAGACCATGTGCGGCATCGCCGGATTGTTTCTCAAGACGCCAGAGCTGCGGCCCAAGCTCGGCGCACTCTTCTCGCCCATGCTGCAGGAGATGAGCGAACGCGGGCCGGACAGCGCCGGCATTGCGATCTATCGAGAGGCCGGCAGAGGCGCCCAGCCCTGCAAGCTGTCGCTGTATCATGGCGATCCGGCCTTCGATTGGAAGGAACTGGCACGCGACTTGGCAGCGGCGATGGGCGGCGAGGTGGAGGTTGAGCGCATCGCCTCTCACGCCCTGCTGTACGCGAGCGGCGCACCTGCAGCGCTGCGTGCCTGGTTGCTTGCGGAACGGCAGGACGTGCGGGTCATGAGCGCCGGACACAGTCTGGAGATCTACAAGGAAATCGGCTTGCCGGCAGAGATCCTGGAGCGCTTTGCCGTGCCGCAGATGGCCGGCAGCCATGCCATCGGCCACACCCGCATGGCGACCGAAAGCGCGGTCACGACCGAAGGCGCCCACCCCTTCAACACCGGCGACGACCTCTGCCTCGTGCACAACGGCTCGCTCTCGAACCACCACCAGGTCAAGCGCTGGCTGCAACGCCAGAGCGGCGCGCGCTTCCAAACCGAGAACGACAGCGAGGTGGCGGCCGGCTACCTGACCTATCGCCTGAGCGAAGGAGCCTCCATTGCCGAAGCCTTGGAGGCAGCTCTGACCGATCTGGACGGCTTCTATACCTTCGCTGTGGGCACCGGCGACGGCTTCGCGGTGCTGCGCGACCCCATCGCCTGCAAGCCGGCGGTGCTGGCCGAGACCGACGATTGGGTCGCCATGGCCAGCGAGTTCCGCGCCATCGCCCGCCTGCCGGGTGTCGAGAGCGCCAAGGTCTGGGAGCCGGCGCCGGGCCGAGTCTATAGCTGGGGCACGGCATGAGCACCGCCCTGATGACCGCACCGGAAGCGCTCGACCTCGACCGCCTGGAGGTGCGCGAGGTGAACCGCCGCCTGCAGCAGGCCGAGGCCGGCGAGAGCTTCGAGGTCCTGAACCCGCTGGGACGCCACAGTCTGGCGGTGGGCCTGCAGCGCGCGGTCGCGATCACCCTGCGCGGGCACGTCGGCTACTACTGCGCCGGCATGAACGACGGCGGCCGCATCACGGTCGACGGCAACGCCGGCACCGGCCTGGCCGAGAACATGATGTCGGGCCTGGTGCGGGTGACGGGCGACGCCAGCCAGTCCGCCGGCGCCAGCGGCCACGGCGGTCTGCTTGTGATCGAAGGCAATGCCGCAGCACGCTGCGGAATCTCTCTAAAGGGTCTCGACATCGTGGTGGGCGGCTCGGTCGGCCACAACAGCGGTTTCATGGCTCAGGCGGGTGCACTGGTAATCTGTGGGGACGCCGAAGCCGGCCTGGGCGACAGCCTGTACGAGACGCGGATCTACCTCCGCGGAACGGCCGGGGACCTGGGCGCCGACTGCATCGAGAAGGACATGCGGCCAGAGCATCTGTCACAGCTGACGGACCTGCTGCAGCGCGCTGGCATCGACGCCGATCCGGCCGACTTCCGGCGCTACGGCTCCAGCCGCAAGCTCTACCGCTTCCAAGTCTCCAACCTCGGTTCCTATTAGGAGACAAACGGCTTCCATGTCTCACGACCGCCCCGCGCACCTGCGCCCCTCGGCTCTCTTCGACGCCGCCAGCATTCACGAGATCCAACGGGCAGCCCGCGAAGGGCTCTACAGGATCCGCGGCTTCGGTGCCAAGCGGGCCTTGCCGCATTTTGACGATCTGGTTTTTCTGGGCGCCAGCGTCTCGCGCTATCCCCTCGAGGGTTATCGCGAACGCTGCGACACCGACGTGGTGCTGGGCGAGCGCTATGCCTCCAAGCCGCTGCACCTGCAGATTCCGATCACCATCGCCGGGATGAGCTTCGGCTCGCTCTCCG
>JANQPZ010000202.1 GCA_028285215.1 Rhodovibrionaceae bacterium | reverse complement strand
CAGTCGACCTTCTGTGTTGACGTTCTTTCGGTCCCGGCTCTGCAGCCGGCTTTCCCGTCCGCACGCGCGGACGGCAAACAGGCGTTCTAGAGCGCGCCGAGCTTTTCGACGCGCCGGACGTGGCGCCCGCCCTCGAAAGGCGTTTCGAGGAAGGCGCGCAGAATGTCCTTGGCGGTTTCCAGCCCGGTAATCCGGGCACCGATCGCGAGCACGTTGGCGTCGTTGTGCTGGCGCGCCAGGCGCGCGGTCGTGCTGTCGTGACAGAGCGCCGCCCGCACGGCGGGGTTGCGGTTCGCCGAAATCGAGATGCCGATGCCGGTGCCGCAGACGACGACGCCCCGCGGCGCCTGCCCGGACGCCAGGGCTTCGGCGAGGGACTTCCCGTAGTCCGGATAGTCGACCGACTCCGGCCCGTCGGTTCCGAGGTCCAGCACCCCGTAGCCGAGCCGGGTCAGTTCTTCCGAGAGTTGCCGCTTCAACTCGTAGCCGGCGTGGTCCGCAGCCAGCGCAACGGTCTTATCCGTCATGACGATCTTTCGCCCTGCCCCGTACGACCCAAGGTGGGCTCCGTTTTGGATTTATCTCGGGATCGCCGATCCGCGTCGCCCGAGGTCGACCTGGACGCTACCATATGTCGGGTCCGCGTCAAAGGTCACCACAAGGCCTTGCTGCGAGAATCCCGGCACTGGCCTCTCCGTGTTGCGGTTTACGGCCAGGGCCGATCATCCCGATCCTGGATTAGGTATTCGAAGGCGTTTCAACAGTAAACGCCATGTCTTTATGCTTTTCAGTGCTGAAGCTTTCGCGTAGTGTCTTTGCGATTGGGGGAACTAAGTCGGGGCCTTAAAGAATGACCGAAGAAACGGAAGATAACGTTAGCGAAGCCGAGGTGCTGAGAATGACCGCTGCGGTGGTCTCCGCCTACGTCCGCAACAACTCACTCGCGACCGCCGATATGACGGGATTGATCGGTTCCGTTCACGCTGCCCTTGCAGAGCTGAACAGCGTCTCGGTGGAACTCGAAGCGCCGACGCCGGCCGTACCGATCAACAAGTCGATCCAGTCCGACCATCTGGTCTGTCTGGAAGACGGCCGGAAGTTGAAGATGTTGAAACGCCATCTCCGGACAACCTACGGCATGACTCCGGACGACTATCGGCTCAAATGGGGCCTGCCTGCAGACTATCCGATGGTCGCGCCCAACTATGCGGAGCAACGCTCGGCCTTCGCCAAGAAGATCGGCCTCGGCACCAAGGGCGGAAGCCGCAAGAGAGGCCGCTAGAGCAGATCGCCTCAGGTGGACTCGCTCCGGCGATCCCACCTGAGGCGTGAATCGCCCTCTAGACTCACGTTGAGAGTAGGATTTACGCCTTAGATGGGATCGCCGGAGCGAGTCCACCTAAAGCGATCCTGCTCTGGCGGGGCTCGTCAAAGACTGAGAACTTCGTCATTGTACGGACGAAAGGCGCGGGCCGATACTCCGGGCCGATACTCCGTGCCGTCCGCAGGCTCGAGCCGAGACTGCGGCCGAGACCTTGCCGGCAGCCTGCGGAGGGCGTCGACGCCGGCACAAAACAAGGCAAAACAAGGCAAAACAACAAGGGAGTTTATGACATGACCTTCGGCAAGTCGTCGCTGGCCGCAGCCGCTGTGGCAGGCCTGCTGCTCGCCGCTGGCCCCGTTGCCGCACAAGACGTCAGGATCGGCGCCTTGATGCCGATGACCGGCGACCTGCAAGCCTTCGGCCCCTCGTCGCTGTCGGGCATCGAACTGGCGCTGAAAGAAATCAACGCCCAGGGCGGCCTGCTCGACGGGCGCGATCTCACGGTGGTGGTCGGCGATACGCAGACCGCAGCCCAGGCGGCGGTCGATGCCGCCCAGAAGCTGGTGAACGTCGACCGCGTCGTCGGCATCATCGGCGCGCTCTCCTCGGGCAACTCCGGCCCGGTGGCCACCTCGGTGACCGGCCCGCTGGGCATCCCTCAGGTTTCCAGCGCCTCGACGGCCCCGGTCCTGAGCGACATCGACGACAACGACTTCTTCTTCCGCACCGTGCCGGCCGACAGCCTGCAGGGCGTCGTCCTGGCACAGATCGCCAAGGCGGAGGGCTTCGAGACCGTCTCGGTTCTCTATATCAACAATGACTACGGCGAGGGTCTCTCGACTGCCTTCTCCGGGGCCTTCGAAGCGGAGGGCGGCAACATCTCGGCCAATCTCGCCTACGAGCCCGGCAACGCCTCCTACCGCGGCGAGCTGCAGCGGGCGGCCGGCGACGGCGCCGAGGCGCTGGTGCTGATCGGCTACCCGGAGAACGGCGTGGCCATCCTGCGCCAGTCGCTGGAGGGCGGCTTCTTCGACTCCTTCATCTTCACCGACGGCATGAAGACGCCCGACGTCATCTCGGCGATCGGGGCCGACTTCATGAACGGCTCGATCGGCACCGCACCGCAGGCAGTCGCCGACAGCCCGGCCGCCGTGACCTTCCGCGACGCCTACGAAGCCGAGTTCGGGGAGCTGCCGCCGAAGCCCTTCATCGACACGGCCTACGACGCCGCCTTCGTGCTGGCCCTGGCCATCGAAAAGGCCGGCTCCACCGACGGCGCGGCGGTCCGCGACGCCCTGCGCCAGGTCTCCAGCGCACCGGGCGTCGAGATCCTGCCCGGCGAGTGGGAGAAGGCCAAGGCAGCCATCGCCGCTGGCGACGACATCGACTACGTCGGTGCCGGCGGCAGCCAGGACTTCGACGCCAAGGGCGACGTGCCCGGCACCTTCGCCTTCTGGGCGATCGAAGACGGCGAGATCGTCACCCGCGAGGTTCTCGCGCCGAAGATGTAGCACAGGCCCGAACCGGCGATGTCATGGCAGCGCCCGCGGGACCGCTCCCGCGGGCGCTGTGCGTCGTAGCTCAGTAGCGCCGCCGAAGCGTCGCCCACCAGAGCCGCAGGGCCGGGTTCCGCAGCTCCGCCTGAACACCTGGGGCGAAGGGGTCGAAGTCGGCGCGTTCCAGCCGGGCGAGATAGGCCTCGGCCAGACAGGCCGGCAGCAGCGCCGGCAGCGCAGCCTTGGGCACCTCGCCGCGCAGGCGGCGCGCCTCGCTTAGGCGCTCGCGGGCCCGCTTCGCCAGGCGCATGACCACGCCGGCCAGGGCGTCCGACGTCCGCAGCTCGAACAGCTCGGCCGTCCGCACGCCGGTCACGGCGAGATGGTCCTCGGGCAGATAGAGCCGCTTCTGGCGCGCATGGAACGGAACCGCCCGCAAAAGACCGGTCAGCGCCCAGGCGATGCCGACCTGCCGCGCCGCCGTCTCGGCCGCTTCCTCTTCCACCCCCAGAATGGCCAGCGCGAGGCTCTGCAGGCTCGCGCTGGTCGCCGCGGCATAGTCTTCCAGGGCGGCCAAATCGGGCGGCGGCGCCGGGTCGAGGTCCGCTTCGCGCGCATCGATCAGCCGCTCGAAGGCCGCGCGCGCGAGCCCGTGATCGCGGATCGCGACCGCCAGAGGCTCCACGACATGATGCCGGCGCACCTGCTTGCCTTCGTAGATCTCAGCGAGCGCCTCGCGCCACCACTGCAGGCGGATCTGACCGAGCATGGGCTCGCTGACGACCTCCGCCGTCTTCGCCACCTCCAGATTGAAGGCATAGAGCGCGAAGAGCGCCTCGCGCCGCTGCGGCGGGGCAAAGAGGCACAGCAGGAAGCGGTCGCGGTCGCGCGCCCGCAGTTCCTCCGCGCAGTAGGACAGCCGTTCAGCCGCCATGGCGCTGCCCGAGGATTTCACAGAGCATGGAACCCCATAGAATTCAAATGGTTCACATCAGCGTACCTTCGCCTATGTAAGCGGGGCCGGCCGCTGTAAAACACTCACGCCACCAAGGGCGGTCGCGCCCATCGGATTTCCCTCTTGGCCAACACGATCGACGCAAGGAGAGACGTCATGCCCTTCCAATTGCCCGAGCTTCCCTATGCCAAGGATGCGCTCGAGCCTCATTACTCCGCGAAGACCCTGGAGTTCCATCACGGCAAACACCACAACGCCTATATCACCAAGACCAACGAGCTGATCGCCGGGACGGATCTGGAGGGCAAGTCAGTCGAAGAGGTGATCGCCGCGGCCAAGTCCAAGGGCGACAAGATGCTGTTCAACCAGTCCGCCCAGATCTGGAACCATACCTTCTTCTGGCACGGCATGAAGCCCGGCGGCGGCGGTGCGCCGAGCGGCGCGGTCGCCGAGGCCATCGACAAGGCCTTCGGCAGCTACGCCGACTTCATCGGCCAGTTCAAGGCCAAGGCGGCCGGCAACTTCGGCTCGGGCTGGACCTGGCTGGTCAAGAGCGGCGACGGGGTCGAGATCGTCAACACCGACGATGCCGACACCCCTCTGGCGCACGACGGCATGACGCCGCTGCTGACCGTCGACGTCTGGGAGCATGCCTATTACCTGGACTACCAGAATCGCCGGCCGGACTACGTGCAGTCCTTCTTCGACAATCTGGTCAACTGGGACTTCGTCAACGACAACCTCGCCAAGGCGTAAGCCGGCGAAGCCGAACCCGTCGTAGCGGGAAGGGCCGGCTCTCGGGAGCCGGCCCTTTTCTATGCCTTGATCCGGCGCAAGGCACCGCAGCCCCAGACCGATAGCTTACGGTGAAGTTCTCCAAGACCGGAGCGACCGCCAATGCCGAACAGGATCCTGATTGTCGACGGGCATCCCGACCCCGACGACAGCCGGCTCTGTCACGCCCTGAGCGCGGCCTATCGGCGCGGTGCCGAGGCGGCTGGGCGGGAGGTCCGGCAGATCACGGTCGCCAGACTGGACTTCCCGCTGCTGCGCACGGCCAAGGACGTGGAGGCCGAAGACTTGCCGCCGGAGATCGCCGCGGCGCAGGCGGACATTCTCTGGGCCGATCACCTGGTCATCGTCTATCCGCTCTGGCTCGGCACGCTGCCGGCACTGCTGAAAGGCTTCCTGGAGCAGACGCTGCGCGACGGCTTCGCCTTCGACGTCGAGAAGGGCCTGCGCGGCGCAAAGCTGCAGGGCCGCTCGGCCCGGGTGGTGGTGACCATGGGCATGCCCGCCCTCGCCTACCGCCTGTTCTACCGCGCCCACAGCCTCAAGAGCCTGGAACGCAATATCCTGAAGTTCTGCGGTTTCTCGCCGATCCGCACGACCCTGTTCGGCGGCGCGACAGCCCCCGCCGAAAGCACCGCCAAGGACTGGATGGCCGAGATGGAGCGCCTGGGGCGCGCGGGAGGCTAAACCGCGATCAACGCGGCGGCCACCCGGCGGCCTTCGGTTTGCAGCAGGTTGAAGGTGCGCGCCGCGGCGCCGCTGCCCATGCATTCGGGGACGGGCCCCCGCTCCCGGATGGCGCTGCGCAAGGCCTTGGGCAACAGATGGGATTTGCTGCCGGTACCGATCAGCAGGACCTCGTAGGCGGGCTGCTGCTCCAGGATGAAGGACAGGCTTTCGAGCGTGATCTGCTCGGCCGTCTCCACCGTCCAGCGGGCGACGCGATCCTCCGTCAGCAGAATCGCCCCGTCGCGACGCTCCCCGGCAACCGTGAAACCGCCGGGGCCGTAACCCTCGACCAGCAGTCGTCCTTCGGTCAGCGATAGCGTGACGTCGGCATCTTTCATGACTTAGAGGTCGGTCACTCGGCGCCGCTTTCAACCGCGCCCTTGGGTGTGCCCGGCGCCTTGTCCTCGTCGCCACCGGTCAGCTGTTCCCGGCGCAGGCCCAGATAGAGCAGCATCGGCACGGCCAGCGCCACTGAGGAGTAGGTGCCGATCAGAACGCCCCAGATCAGGCCCAAGGTGAAACCGCGGATCACCTCGCCGCCGAAGGCCGAGAGCGCGATCAGAGCCAGCAGCGTGGTCACCGAGGTCAGCAGGGTGCGCGAGAGCGTCTTGTTGATCGCCAGATTGAGCAGATCCGGCATCGGCATCTTCTTGTACTTCCGCAGCTTCTCGCGCACGCGGTCGAACACCACCACCGTATCGTTGATCGAATAGCCGGCGATGGTGAGGACCGCCGCCAAGGTCGCGAGGTTGAACTCGATCTGCGTGATGGCGAAGAAGCCGATGGTGGCAATGATGTCGTGGGCCAGGGCGACCAGGGCCGCCAGACCGAACTGCCATTCGAAGCGCAGCCAGATGTAGAGCCCGATGGCACTGAGCGCGAGCACGGTCGCGAGAATGCCGGCCTGGCGCAGTTCGGCGCCGACCTTCGGGCCGACGAACTCGGTCCGGCGATACTCGACCACCTGCTCGCCGAGGGTTTGCTGGACCTGTTCGATCGCCGCCCGCTGCTCCGCGTCGCCGCCCTCCTGGCGGCTGATGTTGAGCAGCAGGACCGTCGGTTCGCCGAACTCCTGCAGGGTGATCTCGCCGAGCTGCAGATCGCGGAGGTCGGCCCGCAGCTGACCGAGATCGGCGGGCTGCGCCGTCTCGACCTCCATCAGGATGCCGCCGCGGAAGTCGACGCCGAAATTCAGTCCCTGAACGAAGAAGGTTCCCAGCGATCCCAGCGCCAGCATCACGGAAAACACCATGAAGAGGTGTCGCTTGCCGAGGAAGTCGAGCTTCGGGTCGATCGGCAGCAGTCGGATCAAGGCCATGGCGGAGTGTCCTACTCGAAGCGGCTCAGATCGGCAGAGCCTTGGCGGGCGTGCGCCGGCGGCGCAGCCAGGTCACCACCATCAGGCGGGTGACCATGATGGCCGTGAACATGGAGGTGAGGATGCCGATGGCCAGAGTCACGGCGAAGCCCTTGATGGGGCCGGAGCCGAACTGGAACAGCAGCAAGGCGGCGATCAGGGTCGTCAGGTTGGAGTCGATGATCGTCGTCAGCGCCCGCTTGTAGCCCGCATCGATGGCCGACACCGGCCCTCTGCCCAGGCGGGTTTCCTCGCGTATGCGCTCGAACACCAGCACGTTGGCGTCAACCGCCATGCCGATGGTCAGCACGATGCCGGCGATGCCCGGCAGGGTCAGGGTCGCCTGCAGCCCCGAGAGCGCGGCCAGCAGGAGGATCAGGTTGATGATCAGCGCGACGTTGGCGAAGAGCCCGAAGAGGCCGTAGGCGGCCCCCATGAAGACGATCACCAGAATCAGTCCCAGCACGGCGGCGAACTCGCCGGCGCGGATCGAGTCGGCGCCCAGCCCCGGCCCGACCGAGCGCTGTTCGATCACGGTCAGGGGCGCCGGCAAGGCGCCGGCCCGCAATAGCAGGGCCAGATCCTGCGCCTCCTGAACGGTGAAGTCGCCGCTGATGACGCCGCTGCCGCCCAGAATCGGTTCGCGGATCACCGGCGCCGAGATCACCGCGTCGTCGAGGACGATGGCGAAGGGCCGCCCCACGTTGTCCTGCGTGACCTGGCCGAAGCGCTGGGCGCCGCTGGAATCGAACCGGAAGCTGACCACCGGCTGCCCGTCCTGGAAGCTCGGCTGGGCATCGGTCAGGTTTTCGCCGGAGACCAGGATGCGCTTGCGCACCACGATCTGGGATGCGCCGGTGGGATCGTCTTCCATCGGCAGCAGTTCGGAGCCCGGCGGGACCGGATCGAGGCCCGGCTGCACGTCGCCGTTGACCATGCGGAAACTGAGCTGCGCCGTCTGTCCCAGCAGCTCGATCAGGCGCTCCGGGTTCTCCACACCGGGCACCTGGACCAGAATGCGCTCGTCGCCCTGGCGCTGAATCGCCGGTTCGCGGGTCCCCAACTCGTCGATGCGGCGGCGGACGATCTCGATCGATTGCTGCAGGACGCTGATCTGCCGCTCCTGCTTCACCTGCGCGGTCAGCTCGATCTCGCCCTCGCCGTTGCTGCCGTCGATCCGCAGCAGCGCATCGCCGGTGAAGACCACCAAGGCCTCCTCCGCCGCGTCCGCCTGGGTCGGATCGCGCAAGGTGAAGAAGACGCTGTCGCCTTCGCTGCGCAGGCCGGTGTAGCCGATCCGCTCCTGCCGCAGCTCGCTGCGCACCGTGTCGACGAGGTTGTCCAGCTCCTCCTCGAACACCGTGTCCATGTCGACTTCGAGCAGCAGCGAGGACCCGCCCTGCAGATCCAGGCCCAGGCTGACCTGCTGGTTCGGCAGCCAGGACGGCAGGCTTTCGGAGACCTGCCGCGGCAGGAGGTTCGGCGACGCGAAGGCAAAGCCGAGCAGAACCACGGCTAGGACCGCCAGGAGTTGCCAGCGGGAAAACTGGACCATGGAGCTTTCAGACCTTCTCTAAAGCCAGGCGCAGGGATCGCTACAAGACCGTAGGATAACAAAGACTCGGGAAGAATGATCGGCTGAAGGACAGGTTCTGCGCCGATCTCCCGCCAGAGCCGGCCTAGAGTGCGATCGTCTCAGATGGGATCGCTTCGCTTCCGCCTGAGACGTGAAGCGCCCTCTAAACCTATGACGAGAGCAGGACTCACGCCTTATATGGGATCGCACCAGCGAGTCCATCTAAGGCGATCCTGCTCTAGGCTTCCTCTTCTTCGGCCTCGTCCTTCTTCTTCCCGCGGGTCTTGGCGCCACGCTCGACCGGTTCGTTCCGGCCGACGATTTCCTGCACCGTGCCGCGCAGCATGCGCACCTTCACGCCGTCCGCGATCTCGAGATCCACCTCGGTGTCGGAGATGACGCGCGCGATGGTGCCATAGATACCGCCCGCCGTGACCACGCGATCTCCGCGGCTCAAGGACTGCACCATTGCCTTGTGTTCCTTCTGGCGCTTCTGCTGCGGACGGATCAGAAGGAAGTAGAAAACAACGAAAATCAGGATCAGCGGCAGGAAGGTCAGCAGCGCGCTGCCGCCGTCCGCACCGCCGGCGGCCTGAGCATATGCGGGAGAGATCAGCATCAAGTCCTCGTCTGTTGGTACCGCCGTCAGCTCAGCGCCAGGAAGCGGGTCTGCGCCAAGACTCGTCGGGTCGAAAAAGTCGGGCGGACTATAGCCGCGCGGCCAGGTTTTGCAACGCCGGCAGGCAGACTCCCTGGAGGCGGTAGGACCGTCCGACCAGCGGTCGGGACCGCCCGCCTCCGCCGCTTGACCGCGCCGGGCGCGCCGGACCGGAACAGGATCGTTCTGGGTGGACTCGCTTTGGCAATGCCACCCAAGGCGTGAACCCTACTCCATATTATGGTTCTAGAGAGCGATTCACGCCTCAGGCGGACGCAAAATGCTTCCGCCTAAGGCGATCGCGCTCTAGCTTCCCCGCCCGCCACATCCGGCTCCGTCCTGTCCATCTGGGGTTTTTTCATGCCGCCGTCCACCGTCGAAGACCTGTCGCCCCTGCTGGGGCGGATCGCCGAGGCCCTGGAACGCCTGGCACCGCCCGCCCCTGCGGACGACCGTGAGATTGCGGCCGACGGCTACGTCTGGGACGCCGAGAGCGGGCGCCCGCTGCCCGTGCCCAGGATCAATCGCGTCGCCTTCCCGCTGCTGGTCGGTATCGACCGGCAAGCCTCCCTCCTGCTCGACAACACCGAGCGTTTCGCCCGCGGACTGCCGGCCAACAACGCGCTGCTCTGGGGCGCGCGCGGCATGGGCAAGTCGTCGCTGGTCAAGGCGGCCCACGCCCAGGTCAACGAGACCCTGAAACTCGCGCCGACGCTGGCCCTGGTGGAGATCCACCGCGAAGACATCCCGACCTTGCCCCGCCTCCTGCAGCTTCTGCGGGAGCAGGCGCCGCGGCGGTTCCTGCTGTTCTGCGACGACCTCTCCTTCGATCAGGAGGATGCCAGCTACAAGTCGCTGAAGGCGGTGCTGGAGGGCGGGATCGAAGGCCGGCCCGCCAACGTGCTGTTCTACGCCACCTCGAACCGCCGCCACCTGATGGCGCGGGACATGATCGACAACGAACGCTCGACGGCCATCAACCCGAGCGAAGCGGTGGAGGAAAAGGTCAGCCTCTCCGACCGCTTCGGCCTCTGGCTGGGCTTCCACAACTGCGACCAGCAGACCTTCCTGGCGATGGTCCGGGGCTATGTCGCCCACTTCGCGCTGGAGGTCGACCCGCAGCGGCTGGAGGCCGAAGCCAAGGAATGGTCCGTCACCCGCGGTTCGCGCTCAGGCCGGGTCGCCTGGCAGTTCATTCAGGACCTGGCCGGGCGCCTGGGCCAGCCGATCGATCTCTAAGTCGGCCGGAACGCCGGCGATCGGGCGATTTCAGCCCTCATGCCGCTTCCCCGAGGCCGAACCGGTCGCGCGCAGCATTGCCGCCCGCACTGTCCCGAGCAACGCCTGCGTCGCCACGGGCAAAGGCCGGCCGACGGCGGTCAACAGCCCGATCTGCCTGCGGATCTCCGGGCTATGCAGCGGCGCGGCGCGCAGGCCGTGGACATGCATCAGCGGCAGGCAGGACTCCGGTACCGCCGTGACGCCGCCGTTGCGCAGGACGAGCGTCGCGGCGGTCGAAAGCTGCTCGACCTCGACCAGCGGTCGCAGGCGCAAGGCGCTGTCCTTGGTCGCCTCGTCGAAGCCCCGGCGCACGCTCGACGAGCGGCTGAGGGCGATGAAGGGATAGGCTTCGAGCAGACGCGCCGGCACCGATTCGAGTTCCGCGATCGGATGGTCCGGCGCATGCACCACCATGTAGCGCTCGCTCAAGAGCGGCTCAAAGGCAATGCCGCGACCGTCGGGCGGCGGCGTGGAGATGCCGAAGTCCGCGCGCCGATCCCGCACGAGGTCGACGACGCGTCCCGCGGTAACGTCGAAGATCTCGATGTCGATGCGCGGGTGGCGCTCCAGATACGCGGTCAGGATGGCTGCGAGATGGCCGGCGGCGATGCTGGGCAGGGCCGCGACGGAGACCCGCCCGCGCTGCATGGCGAAGAGGCTCTGCGCATCCTCCACCGCAGCGTCCCAGTCGTCGATCAGCCGGGCAGCCACCGGCAGGAAGCTGGCGCCTTCGGCGGTCAGCTCGCAGTTACGGCTGCTGCGGTCGATCAGGGGACCGCCCAGCCGTTCCTCCAGCGACTTGACGGCGAGGCTCAAGGCCGGCTGAGACAAGCCGATCTTGCCGGCAGCCGCGCCGAAGGAGCGGGTCTGGGCGACGGCGACGAAGGCCTGCAGTTGACGGTGACTGACGGTCATTTGATTTTCAAATATTATGTTGATTTATTTAAATTTGACTGATGAATAGCCGGCTGTCGAGACTTCCGGCCCACAAAGGGGTGGGAGACCGGGGTGACGGCGCAGTTCCTTATCGGGTGCGGAGCGGGCTTTTCAGGCGATCGGATCGATGCGCCGATCCCTGTCGTGCGAGACTTGGTGCGCCGGCGCAGGCCTTCGGCGATTTTCTTCGAAACCCTGGGCGAGCGCACGCTGGCGCTGGCGCAGCTGCGCCGCCTGGAGGATCCGGACGAGGGCCACGAGCCCCTGCTGGAAGAGTTGCTGCGCCCGGTTCTGGCGGACTGTCTCGACGCCGATATCGCCATGATCGGCAACTTCGGTGCGGCAAACCCCGCGGGAGCGGCCCGGCGTATCGCCGGACTCTGCGCCGCGGCCGGATTTCCCGACGCGCCGATCGGCGTGGTGGAGGGCGACGAGGTGACCGCCCTGGCACAGGCGGGCAGGTTGGCGCCGGCAAGCCTGGACTCTGCGCTGCAGGACCGCCCGCTAATCTGCGCCAACGCCTATCTGGGCGCCGAGCCGCTGATAGCCGCACTGGCCCAAGGCGCGCGTATCCTGGTCACCGGGCGGGTCGCCGATCCCTCCCTGGCCGTCGCGCCGCTGGCGCATCATTTCTCGTGGGCCCCGGCGGACTGCGGGCGCATGGCGACGGCGACGCTGGCCGGGCACCTGCTGGAATGCGGCGCGCAGATTACGGGCGGCTACTTCGCCGATCCGGGCTGGAAGGACGTGCCGGACTTGCACCGGGCAGGCTTCCCCATCGCGGAGGTCACCGCGGAGGGCGGCTTGACTATCGGCAAGCCTGCCGACACGGGCGGCCTTGTCAGCGAGGCAACGGTCAAGGAACAACTGCTGTATGAAATCCACGACCCCTCGTCCTACCTGACCCCCGACGTGACGCTGGACATGACCGGCGTCGCGCTGCGCGCGGAGGGGCCGGATCGCGTCGCCGTCTTCGGCGCGCGCGGCCGGCCGCGGCCGGAGCGCCTGAAAGTGACGGTCAGCGTCGACGGCGGCTACCTCGGCGAGGGCGAGATCTCCTACGCCGGACCGAACGCCGTGGGGCGGGCTCGCCTGGCGCTCGACGTGCTGGCGCGGCGCGTTCCGCAACACCTGCGCCTGCGCAGCGACATCATCGGCTATCGCAGCGTTTTCGCCGACGAGGGAAGCGCCGTCGAGGGGGGAAGCGCCGCCGAGGGGGGAAGCGCCGCCGAGGGGGGAAGCGCCGTTCCGGAGGGCGCCGCCGACAGCGGCTTTCCGGCGAGCGAGGATGTCCGCGCGCGCATCGCCGTCGAGAGCGACAGCGCGCAGGACGCCGAGGCGGCGGTGCGAGAGGTGGTCGCCTTACTGTGCTGCGGGCCGGCCGGCGGCGGCGGCGCGCGCACGCAGGTCCGGCGGCGCGTCCATACCTGGTCGGCGACGGCTCCGCGCGCCGACGTGGAGGCCGGCGTGCGCGTCCGGGTCGCGCCGGCATGGCGCTGGCGGGAGGCACGCCATGACTGAGCCCTCCGGGACGGAACGCACAGCAGCGGAGCCGACCGCAGCGGAACCAGCCGGGACCGACCACGTGCGGGTGCCCCTGCACCGCCTGGCGCATGCCAGAGCCGGCGACAAAGGCGACCGCCTGAACGTCAGCGTGATCGCCTACCGGGCGGAAGACTATGCCCTGTTGAAGAGCCTGGTCACCGCCGAGCGGGTTGCCGCGCTGTTCGCCGGGCGCAGTCCGCGTGCGGTCGAGCGTTACGAACTACCGCTGATCGGCGCATTCAACTTCGTGCTCGACGGCGTTCTGGAAGGCGGCGTCAACCGCAGCCTGAGCCTGGACAGCCATGGCAAGACGCTTTCGTTTCGCATCCTGGCCATGCCGGTCGAGGTGCCGGGAGATCACCCGGCGGTCAATCAAAAACAATCGGGAGGAAGACCATGAAATCCAAGAGTCTCTTTTTCGCCATCGTACTCGGGATGGCGGGCACGCTCGCGCAGCCCGGCCAAGCGCGCGATCTGCTGATCGGCTCCACGTCGTCGGCTTCGAGTCACTACGGCTACTTCGTCGCGGCCACCCGCGTGATCAACGAGAATGCCGAAGGCGTGTCGGCCACGGTCGTGGAGACGGGCGCAACGGTCGACAACCTGCGCCGGCTGTCGCGCCAGCAGATCGACCTCGGCCTTGTGACCACCAACATCGGTTATCAGGCGTTCAATGGGCTCAACGACTTCGAGGGGCGGCCGGTCCCGACCAAGCTGCTGTGGGTCTATACCGTCGCGCCGCAAAACGTCGTGATGCGCGCCGATGCCGGCGTCGCGCGCCTGGAGGATCTGGACGGCGTCCGGCTCAATCCCGGCATCCGGGGCTCGGCCACGGAAGCGACCAGCGAAGCCGTGTTCGCGGCGCTGGGCATCGCGCCCGAGTTCGTGTCGGGATCGACCGCCGATGTCGTCGCTTCCGTCAAGGACAACCGGATCGCCGGCTACGTCAAATCCGGGGTCGGCGACAAGCTCGACGGCTCGTCGCTGGACATCGGGACCTTCACCGAGATCGCGGTTCTGGACCTCAGCGACGCGCAGATCGCAACCCTGCGCGAGACCATGCCCGATGTCGGCATCGTCAGCGTGCCCGCCGGCGCCGGCCCGGATATCGGCGCCTACGACACCTGGGCCTTCGCGGTCGCGGTCGCCGCCCGGACGGACCTGGACGAGGAGACGGCCTATCGCATCACCAGGGCCATCAACGAGAATCTCGCGCCGCAGGCAGCGGCCTTCGGGGCCCTGGACGGGCAGAACATCGCGGAGATGACGATGCAACAGGGCACCTTCCCGCTGCATCCCGGCGCTTTGCGCTACTACCGCGAACTCGGTCTGGACGTACCGAGCCGGCTGATCGCGGAGTAACGGATGACCTTCGACGGCCTTCGGGCCAAGACGGTCGTCTCGCTGGCGGGGCTTCTGGGACTCTTCGTCGTCTACACCTCGGCGGCGGGTCCCTTCGAGAGCCTCGTCCAGCGCCCCGTCTTCCTTGCCTTGGCAGTCTGTTTGGGTCTTGCGCTCTACCCGCTTTTTCCCAACTCCCGGTGGCGGCCCCTCGGCCTCGCGATCGATCTTGCCGCTGCGGCCCTGACGATCGGAAGCTGCGCCTACGTCGCAGCGAACTACAAGCGGATCATGGAGGACCTGCCCTGGGCGGAGCCGCACGATCTGGTCATGGTGTCCGCCCTGGTGCTGATCGTGCTGGAGCTGTCGCGCCGCGCCATCGGGCTGATCTTTCCTCTCCTCGTCCTGGCCGGTCTCGGTTATGCGATGCTGGGGCAGCATTTGCCCGGCGCCCTCGCCCATCGCGGCTTCGGACCGGATTTCGTCGCCGAGACGCTCCTGCTGGGCGACCTGGGCTTATGGGGTCTGCTGGTTGGCGTCGCGGCAACCACCATCGCCGCCTTCGTGGTGTTCGGGGCGATGATTCTCAATACCGGCGGCGGCCAGACCTTCATCGATCTGGCGATGCGCCTGGGTGGGCGCAGCCCGGGCGGCGGGGCCAAGATCGCCGCCATCGCCTCCGCCCTGTTCGGCATGTTGAGCGGCAGCGCGGTTGCCAACGTGGCCACCACCGGGAACTTCACCATCCCCCTCATGAAGCGTCTGCGCTATCCGCCGTCCTTCGCCGGGGGCGTGGAGGCGGTCGCCTCGACCGGCGGGCAGATTACGCCGCCGGTCCTTGGGGCGGCGGCCTTCGTCATGGCCGAGATCCTCGGCGTCAGCTATGCCACCATCGCGGTGGCCGCGCTGATGCCGGCGCTGCTGTTCTTCGCGGCCATGTTCCTGACGATCCACGTGTCGGCGGTCAGGCTGGGGCTGGGCGTCGTGCCCGAGGACGAAGTGCCGTCCTGGTCCCGGATCGCGCGCCTCTCCAAGATCCTGCCGCTGCTTGCGGCGCTCGGCGGCCTGACGGCGGGCATTCTGATAGGGCGCTCGATCCAGACCGCCGCCTTCTACGGCATCGCCGGTCTGACGGCGACCTTTCTGATCTGTTCCCTGCTCGAACGCCGACCGCCGCGGGAAGTCGCCGGCCAGCTCGTAAAGGGGCTGGTCGACGGCGGGCGCGGCCTCGTGATCATCGGCGTGTTGCTGGCGGGCGCGCAGATCCTCGTGGCGATGATCAACCTGACCGGCGTCGGCGTCGCCATGTCCGGTGCCGTGGCGGCCGTCGCCCAAGGCGAGGTGCTGGCACTGGCTCTGATCGTCGCCGCGGTCTGCCTGGTTATGGGAATGGGCATTCCGACGACGGCCGCCTATGTGCTGGTGGCTGCGGTGATGGCGCCGGCCCTGGTGCAGGTCGGGGTACCGGAGCTGACCAGCCACATGTTCGTGTTCTACTACGCCACCCTGTCGGTCATCACGCCGCCGGTCTGCGTGGGCGTGTTCGTCGCCGCAGGTATCGCGCGCAGCGACTGGACCTCGGTGGCGGGGGTGGCTCTGAAGCTGGCCGGGGTCGCCTATGCCATCCCGTTCCTCTTCATCGTCTATCCCGGCATTCTCGGCGGCGGTGGGACGCTGGCCATCGTCAACGCACTGGCCACCGGCGGCCTCTTCGTCGTCAGTGTCGCGCTGCTGCTCGGCGGACAGTCGGTGACGCGGAGTCCCTGGCTCGACCGCGTCATGCTGCTGTCGGCCGCGGGGCTTGCACTGGTCGACGCCTGGCCGGCCCTCCTTGCCGCTTTCGCCATCCTGTTCGGGCTGGTCGGGCTGCGGAACGCGCAAAGGCGGCACGCCCCGGCCAATTCATCGAGCTGAGAGGCCTGCGCCTCGTCGCCTGGCGACCGTCCGACCGGTCGCTCCGGGTGTGGATGCCTGCTTCTCCAGCGAGGGTCGGCGTAACTCCGCAACGGCCGCTACTGCGAGATCACACCGCAGACCAGACGGTTTCGACCATCGCCGGCAGGACCGGTGAGGTGATCGTCGGGGGTCTCCTGCACCACCAGGGCGGCGCCGTCCTCGTCGAGCACGGTCATGCCGGGCCCCTTCGCCCCGGTCAGCGAGGCAAAGGTGGTGAAGAGCTGAACCCGGACACGCCCCTGTTCGTCGGCGTGGATGTTCGGCAGATCGCCGGCATAAGGCCCATCGGGCGACATCAGTCCCTGCCCCGCCTCGCCGAGACCAAGATGGCTGCCCGAGGCCCTGAAACCCTCCTCCGGATCGGAACAGTCGCCGACCTGATGGATATGGAAGGCGTGCCAGCCGGGCGGCAGGCCGACCATCTCGACGGTGATGAGCAGACCGTGCGGGCCCTGGGTCAAGGCGGCCGTCCCCGTCGTCTCGCCGTTTCTGTCCAGAATCCTGGCCTGAGCGTCCGGCCTCAGGTTCTGGGCGCCCGCGACGCTCGGCAAGGCGACGGCCGCGGCCAGAACGGCAGCGAACACAAGGATCGTGACTCCCGGCATGGCGCTTCTCCCTTTCCCGCCACTCGATGGTAGCGCTGGGCCGCAACTGCGAGAAATGGCAGAGAAGCTATCCGATATCGAGTTTACAGGAGTTTCACGGACCCTCGGCCGAACCGGCAAGACGGCGACACACCCGCCAACCGCAAGGTTTCGGCTGCGGTTTCGGATCAGGACAGCAGGCCGTCCGCCGTCATCGCCGTGTCGTCTTCGGGCCGCCAGTCGGAGCCGAAGAGGGCCGTGCGCAAACTCAGCCAGGACTCCCGATCCGGCGCCGAGAGCAGGCCGATGCCCTGCCCGTCCTGCGGCCGATAGAGGCGCCGGTCGAGCAGACAGGAGTGCCCGCCGGCCTCCCGATGAATCAAGACGCCGGCCAGGTGGTCCCAGGGTTTCGTGCTGCTGAAGAGCGTGAAATGGGTCTCGCCGCCTGCCAGCCGGATGTATTCCTGACCGGAACACCGCAGGCTGCGGATCTCCCGCAGGCTGCCGCGACCGCGATCGACCTTCGCCTTGAGATCGGGGTTGCCGCGAAATCCCGCGTGCAGCGTCCCGCGCAGCTCCGCCAGCGCTTCCGCCGGGGCCGTCTTCAGGGGAGCGCCGGCAAGCCAGGCGCCGCCGCCCCGCTCCGCCGTTGCCGTGATGCCGCGCACCGGATCGTGGATCCAGCCGGCGAGCGTTTCCTCGCCGCGGCAGAGTGCGACGATCACCGCGAAGTTCGGATCGCCATGGGCGAAATTGAAGGTTCCATCGACCGGATCGACGACCCAGACCGGTGCGTCGCTGTCCGCCAAAGCCGCCATCGAGAGCTCGCCGCGCGCGACCATCTCCTCGCCCAGCACCCAGGACCCGGGCAGCAGAGCGGGCAGCCGCGCGGCCAGGGCCGCTTCGGCCTCTTCGTCGGCGACGGTGACGAAGTCGTTGACGCCCTTGTCCCGCACTTCGTGGCGCTCCAGGGCGCGAAAGCGGGGCATCACCACCTCGGCGGCCACCTCGGCGACGATCTCTTCGACTCTCTGCGGATCCATGCTCATCGTGCCTCAAGAATAGGGCTGCGGAGGCGCTGCACAAGAAAGGGCCGCGAGGCTTGCGCCCCGCGGCCCGATCCCTTGGAAGAACGGACTTCCGTGGGCTGGGCTTAGAGCAGGATCGCGTTAGGTGGGATCGTTCTGGCGATCCCACCTAACGCGTGGATCCTGCTCTCATCATGGATTTAGAGGGCGACTCACGTCTCAGGCGGAAGCGAAACGCTTCCGCCTGAGACGATCGCGCTCTAGAAGCCCATGCCGCCCATACCGCCCATGCCGCCCATGTCGGGCGCGCCGGCGGGCATCTCGTCCTTCTTCTCCGGCTTCTCGGCCACCATGGCTTCGGTGGTGATCATCAGGCCGGCAACCGAGGCGGCGTCCTGCAGCGCAGTGCGCACCACCTTGGTCGGGTCGATGATGCCGGCCTTCACCAGGTCGGTGTAGACACCGGCGTAGGCGTCGAAGCCGTGGTTCTTGTCCTTCTGCTCCAGCAGCTTGCCGACCACCACCGAGCCGTCGTTGCCGGCGTTCTCGACGATCTGACGGATCGGGGCCTGCAGAGCCTTACGGACGATGTCGACGCCGACACGCTGGTCGTCGTTGCCCGGCTGCAGCTTGTCGAAGCCGCGGGAGGCGTAGAGCAGCGCGGTGCCGCCACCGGGGACGATGCCCTCTTCGACGGCCGCACGGGTCGCGTGCATGGCGTCGTCGACGCGGTCCTTCTTCTCCTTCACCTCGACTTCGGTGGCCCCGCCGACACGGATCACCGCCACGCCGCCGGCCAGCTTGGCCAACCGCTCCTGCAGCTTCTCACGGTCGTAGTCGGAGGTGGTCTCCTCGACCTGGGCACGGATCTGACCGCAGCGGGCCTCGATGTCCTTCTTCTTGCCCGCACCGTCGACGATGGTGGTCTCTTCCTTGGTGATGGTGACCTTCTTGGCCTGACCCAGCATCTTCACGTCGACGTTCTCGAGCTTGATGCCCAGGTCCTCGCTGACGACCTGGCCGCCGGTCAGGGTGGCGATGTCCTCGAGCATGGCCTTGCGGCGGTCGCCGAAGCCCGGTGCCTTGACGGCCGCAACCTTCAGGCCGCCGCG
The DNA here is from genome assembly GCA_028285215.1 of Rhodovibrionaceae bacterium. Taxonomy (GTDB): domain Bacteria; phylum Pseudomonadota; class Alphaproteobacteria; order Kiloniellales; family DSM-21159; genus Algihabitans. The sequence goes on along the minus strand of JANQPZ010000202.1, from coordinate 538 downwards.
CAGCTTGTTGACCACCAGGGTCGCGAGCGCCTCGCCCTCGACGTCTTCGGCGATGATCAGCAGCGGCCGGCTGGACTGCACGACCGACTCAAGCAGCGGCAGGATCGGCTGCAGGCCCGACAGCTTCTTCTCGTGGAGCAGGATGTAGGGGTTCTCCAGCTCGCAGATCATCTTCTCCGCGTTGGTCACGAAGTAGGGGCTGAGGTAGCCGCGGTCGAACTGCATGCCCTCGACCACGTCCAGCTCGGTCTCCAGGCTCTTGGCCTCCTCGACCGTGATGACGCCCTCGTTGCCGACGCGCTGCATGGCGTCCGCAATCATGTCGCCGATCTCCTTGTCGCCGTTGGCGGAGATCGTACCGACCTGAGCCACCTCGTCGGGGTTGGAGATCTTCTTGGAGCGCTTCTTGAGGTCGGCCACCACGGACTCAACGGCCATCTCGACGCCGCGCTTCAGGTCCATCGGGTTCATGCCCGCGGCAACGGCCTTCGAGCCCTCGCGCACGATGGACTGTGCCAGCACGGTCGCCGTGGTGGTG
>JANQPZ010000212.1 GCA_028285215.1 Rhodovibrionaceae bacterium | reverse complement strand
CCGAAAGGGGGCGATGCTCGAGACCGCTGTCGCGCTCCAGTCGGCGGAGCGCCGAGCCTTCGCCTGGCATCTCCGTTTGCCCGACGGCCCGGCGCAGCGTCCAGAACAGCGCGGCGAGGAAACCCAGCAGAGCGAGTGCATGGAGCCAGGCCGGCAGCGCCGGCAGCAGACCGAACAGCGCGGCCACCAGGAACAGTCCGACAATGCCGAAGGCGGGCCACAGCGGCGGCCAAACGCTCTCGACCAGCAGCGCCAATTCGGACAGCCACAGGCGCCAGGTCAGGCCCGGCGGCCGCTGTCGCGGAGTCTGGGGAGAGCCGTTTGGCAGATCGTCACGCACCACCGCCGCTCCTTATCCGACGCGCGGAGTCGCTCGGCGCCCTCGGCAGCGCCTCGTCAGGAAGCCGCTCGCGACCCCGCGTGCAGCGGCTCCTCCTGGTCGGCCTCCGGCGCCAACCATGCCGGCAGAGATTCCTGCGCCAGCAATGTGGCGTGATCCGGGCGCGCCTTGATCACGGCCCAGTCGGCCCCCGCGACCAGGATCTCGGGCGCCGGCAGCCGTGAATTATAGGTCGAAGCCATGGTTGCGCCATAGGCTCCTGCTGAACAAATCGCGAGCAGGTCGCCCGGTCGAACCGGCGGCAGGGCCCGGTCGGTGGCGAAGAGGTCGCCGCTTTCGCAGATCGGCCCGACGATATCGACCGGCTGGCTGGGAGCCTCTGGCGCCGGTCGCGCCAGCGGCAGGATGTCGTGCCAGGCATCGTAGAGCGTCGGGCGGATCAGGTCGTTCATCGCTGCGTCGACGATCACGAAGCGCTTCTTCACGCCTTGCTTCACGAAGACCACACGCGTCAGCAGCACGCCGGCATCGCCGACCATCCAGCGGCCCGGCTCGAAGATCACCGGGACGCCGAGATCCCTAACGGCCCGCGCCGCGACCCGCGCATAGTCGGCAACCTCCGGCGGCTGCTCGTCGCGGTAGGAGATACCGATACCGCCGCCCAGATCGAGCCGCTGCAGCGGCAGACCGGCCGTCCGCAGCTCGGCAAAGAGCTGGGCCAGCTTCTCGAAGGCCAGGGCGTAGGGCGCCAGGTCGACCAGCTGCGACCCGATGTGCACCGCCAGGCCGGTCAGATCGATTCCCGGCAGATCCGCCGCCTGGCGGGCGATCGCCCCGGCCTGCGCATGGTCGATGCCGAACTTGTTCTCGGAGGTCCCGGTGGTGATCTTGGCGTGGGTGCGCGCGTCCACGTCCGGGTTAATCCGCAGGGAAACCGGGGCACGCAGCCCCTTGTCGCGCGCCACGCGGTCCAGGGTCCGCAGCTCGACCTCGGACTCCACATTGAACTGCAGAATGCCGGCTTCGAGCCCGGCCGCCATCTCCGCTTCGGTCTTGCCGACCCCGGCGAACACCGTGCGCTGCCCGGGGATGCCCGCTGCCTGCGCGCGCAGCAACTCGCCCTCGCTGACCACGTCCGCACCGGCCCCTTCGCGCGCCAGAGTGCTGACGACGGCCAAATGGGGGTTCGCCTTGACCGCGTAGCAGACCGTCGCATCCAACCCCTCGGCGACCAGCGCGCCGGTCATGGCGCGGTAGCGTGCGACGATCGCATCGGCCGAGTAGACGAATGCCGGCGTGCCGACGGCCGCCGCGATCTCGGCGAGCGCCACCGGACCGGCCGACAGGCGACCATCACGGTAATGAAAAACACCACGCAAAGGCTGACAGGGTCCTACTGGTTCGGCATGGGGAAGGTCAGCGTGCCGCCACTTGGCCGGCTCGGATCTTCGGTCCCGGGAAAGTAGGCCGTCGGCGGGCTGTCGACCACCACCCTGCCGCTCTCGTCCCGATAGCCGCCGCCATAGAGGCCGGAATAGGGCAGAACCCACTCCGGGCCGGCGTTCTGCGGAACCTCCGGCGGATTCTTCACGCCGCAGCCGACCAGCAGCAGGACAGCCCCCAATGCCAAGGGGACCGACAGGGGAAAAGGCAACCGTCGGATCATAGGAAACGCTCCCTTGCCTGTGTCGCTGCGGCGCGCACTTGTTCCGGCGCCGTGCCGCCGAAAGAGCTGCGGCTGGCCGTCGCGCGCTCCACCGTCAGGACGGAAAAGACGTCGTCCGTAATGCGTCCGTCCACAGCCTGCATCTGCTCCAGGGACAGATCGGCCAGATCGCAGCCTCCATCCTCGGCCAGCTTGACCAGGCGGCCCGTCACATGGTGCGCTTCCCGGAACGGCAAGCCAGCCGCCCTGACCAGCCAGTCGGCCAGATCTGTCGCCGTCAGGAAGCCCGAACTGCAGGCCGCGGACATGGCCGCCCGGTCCGCCTTCAGGTCGCGGATCATGCCGGTCATGGCCAGCAGGCAGAGACCGAGCGTATCCGCCGCCTCGAACACCGGCTCCTTATCTTCCTGCATGTCCTTGCCGTAGGTCATCGGCAGGCCCTTGATCACCACCAGAAGCGTTGTCAGCGCACCGATCACCCGTCCCGCCTTGCCGCGTACCAACTCGGCGGCATCGGGATTCTTCTTTTGCGGCATGATCGAGCTGCCGGTGGTGAAGGCGTCGGACAGCGTCACGAAGGCAAAGCCCTGGGAACACCAGAGCACCAACTCTTCTGCCAGCCGCGAGAGATGGACCGCCAGGATCGACCCGGCGGCTAGGAACTCGATGGCAAAGTCGCGGGCCGAAACGGCGTCCAGCGAGTTGGCCAGAGGCCGCTCGAAGCGCAAGGCGGCGGCTGTCGCGTGACGGTCGATGGGGAAGGAGGTGCCGGCCAAGGCCGCAGCACCCAGCGGAGACTCGTTGATTCGCTTACGGCAGTCGGTCAGGCGCCCGCGGTCGCGCCCCAGCATCTCGACATAGGCCAGCAGATGATGACCGAAAGTCACCGGCTGGGCCGCTTGCAGGTGCGTATAGCCCGGCATGATCGTGGCTGCCTCGGCCTCGGCCTGACCGATCAGCGCTGCCTGAAGGTCCCGCACCTGCGCGTCCAGGGCATCGACGGCGCCGCGCAGCCAGAGCCGGAAGTCGGTTGCCACCTGGTCGTTGCGGCTGCGCGCCGTGTGCAGACGGCCTGCCGGCGTGCCGATCAACTCGGCCAGCCGGGCCTCGACGTTCATGTGGATGTCTTCGAGGGCGGCGGAGAAGGCGAAGGTCCCGCTCTCGATCTCTTGAAGAACCTGCTCTAGACCCCGATGGATGGCATCGCCATCTTCCGCCGAGACGATCCCTTGCGCGACCAGCATCGCGGCATGGGCCTGCGAGGCGGCGATGTCTTCGCGGTAGAAGCGCCGATCGAAGTCGATCGACGCGTTGATCCGCTCCATCGCCTCGTCCGGTCCCACGGCGAAGCGTCCGCCCCACATGGAGTTGGCGGCGGGGGCGGCGGAGCTGCTCTGGTTGCGTTTGTCGCTCATTGGGAGACCTGTACCGAATGACCCTGCGACTTGGAAAGGCTTTCCTGGAGCCGGCGGCCAGGCTGTCGCTGATTGCACCTGCCGTCTTTGCCGGCGTTCTCGCTCTGTCGCCCGCCGGTTCGCTGCGCGCCGAGGCGCCGCCCTTGAGCCCGGGCTTGCAGGACCTGTGGGTCCAACTGCAGCCCCCCGTTGCCGCGCCGGAGCGGGATTTCCAGGTGGTTCGCGACGACAGGGAACACGGCGTCAGCCTCGATGACTTCGTCGGCGAGGTGGTATTGGTCAATTTCTGGGCGACCTGGTGCGCACCCTGCGTTCACGAGATGCCCTCGCTCGATCAACTGCAGGCGGATCTGGCCGAGGAAGGCCTGCAGGTGGTGGCGATCTCCGTCGACCGCGGCGGGCTGAACCAGGTCGAGCCCTTCTTCATCGACCTGCAGCTGGATCACCTTGCCGTCTACCTGGACCCCAAAGGTGCCATCGCCCGCGACCTGGACGTGCGCGGCCTGCCCAGCAGCTATCTGATCGACCGCAACGGTCAGGTGGTCGGGGCCATGCAAGGCGCCTACGACTGGGCTGGCGAGGATGCCAAGGCGCTGATCCGCCACTACATCGCGCAACCGCAGCGACAGCAGCAGGCGGCGCAGTAAGACACTCCAGAAGGTGATCCTGCTCTAGCCGAGGCCCTTCGCCACGAGATCAGCCAAGCGCCGGGAGAAGGCCGCCGGGTCCAGCGGCGGCTCACCCTCCAGAATGCGGGCTTGGTCGAGCAGCAGCAGCCCCACGTCCTCGATGGTTCCGCCTGCACCCGCCTGTCCCGCGGTTGCGGTCTCCGACAGGGCCGCGACCAAAGGGTGCTTGGGGTTGAGCTCCAGAATGCGCGTCGGCGTATCGTCCAGGCGTTGATGTTGCTTCAGCAGGCGCGCCAGATGCAGGTCTATGTCGCCCTCGTCGGCCACCAGACAGACCGGGCTGTCGGTCAGCCGTTTGGAGGCACGCACGTCCTTGACCTTGCCCTGAAGCGAGAGCCGCAGCATCGCCAGCAAGGCTTCGTTCCCACCGCCCGCGTCTTCCGCGGATTTGTCCTCTGACTCCTCGTCCTTGCCGATCTCGTCGAGTTCCGCGCCGGCCCGCGTGACCGAGCGGAAGGGCTTGTCCTGATAGGCGCCGACGCGCACGGTCCAGAATTCGTCGATCGGGTCGGTCAGCAGCAGCACCTCGATGCCTTTGGCCCGGAAGCCTTCGAGTTGCGGACTGCGGGCCAGCTGCTCCAGATCGTCGCCGGCCAGAATGTAGATGGCTTCCTGCCCCTCGGGCATGCGGGTCGCGTAGTCGGCCAGGGTCGTCCATCCGCCATCGCCGGAGCCTTCGCCAAGATCCGACGTCGTGGACTTGAAGCGCGCCAGCTTCAGCAGGGTCTCATCCTGGCCGCTGTCCTCATAAAGCCCTTCCTTCAGCACCGGGCCGAAACTCTCCCAAAAGGCGATGTAGGCTTCGGGCGCCTTCTCCGCCTTCTTCTCCAGCTCCGACAGCACCCGCTTCGTCAGGCCCTGGCGGATTTTGGCCAAGACCGGATTGTTCTGTAGCAGTTCACGACTGACGTTGAGCGGCAGATCCTCGGAGTCGACCACGCCGCGCAGGAACCGCAGCCAGGTCGGTACCACCTCGGTGCAGTCGTCGGTGATGAAGACACGCTTGACATAGAGCTTGACGCCGCCGCGGCGGCCGGGATCGAAGAGGTCGAGCGGCCGGGTGCTCGGGATGAAGAGCAGGCCGCTGTACTCGATCATGCCCTCCGCCTTGAAGTGCAGCGTATGCCAGGGTGCGTCGAAGGCATGGGCGGTGTCGTGATAGAACTGCTTGTACTGCTCTTCCGTGATCTCGCTCTTCGGACGGGCCCAGAGTGCGCCGGCCGCATTCAGCGTCTCGGGCTCCTCGTCCCCAGCGACCAGCTTGACGGCCACCGAGATATGGTCGCTGTAGGTCTTGACGATGTGCCGCAGGCGCTGCGGCTCGGCGTAGTCGCCGGCATCCTCTTTGAGATGAAGCAGGATGCGCGTCCCTCGGAGCGGTGCGTCTTCGCTCTCCTCGACAGTGAAGCCGCTGCGACCGTCGCTTTCCCAGCGCCAGCCGTGCTGCTCGCCAGCCCGCCGCGTGAAGACTTCGACCCTGTCCGCCACCATGAAGGCCGAATAGAAGCCGACGCCGAACTGGCCGATCAGGTCCACCTCCGTTTTCTTGTCGCCGAGCTGGCTGAGAAACTTGGCGGAGCCCGAATGGGCGATGGTGCCCAGGTTCTCGATCAGTTCGTCGCGGTTCATCCCGACGCCGCTGTCGCGGATCTCCAACCGCCGGTTCGCCGCATCCGGCCGCAGCTCGACGCCGAAGTCCGAGTCTCCGCTCAGCAGCTCGGGCTCCGTCAGCGCCAGGTAGCGCAGGCGGTCGCACGCGTCGGCGCCATTGGAGATCAACTCACGCAGAAAGATGTCGCGGTTCGAGTAGAGCGCGTTGGCGACAATGTCCAACAGACGGCTGACTTCGGCCTGGAAGGCGCGAGTCGCAGGCTCGGCATCGGATTTGCCGGCGGACTTGTCGGTTCCGGGTACGGCGTCTGACATAAGACCTTCGATCCTTTAGCGGCGTCGCTTTTCTTGCTTGTGCCGGGTTTCTTGCTTGTGTCGGGGGTCCGGTCCCGGCGACCCTGGCAGCGGGCGGACAAGGTCGGAAGTATCCGAAGCCTGAACCGCCGCTTGATATGTGGGGATGGCCCGTCGCCTGCAAGACCGGCGTCGCACGGGCATCGCCAGGACGGTGTGGGGAGCTTCGCCAATGCAGCACGAGGCCGAGTCGGACGACAGCTTCGCGGCAGCACGTGCGAAGATGCTGGAAGAAATCGTGCAGGAAGCGGCGGAAGCCGCGGGCTGGACCGGGCGGTCGAAGCTGCGTCCGGAGGTCCTGAAGGCTCTCGACCGGGTTCCACGCGAGAGTTTCGTCGCCCCGGAGGACGCGGCCGAGGCCTATGCGAACCGGCCGCTGCCGATCGGTTGCGCCCAAACCATCAGCCAGCCCTTCATCGTCGCGCTGATGAGCGATCTCAGCGGCGCCGGGGCCGGCAAGCGGGTGCTGGAGGTCGGTACCGGCTGCGGTTATCAGGCCGCGGTTCTGGCGGAACTGGGTGCGGAGGTCTGGTCCATCGAATCGGTGCCGGATCTCTATGCCAGCGCCCGGCGAAGGCTGCAGGGCATCGGCTATCCAGGGATCCACCTGCGCCTCGGCGACGGCGCGCGCGGCTGGCCCGAGGCTGCCCCCTTCGACGGCATACTCGTCACGGCCGCCGCTGCGCGTCGGGTGCCGCCGGCGCTGATCGAGCAACTCGCACCAGGCGGTGCGCTGGTGTGTCCGGTTGCCGAGGGCGGATCCCTCGGCAGCCTCTTCGGCACGCCGTCGCAGCGGCTCCATCTGATCGAGAGAGACCTCCACGGCGTGGTCTCGAAGCGGGATGTCCTCCCTGTCGCCTTCGTTCCCCTGATCGAAACCGTCTAGCTGGGATCGCCAAAGCGATCCCAGCTCAGGCGATCCTGCTCTAGGTCACGGCTGTCGCGGCAAAGCGTCTGCGCGGTTTGACAGCCCGGTCCTGCGCTTCGACGAGGGCCAAGTCTCGGCCCGACTTGGCCTGGGTCTCCAGAGCGATCTCGAAAACCGCCGCCGCACAAGACTCCAAGGCACGGCGGGGATCGGACGTTTTCAGATAGTGCGCCAGGAAAAGCGCGGCTGTGGCGTCGCCAAGGCCCCCTGGTGGGGGGTCGAGCGTCAGCAAGGGGGTGGCGACGCGCCAGGCGGCGCTTCCCGTGACGGCGAGCATCTCGATTTCGTCCGCAGCGCCGGCCTCGTGACGCAAAGAGGTGACCAGTACGACCTTGGGTCCCCGGGCTGCCAGGTTGCGTGCGGCCTCGACGGCATCCCCGAGGGTCCGGACCGGCCGGTCGCTCAAAAGCTCCAGTTCGAAGAGGTTGGGCGTCAGCAGATCGGCCAGCGGCAAGGCCCGTTCGGTCAGAAACGTCGGGATGTCCGCCTGCACGAAGAGCCCGCGACCGCGATCTCCCATCACCGGGTCGCAGCAGTAGACCAGCGCCGGGTTTTCGCGGCGGAGGCGGGGGACCGCCGCCAGGATCGCCTCGCCCAACGCCGCCGTGCCCAGATAGCCGGAGAGCACGGCCTGACAGGACCCCGGCGTCGCGCGCGCCAGCACCCCCTCGATCAGATGCGCCACGGTTCCGGGATCTGTCGCTTCGCCTGTCCAGGCGCCATAGCCGGTGTGGTTCGAGAACTGCACGCTGTTCACGGCCCAGACCTCGAAGCCCAGCCGCTGCAGCAGAAAACCGGCCGCCCGGTTGCCGACGGAGCCGAGACAGACGTGCGACTGTACCGAGAGGACGGGCATTGCGGATCTTGAGAGATGGGTTGACGGCGGGACTTCTGGGCAGCTTGCCATAGGCTCTGCGGCGGTTATAGTCCGCGCGAAAATCGGCAGTCGGACAGATTGAGGGAGACTCTCCACATGACCCAGGCGACCGCACGGCCGCGCCGCAGCATGCTCTACATGCCCGGTTCGAACACCCGCGCGTTGGAGAAGGCGCGGGGTTTGCCGGCCGATGCCTTGATCCTGGATCTGGAGGATGCGGTTGCGCCAGATGCCAAGACCGAGGCACGCCAGAACATCGTCTCCGCGCTCGCCGAGGGCGGTTACGGCCAGCGCGAGTTGGTCGTGCGCGTCAATGGGCTCGACAGCCCCTGGGGTCAGGACGACATCGCGGCCATTGCACCGACCGCTGCGCACGCGATCCTGATCCCCAAGGTCGAGAGTGCGGAGATGGTGCGGGAGGTCGAGCGCCTGATGGTCGGGGCCGGTGCGTCCGAGACCATGGGCATCATGTGCATGATGGAAACGCCACTGGGTATCTTGCGGGCAGAGGAGATCGCCGGTGCCAGCCCGCGCTTGAGCTGTCTGGTCATGGGCACCAGCGATCTCGTCAAGGATCTCAATGCCAAGCACACGCCCGAGCGCTCGCCCGTCCTCACCTCGCTCAGCCTCTGCGTCTTGGCGGCCCGCGCACATGGGCTGGCTGTGGTCGACGGCGTTCACTTGGATCTCAACGATGCCGAGGGCTTCGAAGCGCAGTGTCGCCAGGGGCGTGAGCTCGGGATGGACGGCAAGACCCTGATCCATCCGAAGACCGTAGCGGCTGCCAATGCGGCCTTCGGGCCCTCCGAGAGCGACGTGGCGCAAGCGAAGCGCATCATCGAGGCCCATGCCGAGGCGACCCGCGCCGGCAAGGGCGTGGTGGTGCTCGACGGCAAGCTGATCGAGAACCTGCACGTCGAGGACGCCCAGCGCACCGTTGCCCTGGCTGCCTCCATCGCCGACCTGGAAGCCCAGGCGGCCTAGGCAGGACCCGCTTGCGACGCAGGTCGGTTACATTTTGCATACTGCCGAAGCGGGAGTGAGAGCCCTCGATGAGCCCGGAGAGTCCTTTGGCCACCGAGGCCGCCGTCAAGACCAACCCCGGCCGTTTCTTTGAGGATTTTCGGCTTGGCGACGCGCTGGTTCACGCCACGCCGCGAACGCTGACCGTGGGGGATGCTTCGCTTTACATGGCGCTGACCGGCAGCCGCTTCGCGCTGCATTCCTCAGACGACTTTGCCCGCTCGCTGGGCTATCCCAAAGCGCCGCTGGACGACCTGCTGGTTTTTCATACGGTCTTCGGCAAGACCGTGCCCGATGTCTCGCTGAACGCCGTCGCCAACCTGGGCTATGCCGAGGGGCGCTTCGGCGCGCCGATCTATCCCGGCGATACCGTGACCGCGACCAGCGAAGTGATCGGGCTCCGTGAGACCTCCGACGGCAAGTCCGGGGTCGTCTGGGTGCGCACGCGCGGTCTGAACGTGCACCACGAGCTGGTGCTCGAATACGTGCGCTGGGTGATGGTTCGCAAACGGGCGCCGGGACAGGTCGCAGTCCCCGAGCCAACAGTGCCGGAGCTGAGCGACATGGTCCCGGTCGAGCGTCTGCTGATCCCACGCGGCCTGCGGCTGCAGCTCTACGACCGGCAGCTGGCCGGCAGCCCGCATCTCTGGGACGACTACGCGGTCGGCGAAAAGATCGACCATGCCGACGGCATGACGCTGGAGGAGGCGGAGCATCAGATCGCCACCCGGCTCTACCAGAACACCGCCAAGGTGCATTTCGACCAACTGGTCGCCGACGCCGGACGCTTCGGGAAGCGCATTGTCTATGGCGGCCATGTGATCTCCACGGCACGGGCGCTGAGCTTCAACGGCTTGGCCAATGCCTTCCGCATCGTTGCGATCCATGGGGGGCGCCACACCAACCCAACTTTTGCCGGCGACACGCTGTTCGCCTGGAGCGAGGTTCTGGCAAAGGCGGAGCTGCCCGGCCGCCCCGACCTGGGCGTGCTGCGGCTGCTGACCCGGGTGACCAAGAACCGGCCGGCCGGCGATTTCCCGGCCCTGGGCGAGAACGGCAAGCCCCATCCCGACGTCGTGCTCGAGTTCGATTACTCGGTGCTGATGCCGCGACAGGCTTGATCGTTCGGGCCGAGCCCGAAGCTGTCAGCGGCCGTCATCGCCCTCTGCCAAGGGGCATTTGCAAGGTCGCACGCTCGCCCTGAACGAAGAGGTTGATGTGGCGGCGAATGCCGGGGCGGGTGTCTCGGAGTCGGTCGCGGGGTCGGCGTCTGGCGCCGACGCCGGCTGGTCCTGCGCTTATGACCGAAGCGGTTCCGCAGCGATCCCGTCGACGGCGATCCTGCTCTAAGAAACGCCGGCATGCCTGTAGCCTCTCAGCTCCGTTCACCCCAAGGCCCCGACGGATGTCTTTGCCTCGCGAGTTGCTCAGGATTTCGCGGGCTCTCGTTCTTTTGCTCGCCTTTGGCGCGTTAGGAATTTGTGGTGTGGTTTCGTGTCAAAAAGACACTTGGAGATATAGTTGATTAGTGGTTTTTCGACCTTTAAGAGCTATTTTCAATGGTGGTTCGTGATCCGCACTGCGGGGTAAAACGCCATGAGGGTGCTGCAACACCAGCGTCTCGACGTCTTGGAATCGCCACTCAATCGGCGGGTGGCGCAATACTGGTTTGAGTTGGCCGGCGAATGTCGACCCGCATGGCCGGATAAGGCCGCACTGGATCCCCTGGCTCTTGGTCAAACGCTGTCACACCTCTGCCTGATCGACGTGCGGCCCGACGGGGGCTTTACGTACCGACTGGTTGGCGAGTGGGTGCGCGCCCTTGGCGTTCGTCGCGGGCAGACAGTCGAGGATCTGGAAAATGAACGCGGCAGCCTTCGCATCTGCGAGCGTTTGCGCCGGTGTGTGAGCGCAGGCGCGCCCTATTGGGATCGCTATGGTTACGGACGCCCCGCTCAGGAATTCATGAAGATCGAGGCGCTGGTACTTCCGCTGACCGCTTTGCCGGGGAGCGAACTGATCGATCTTCTGCTGACCAGCGGCGATTTCTGCAAGACAGAGACCGATAGCGCCTTGGACGCGCTGGAAGAGGCCGGGTCGCCTCGCTCCGCCGGCATTTAGCACGCATTTCTACGGATCGAGCCCCTCCGCCGAGCCTTGTCGCCGTCGCAGGGCGCCCCAGCGGAAAAGCCGCCCGTCGATGGCGGCGAGACCGATCGCAATCAATGCCATGCCCCCAAAATGCTCCGGAGACAGCCGCTCGCCAAGCAGCAGCCAGCCCAGCAGAATTGCCGAGACCGGAACCAGGAAGGTAACCAGCAGAACGTTGGTTGCCCCAGCCGCAGCGAGAATGCGGAAGTACAGGATGTAGGCCAGCGCCGTTCCCAGTGTCGCCAAAGCGACAATCGCAAGCCATGTCTCCAGGCCCGGTGCCGGCAGGCTCCAGGGCTGGTCGATGCTGAGCGCCACCGGCAGGAGCAGCAGGCTCGAGGCGGTGACCTGACCCGTCGCGGTCTGTAGCGGCGTCACGCCCAATCGTTTGAAGCGGCGGCCGAAGGCGCCGGCAAGGGCGTAGGACAAGGCGGCTCCGAGGCAAGCCAGCTGAGCGAGCACATCGGTGCTTAGTCCTTCCAGCGCGCCGATGCCGATCATCACCACGGCCCCTGCGAAACCGATCGTTACGCCGACAATCTTCACCGGCGTTGTGCGCTCGTCGGCCAGCAGCGCGCCGGCCACGATCACCGCGAAAAGCGGCGTGGTTGCATTAAGGATGGCGGCGAGGCCGGAGGCGATGTGAGTCTGGCCCCAGACCAGCAGCCCGAAGGGCAAGGCATTGTTGAGCAGACCCATGGCGAAGAAGGCGAGCCAAACGACCGCTGTCCGGGGCAGTCGCTGCCCGGCAAGCCGCAACACGACATGGAGCGTCAGCGCCGCCAGTCCGACCCGCAGCAGCACAATCGACAGCGGCGGAAGCTCCGCCACTGCGACACCGACGAAGAAAAAGGAAGCACCCCACAGAACCGAGAGCGTCAGGAGCAAAGCCCAAACGCCGAGAGTCATTGCCTGGATCTGCTTAACGGCGCGCGACACGCTTGGCTGCTCTCATCATAGGTTTAGAGGGCGAGTCACGTCTCAGGCGGAAGCGAAACGCTTCCGCCTGAGACGATCGCGCTCTAGACACGACGACTAGCCAATAGCACGACGGTATGCGCCTCTACTCTCCGCTTCTTGCAGATGCGGTCGCGGAATCGGAAGGCGGCGAGCGAACGGCCCGTGGTGCCCTCTGTTCGAGTGCCGCCTTCAGCTCCCGTCCGGAGCGGCGCGGGTGGCTTCGACGTTTTCCGGTTGGCCCACGACAACGGCGGTCAGGTCGTCCGGACGGAGCAGCGCCGCGGCGATGCGCCGGGTGTCTTCCAGTGTGATCGCCTCGATGTAGTCGTTGCGTCGCTCGAGATAGTCGATGCCGAGGTTTTGGAACTGCATGGCAGCGAGGATGTCGGCCAGCGCACCGGTGGACTCGAAGCGTAGGGGAAAGGAGCCGGTCAGGAAGGTCTTGGCGTTGTCCAGCTCCTGGGCGGTCGGACCTTCGGTCGCCAGGCGCGCCCACTCCGAGCGAATGATCTCCAGGCTCTCCGCCACGCGCGCATTCTCCGTCGCGACGCCGCCCAGAATCAGCGCCGAACTGTCCAGAGGATGCAGGTAGCTGTAGACGCTGTAGGCCAGTCCGCGCTTCTCACGCACTTCCGAGAAGAGGCGCGAGGAAAACCCGCCGCCGCCCAAGATGTAGTTCACCGCATAGGCGACGTAGTAGTCCGGATCGTCTCGTTTCAGACCGCCCTGGCCGAGAGCGACGACCGACTGAGGCACTTCCATATCGATCACCACCGTGCCGCCATCGACTGCCGGTGCGATGGCGGGGACCTCCAGGGGTGCGGCCTCCGCCGGCAGTTCTCCGAAGGTGCTGTCGAGCAGCGGCCCCAGCTCTTCCGCCGAGATGTCGCCAGCGACGCCGATATGGAGGTTGTCGCGGGCAAGGCGTTGGGCAACGAAGGCCTCCAGGTCGGCCGTCTCGACGGCGGCCAAGCTCGCGACCGTACCGCCGGACCGCTGGCCATAGGGATGCTCGGGGTAAAGCGTTGCCATCAAGGTCGACCAGGCCACGGCGTCAGGATCGAGGGCACTGCGCTGAGCGCGAACGATCAGCTGCTGGCGGATACGTTCGACCGGCTCGGGGTCGAAGCGCGGTTCCGTCAGGGCAAGATGAAGCAGTTCGAAGGCACGGTCGCGATTGCGCGTCAGGGTCATCAGCGAACCGGCGAAGCTGTCCCGGCCCGCGTTGAAGTTGAGGCGGATCGACAGATCCGCGAGTTCCCCCTGAAAGGCTCTGGAGTCCAGCGTGCCGGCGCCCTCGTCGAGGGTCGCCGCGGTCATGCGGGCCCGTCCGGCCCTGTTCGCCGGATCGCTGGCCGAGCCGCCGCCAAAAGTGACTTGCAGCGCGATGATCGGGTTGGAGCGGTCTTCGATCAGCCAGGCCTCGACACCGCCGGGCGAGACGACGCGCTGGACGTCCACGGCGGCCGCAGGGCGCGACAGGAGCGCGACGGTCAGCGCCGCCAGAGCCAGGATGAAGAAGGCGCGAGCGAACTGAGGGTGAGGGCGGGTCATAGGGATAGCCTCGTTCATGTGGTCGGCTCGCTGCGCAGAATGCCGGTCACCGAGCTGGCGGGGTCGATCAGCGCCCCGAGAGCCTGCATCACCTGCTCCGGCGTGACGGCGGCGATGCGGTTGGGCCAGTCTTCGAGATCTTCGAGGGTCGAGCCTGTGGCCAACGCGACAGCGTCGGCGCGGCGCCGACGCTGTCGCGTGCGTAGATCGCCTGGGCGGTCAGGCGCGTCTTGGCTTGTTCGACCTCGTCGGCCGTCACGCCCTCTTGCAGAACCGCCTCGATCTCGGCCCGCAATGCGGCTTCAACGGCTTCGACCTCGACGCCGGGGCGTGGCGAAGCCCAGAAGGTGTAGTGCGTGCCGTCGAAGCGTGAGCCGTCGTAGCTGTTGCCGGCGCCGGCGGCCAAGCCCTGTTCGATCACGAGGGAGCGATAGAGCCGGCCGGTGTTGCCGCCCAGGATTTCTCCCAGGACCTGCAGCGCATAGGGCCGTTCGGGCATGTCGTCCAGCCGTGCCGTCCGGAAGCTGGGCGCCAGGTAGGCAATGGAGATCGAGGGCTGCCCGACGCGCGGGCTCGCCAACTCGACGCGCCGGCCCGCCCATTGCTGCGGCTCCTGAACCCGGACCCGCTCGGGTACCGCTTTGCGTGGCACCGCGCCGTAATAGCGCTCGGCCAAGGGCCGGACCTCCTCCACCGTGACGTCTCCCGAGACCACCAGCACGGCATTGTTGGGCGCATACCAGCGCTCGTAGAAGGCAAGCGCGTCTTCTGTGCCGAGGCTTTCGATCTCTTGCTGCCAGCCGATGACCGGCGTGCCGTAGGGATGATGCAGGTACAGGCTGGCGCGCACCATTTCCCAGAGCTGGCTTGAGGGTTCGTTGTCCGTGCGGCTGCGGCGCTCCTCCAGAACCACGTCGCGCTCCGGCATGACCACCTCGTCGCTGAGCACCAGATTGTGCATGCGATCGGCCTCGTGGCGCATCATCAGCTCCAGCCGGTCCCTGGCGACCGTCTGGAAGTAGGCCGTATAGTCCAGAGAGGTGAAGGCGTTCTCGCGACCGCCGTTCCGCGCCACGATGTCGGAGAACTCGCCCGGCCCGAGGGTCTCGGTCCCCTTGAACATCAGGTGTTCCAGAAAGTGAGCGATGCCCGACTGACCGCGCGGTTCGTCGGCCGAGCCGACCTTGTACCAAAGCATGTGCGTGACGATCGGGGCCCGGGCGTTTTCCACCACCACCACCTTCAGGCCGTTGTCCAGGGTGAAGGTCTCGGGCTCGAAGACCTGGGCGGCGGCCGGTACATGCAGACCGCCCAGCAGCACGAGGGCTGCCAAGGCTGCGAGGCCGGTACGTCGGGGGGTATCAGGCATGCAAGTCCCTCTCGAAGGTGCGGCGCGGCCGGTGGTCGCTGCTCGGCTTCTCCGACTGGCCATATTGTCTGTGTCGCCTCGGAAGGAAACCCAGCGGCCGGTTAAATTTCCGTCATTCGACCGGGGCGCCCGCGCCGGAACGCCGGGCATAGACGGCCGGGTCGTGGCGGGGTAAGTCGAAGCGACTCGGCCCACTTGGGCGTCGAGCCTCCACCTTGAGGTCCGAAGAGAGGGCCAATGCCAGCCTCCGAAATCGAGCGCATGATCCAACTGCTGGCGCGACTTCCAGGCTTGGGACCGCGGTCGGCGCGGCGCGCTGCGCTCGCCTTGATCGTCAAGCGGGAGTCCCTGCTGCGTCCCCTGGGCGAGGCCTTGCTGCGCGCTGCCGACGCGATCCGGCCCTGTACAATCTGCGGCAATCTGGACGATCGGGATCCCTGCGGCGTCTGTGCCGATCCGGAGCGCGAAACGGCCGTTCTCTGCGTGGTCGAGGAGGTCGGCGATCTCTGGGCCATCGAGCGGGCCGGGGTTTATCGCGGGCGCTACCATGTGCTCGGCGGTACGCTCTCGGCGCTCGATGGGCGCGGACCGGAGCAGCTCAACATTGCGCGCCTTCTAGAGCGGGCGGCGGTGCCGGAGGTGAGCGAGGTGATCCTGGCCCTGGGCGCCACGGTCGATGGGCAGACCACCGCTCACTACATTGCGGAAAGGTTGGAGCCCTTGAATGTTTCGATCACCCGCCTTGCTCAAGGATTGCCGGTCGGCGGCGAGCTGGACTACCTCGACGACGGGACGTTGTCCGCCGCATTCCGCCAGCGCCGTCCCGCTTGAAGCTTGCTTCGGCACCTCCGCAGTTCCGGTCCATCCTTGCCAAACTCCCGCCGCAATGGACCGCGAAGGTAACGAAAAATCAAACGACTAGCATGAGACTCACCGCTATGCCTCTCCGCCCCTGGACTGCCGCGATGGCCGTCTCTCTGCTGCTCGCGGCGCCTGCCGGCGCCGTTGAGCGCACGCTCTCGACCGAGGCGCAACGCGGTCTGACCCTGACGGTCTACCAGAACGGCCTGGCGCTCGTGCACGACCGTCGCTGGGCGCCGCTGGTTGCCGGTCGCAACGATCTGCAGATCGAAGGTCTGAGCGAACGGCTGATCCTGGGAAGCTTGCGGGTCTACAGCAGCGAGGCGGGCGTTGGCCTGGTGGCACGCAGTTTTCGCCCCGCCGATCTCAGTCCCGACCGTCTGCTCGAAGCCATGGTCGGCCGGCGCGTGCTCTATGTCACCGCTCATCCTCAGACCGGTGAGGAGACCGTGCGTCCGGCACGCTTGCTGTCCCTGAACGGGGGAGCGGTTCTGGAGATCGACGGACGCGTGGAGATCAATCCACCGGGGCGCATCGCCCTGGACGCGTTGCCCGAACCGGACGGCCAGGCACTGCGCGCGGAAGCGGCCCTGGAGATCACGCTGGATAGCACCGAAGCGCGACCGACCGAGCTCACCCTCGGCTATCTTACGGAAGGTTTGAGCTGGCACGCCGACTACGTCGCCGACTTGGCGCCGGACGGCACGGTCGATCTGACCGCGCATGTCACGCTCGACAACGACCTGCAGACCCGCTTCGCCTTCTCCGACCTCCGGCTGGTCGCGGGCGAAGTGTCTCGCAAGAGCGCCGCCCCGCCGATGATGGCGCGCGGCCAGGCCGAATCCATGATGGCGATGGACGTCGCCATGGCGCCGGCACCGATCGAGGTCGGCGACCGCTACCTCTACGATACCGGCCTGGAGATCACGCTGGAGCCGGGGGAGCGCAAGCAGGTGGCGCTGTTCCAGATCTCCGGCATCGCCGCCGAGCGGCGCTACAGCTTCGACGGTCTGGCCGGCCTGGGCGGCCCCGATCAGGTTGGTCCGGTGCAGGCGACTCTCGAGCTGGTTTTCGACAATCCCGAACGCGATCAGGGCAAGCCCCTGCCGGCCGGCAGCATCCGCGTCTACGAGGCCCTGGACGAAGGCGAAGGCCAGCCGGTCTTTTCCGGCGAGGCCGACATCGGCCACACGCCTGTGGGCGGCGAAGTCGAGCTCTCGCTCGGCCGCGCCTTCGACGTGACGGCCGAGGCCCGGCGAACCGACTTCGAGCGTCTGGGCGATCGGGCCTTCGAGGCCGGTCAGGAGATCCAGGTTACCAACGCCAAGTCCGAACCGCTGGAGGTCGAGGTGATCGGACGCTTCCCCCGCGGCACCGAGATCCTGGAGGAAAGCCTGCCGCACGAACAAACCACGGCCGAGCGTCTGACCTGGACGGTGACCGTTCCGGCCAACGGCACGGCGACGCTGACCTACCGCGCGCGCGTCCAGAACTGATTGCCAACCTTGCCGTTTACGCGCTGGCGGCCTCTCCGGCGCCTTCATTGATCTCGCAATCGCCGTTTCTGTTCCCCGCACCTGCCCGACGCGCAAGGGAGACTGCCGCTCTTTTCAGGCTGAAAGGAGCAGGGGTATGCCCTGGAAACGGCTGTCGCAGAACGGATCCCCTGCAGCGGAGCTGGCGTTCAATCCGATCGTCAAGATCCTGCTGATTGCGGGTTTGGCGCTCGCTCTGCTGATCCCCTTGGCTCTGGTGCAGGATCTGGTCGGGGAACGCGAAGACCGTCTGCGGCAGGTCGTGCGAGAGATCGGCGACCTCTGGGGGCGGCCCCAAACCCTCGCCGGGCCGCTGCTGCTCGTGCCCGCATCGCGGGTTCAGGTGGACGAACAGGGCCGCCGAACACGCCTTGAGGAGCAGCTCGTCCTGCTTCCCGATGTCTATCATGTGGAAGCGGCGCTGGAACCCGAGCGGCGCAGCCGCGGACCCTTCGAGGCTGTCGTCTATCGCCTGAACCTGAAGCTGACCGGTCATTTCTCTCTCCCGGGTCGTCCCGACCTCGCCCTGAAGGGCGTGCAGCCGGACTGGACACGCGCGCGACTGCTGCTGGGTCTGGAGGATCAGCGCCGCCTGACCGAAGCGCCCGAGATCGTCTGGGACGAGCGGGGTCTTGCCGCGGAACCCGGCTTGCCATCGGCTCTGGCGGCCCTCACAGCAGGCGGCCTCCAGGCGGAGCTGAACCTGGGTCCAGACGACTTCGGCCGCCCGCTGACCTTCGCAACCTCTTTGACACTCAACGGCAGCAGCCATCTCGACGTCTTGCCGCTCGGCCGAACGACTTCGGCGACGATCGCCTCGACCTGGCCGCACCCAAGCTTCTATGGGGCCTTTCTGCCGCTCGAACGGGAGGTCTCGGACGAAGGTTTCACTGCGCGCTGGTCGACATCGCACTTCGGGCGCAGTTACCCGCAGATCTGGCGTCTCGGCGAAGCGGGCGGTGTGCGGATGGAGGACCTTAGAGCTTCGGCCTTCGGGGTTGAACTCTACCAGCCCGCCGGCGCGTATCAGCAGAGCGAACGGACGACCAAGTACGGCTTGTTGTTCATTCTTTTCACCTTCACGCTGCTGTTTCTCTACGAGCTGATCAGCCGCCGGCGTCTCCACATCTTCCAGTACGGTCTGGTCGGCTGCGCCCTGGCGCTGTTTTATCTGCTGCTCCTGGCGTTGGCCGAGCAGATGGCCTTTGCCCTGGCGTACGCGATCGCCGCCGGTGCCGTCGTGGCGCAACTCGTCTTCTACACGGCCGGTGCACTTGACAGCCTCAAGCGTGCGGCCGGTCTCGGGCTCTTGGTCGCGGCGCTCTATGCCGGCCTCTATCTGCTGATCGGTCTGGAAGACCTGGCTTTGCTGGTTGGCGGTCTCGCGCTTTTCGTCGCGCTCACGGCGGTCATGGCCGTCACGCGCCGGATCGACTGGTATGCGATCGCGCAGGGAATGAAGACGGACCCGAACGCCGAGGAGAGGCGCAGCAGCGATGTACCTGCTGGGGGGTGAGGGCAGCCGCTAGAGCAGGATCGCCTGTTTCTGCATAGAGGCGGTTTCGCGCTGCTTGCTGCGGTGACGGCCTTGTCGGCCCTTGCGGCGCTTTCGCTATGGCTCTCCCACGCCCCCGTGATTCCGGAGCGCAGCCACGAGACCCTGAAGCACGAGCATCTGCATGTTCATGACGAGCATCAGCGGCAGGCTCACGCACCAACACCCCGTCGTCAGCGATCCACACACCACACGACCTGGCCGCGAAGCTAAGGCGGTCCGGATCCGCCATCGACCCGCGAAGGCTACTCGACCAAACGCGGGCGGGCGGGCGCCGCAGCAGGGCCGGCGATCTGACCTGCACCGCCATCGGCATCCTCCTCCAGTTCCAGGTCCTTGATGCGCTCGCCGCGCTTGGTGACCTTGTCGGTGGAGATGCGGATATCGCGGATGTCCCGGCTGGCTTGGTCGAAGTGGTTCTCCAGCTTGCCGACCCGTTGATCCAGGCGGGCCACATCCTCCAGCATGGTCTGCACTTCCGTCTGGATCACGCCGGCCTGTTCGCGCATGCGCACGTCGCGCAGGACGGCGCGCACGGTGTTGAGTGTCGCCATCATCGTGGTTGGGGAGACGATCCAGACTCGCGCCCGATAGCTCTCTTCCACCACGTTGGGGAAGTTGGCGTGCAGTTCGGCGTAAACCGCCTCGCTGGGCAGGAACAGCAGGGCGGATTCCGCCGTTTCGCCGGGGAGAATGTAGCGCTCGGCGATGTCCCGCACGTGTTTGCGCAGGTCGGCTGCAAAGGCGCGCTGGGCCGTCAGCCTGGTCGCGTCATCCTCCGCTTGACGCAGCGCCTGATAGCTCTCCAGCGGGAACTTCGCATCGACTGCGATCGGTCCCGGCGGATTCGGGAGCTCGATCAGGCAATCGGCACGCCGGCCGTTGGAAAGAGTGGCTTGGAACCCGTAGGCCGAGGGCGGCAGAGCGGATTCCACCAGATCCTTCAGTTGCACCTCACCGAAGGCACCCCGCGCTTGCTTGTTGGAGAGGATATCCTGCAACCCCACCACTTGGGTCGAGAGCTCGGTGATATTCTTTTGCGCCCGGTCGATCACGGCCAGCCGCTCACGCAGATCGGTCATGGTCGTCGACTGGCTCTGTGCTTGCTCGTTCAGTCGGTCGCTCACCCGCTGCGTGAAGTTGCCGAGCCGCTTGTCCATGGCTTCGGCAAGCTGGCGCTCCTGGTTGCGCAGGGCGTCCGCGATCTGCGTCTGACTGGCGGCCTGACTTTCAGTCATTATCTTCAGGCGCTCTTGCAGCAAGGTCAGTTCGGTCTGCTGCCTAGTCTCTGTTCCACTGTCATCCCTTGGGCGCCGCAGCAGCGCGACGGCCAACGCCAGGACCAACAGCAGGGCGAGACCTGAAAGCAGGAGTTCGGGACTGACGGGCACGGCTCGCTCCTAGCGTCGCAGCACAGGGGGCAAAGCTAGCACGGCTGCTTCGAGTCGCCCGTCTTGACGCAATGCCGTACTCCGCATAGCTCTTGTTGGAATGATTTCAATCTACGCATCGACCCACGACCTTACTGGACGCTAGGACCAATGGCTAAGCTGCCGATATTGACCGCCCCCGATCCGCGTTTGAAGCAGAAGGCGACCCCTGTCGAGCGTGTCGACGACGAGGTCCGGCGGCTGATGGACGATATGCTGGAGACGATGTATGCCGCGCCGGGCATCGGTCTGGCCGCCCCGCAGGTCGGCGTGCTCAAGCGGCTGATCGTCGTGGACGTTGCCCGGGACGGCGAACCGCCTGCGCCCTACCAGTTGGCCAACCCGGAGATCCTGTGGGTCTCCGACGAAGACGCGGGCTACGAGGAAGGCTGTCTCTCGCTGCCGGATCACTACGGAGAGGTGATGCGGCCGGCCAACATTCGCGTGCGTTACCTGGATCGGCAGAACGAAATCCGCGAGCTTGAGGCAGACGGTATCCTGGCCACCTGCATCCAGCACGAAATCGACCACCTGGACGGCATTCTCTTCGTCGACCACATGTCGGCGCTGAAGCGCAACATGATCCTGCGCAAGCTGCTGAAGGCAAAGAAACAGCAGGCTCTGCCCGCTTACTCGGCAGCGAGCTGACTCCTAGTCTCTACGACCCTGTCCCGGCCTTGAAGTGCAAGAGCTGCCGGCGGTCCCGTTTGCTGGGCCGGCCCGCGGCCGAGGGATGTAGCGCGGTCTGCCGTGTGGTTCGGGGCAGAGCCGGCTGTTCAGCCGGCGGATCGAGATCCTCGTAGAGAGCCTGCGCTTCGGGCGCGGGCCCGCGGCGGCTGGCGAGTGCCAGAACCTTGATAACCCGCACATGGTCGCCGCGGGGAAAGGTCAGCACGTCGCCGACGCGCAGCTTGGCATGTGCCTTGTCGACCGCTGTTCCGGACAGGCGCAGCTTTCCCGACTCGCAAAGTTGAGCCGCCAGCGCGCGCGATTTGAAGAAGCGTGCGAAGAACAGCCATTTGTCCAGTCGCAGGGTTTCTACCCCGCCGCCGTCGGCCTTGATCGGCCCCTTCTGGTCAAGTGCCTTCGCCATCAGCCTGCTGACTTCCCGGCCTTCAGAACGGCCAGAGCGGCGAAGGGGGACTCCTCGGGACGAGACTGCGCCGAGATCGGGCCGCGCTTGGACGGTTGCCTCCGGTTTTTCTTTGGGGGTCTGGTCGATCTTTTCCCGCCTTTCGGGGGGCGGTTGTGGAAGCTCCGGCCTGCTTCCGAGTCGACGGTCCAGTAGCCGAGCGCCGGCAGGACCACGGCAAGGCGGTCGCCTTCACCCCCGACCAGACGGATCAGCTCGGCATCGGGTGAAAAGGGGCCCGTGCGCCCGCGCTTCAAGGCGGCATAGGCAAGCCGCTCCAGCGCGTCGACGCGCAGGGCCAGGCATCCAGCCGCATTCTCGAAGCGCCGGTAGCCGAGCGCGTGCAGATCGGCGTGATTCAGGTTGCCTGCCGGTGCGAAGGCGACGGGGTTGCCCTCCGGGCAGGGCAGCCGGGTGCCGCCTGCACGCAGGCCCCGCAGGAGAGCGCAGAGCTCTCGCCTGCGTGGATTGAGCAAGGCCGGTACGAAGACCGACTGGGCACCGAAGCGCACGCCCAGTTCGGTCAAGGTCTTGCGGTTCGCCTTGGTCAGTGCGGCAAGCTGATCGGCGACCGCAGGGCGCGCCAGGCAGCCGAGATCTTCCGCCAACTGAAAGGCGAGACCGCGGGCTGCGCCCGAAAGCGGAGCTTCCTCCAGCGCGAAGAGCGGCGTCAGCCGGTTGCGCAGATGCCGGCCCAACCAGGCTGTCAGCCGCAGCCGCAGCCTTTCGCGTGCCGGCCCGTCCAGAAACTCGCTGCGTTCGATCTCGACCTGAGGCGCTAGAACCGACTCTCCGGCTGCTAGCCGCGCCAAGGGCGCCTCGCGCCAGAGCAGCCGGCCGTCGGGCGTCAGGCGGAAACTGCCGTCGTCGTCCGTCTCGATACGGCGGACACGCAGCGGGATCTCCTCGGCCAAGGCGCGCCGTGCAGCGGACAGCAGGGCCCGCCGATCCTGTTTCTCGGCGCTGGTGTCCGGCCGGAAGCGGAAACCCTCGATCTGGCCGACGTGCTCGCCCTCCACGACCACTTCGCCGTTCGGTTTCACCGCAGCCAGCAGCTTGTCGCCGCGGCCCAGTCGCTTGACGAGCGCGGCCGTGCGCTTGTCCACGAAGCGCTGGGTCAGGCGCTCGTGCAGTGCGTCGGACAGCTTGTCCTCGATGCGCCGGGCGCGCTCCTGCCAATGGGTAGCGTCCTCCAGCCAGTCGGCCCGATGGGTGACGAAGGTCCAGGTCCGGATATGGGCGATTCGCGCCACCAGAGCGTCGATATCGCCTTCGTCGCGATCCAGCTTGGCAACTTGGTTCGCCACGAAATCGTCGGGCAACCGGCCGTCGCGCTCCACCAGATGGCGATAGATCTGGTCCAGCAGGCGCACATGGGAGTCGGTCAGCGTCTTTCTGAAGTCGGGGATCTGGCAGACCTCCCAAAGCAACCGCACGCGGTCCGGTCGATCGGCCAATGCCGCCGGGCCGCCCTCGCGACTCAGCGTAGCAAGGGCCTGTTGATCTTCGGCGTTGCGCACGCGGATCAACTCGGGACGCGGCGGGTGGCGATCCAGTGCCTGTTGCAGTGCCTTGGGACTGGAGAAGTCGAGATCGCTGTTGCGCCAGGTCAGGGCCGTCAGCGGGTCGAAGCTGTGGGCCTCGACAGCCTCGACCAGCTCCTGGTCCATGCCGCCCAACTCTGTCGTGGTACCGAAACTTCCGTCGGTCATATGGCGTCCGGCGCGTCCGGCGATCTGGGCCACTTCCTGAGCGGCCAGTCGTCGGGACTGGCGACCGTCGAACTTCCGAAGCCGGGCGAAGCAGACGTGATCGAGGCCGAGATTAAGGCCCATGCCGATGGCATCCGTCGCAACCAGGTAGTCGACCTCGCCGGCCTCGAACAAGCCAACCTGGGCGTTGCGCGTGCGCGGACTGAGCGCCCCCAGCACCACAGCCGTACCGCCGCGCTGTCGCCGCATCAGTTCGGCGGTGGCGTAGACCTCCGCGGCCGAGAAGGCAACCACCGCCGAACGCGGCGGCAGGCGGCCGATCTTTTTCGGGCCGACGTAGCTCAAGGTGGACATCCGCGGTCGGGAGACGATTTCGGCGTCGGGAACCAAACGGCGGATCAGCGGGCCTGCGGTGTCGGCCCCCAGGAACATGGTTTCGTCCTGGCCGCGGGCGCGCAGGAGACGCTCGGTGAAGACGTGGCCGCGCTCCGGGTCGGCGGCGAGCTGGATCTCGTCGACGGCCAGAAAGGCGACATCGCGATCCAGCGGCATCGATTCGACGGTGCAGAGAAAATAACGCGCACCCGGCGGCAGGATCTTCTCCTCGCCGGTGATCAAGGCCACCTGGCCGGCGCCCTTCAGACGGACGACCCGGTCGTAGTTCTCCCGCGCCAGCAGACGCAGGGGAAAGCCCATGATCCCGCTGCCGTAACCCAGCATCCGCTCGATTGCGAGGTGGGTTTTTCCCGTGTTCGTCGGGCCCAGCACGGCCGTGATGCGACGTTCGCGCATAATGCTGATCAAATTGCCTTTTCGAGAGGGGCTTGCAAGTGGCGCCAGGACCGAGTCTGCCGACGCCGAGATCAAGATCGCCCTGGGGGCCTCACCATAGCGAATCCGCCTCAGGGGTGAATCGCTCTCTCGAAGGTTTCGATCAGGGGCACGAAGGCGACGGGAAGGACATCCCGCTTCGAGGCCATGCCGTGGAGGTCTTTCTCGATCAGATGGAGCCGCTGCGACGCTGTACCGAAGAGGCTGCCATGGGACCCGCGCTCGGCAAGCGGACGCACCAGCGCCTCGCCTGGCGCGCGCTGTCGCCAAAACCGGCCGTGACCGAGCGCGGGATCGCCTTCGGTGGACTCGCGCTCTAGGTGCAGGCTCGCGCTAAGCTGCCAAGTAGTCGCTGGCCAGCTTCTCGGCGATCTGGACGGCGTTGAGCGCCGCGCCCTTGCGCAGATTGTCTGAGACGACCCAGAAGGACAGTCCATTGTCCACGGTGGGGTCGCTGCGCAAGCGGCTGACGTAGACCGAGTCCTCGCCGGCCGATTCCACGGGGGTGACGTACCCCTCGTCGGCACGGTGATCGATCAGGACGACGCCCTCCGCCTCCTTCAGCGCGGCGCGGGCCTCCACCTCGTCGAGCGGCGTTTCGAACTCCACGTTCACGGCCTCGCTGTGCCCGATGAAGACCGGCACGCGAACGCAGGTGGCCTGCAGCTTGATGGAGGGATCCAGAATTTTCTTGGTCTCCACCACCATCTTCCACTCTTCCTTGGTGGAGCCGTCGTCCATGAAGACATCGATGTGGGGAATGACGTTAAAGGCGATCTGCTTGGTGAAGACTTCCTTCTTCATCGGGTCGTTCACGTAGACGGCGCGGGTCTGGTTGAAAAGCTCGTCCATGCCTTCCTTACCGGCGCCGGCGGCCGCCTGGTAGGTCGCGACCACCACCCGCTTGATGCGCGCCAGCTCATGCAGCGGCTTGAGCGCCACCACCATCTGAATGGTGGAGCAGTTGGGGTTGGCGATGATGTGCTTCTTGCCGTAGTCGGCGATGGCCTGCGGATTGACCTCCGGCACCACCAGCGGCACGTCCGGGTCCATGCGGAAATGGCTGGTGTTGTCGATGACCACGGCTCCGGCGCGCGCCGCCCTGGGCGCATACTCGGCAGAGACCTTGGCGCCCGGTGAGAACAGGGCAATGTCGACGCCGGTGAAGTCGTAGCGCGCCAGGTCCTGAACATCGAGGACGTCGTCCTCGCCGTAGGACACCTGCTGGCCCGCGGAGCGCTCGCTGGCGAGAGCGACGACCTCGTCGGCGGGGAACTCGCGCTCGGAGAGGGTCTTGAGGATCTCGTGTCCGACAGCCCCCGTCGCCCCGACGACCGCAACCTTGTAGCCCATGGCCAAAATCCGCATATCCACATGGTAAAGGGAGGCGCAGCCTAGTCCCGCGCCTCGGATTTGCAAGCTAGGAACGCAAGCGGCCGAAGGAAAGCGGAACATGGCCGATCTGCCGAAGGCGAAGACCTACGCCGAGTTCTGGCCGATCTATCTCGGCGAACACCGCAAGCCGGCAACCCGAGCCCTGCATTACCTGGGCACGGCACTCGGTCTGACCATCCTGGCGGGCGCCGCGATCACGCAGACCTGGTGGCTGTTGCTGGCCGCCCTGGTCGCCGGCTATGCCTTTGCCTGGATCGGCCACGCGGCCGTGGAGCACAACCGACCGGCCACCTTCACCTATCCGGCTTGGTCGCTGATCAGCGACTTCCGCATGTTCTTCCTCTGGCTTGCCGGCCGCCTCGAGCCGGAGTTGCGGCGCTACGGCATTCAGTAGGCCGCCGGCCGACCGGGATCAGGAGCGGCGCGCCAACGGCAGGTTGACCAGCAGGTTCTGCGGTTTGAGCTTCAGATTGCTGGCCTCGTCCATACAGAGCGCGAGATAGACCGGCCGGCCGGCAATGTCCGGCCGCATGTCGCCGCTGTCGCGGAACTCCAGTCGAAAGAGCGACAGCAGACGGGCGAGCCGAACCTCGCCGACCTCCTTGCCGTCATAGAGGTCGTTGAGCAGACGCGTGCCTTCGGTGTCCAGACCGATGTGCCAGACCCAGCGCTCGTCGCTGATCTCCTGCACCGGCTGCAGGGAAACCTCCACGGCAAGGAAATGCCGCACCCAGGCCTCGAGCACACGACAGAGCGCATCCAGCCCGTCCCCGGCGAAGTTCAGGTTCAGCACCGTGTCGAAGCGGGTATCGCGGGTCCAGTAGAGCTCGGCGTTCTCTTCGCCGAGAACCTCGAGCTCGATGGTGCGCAGCGGAGTCTGCGCCTCGGCCACCAGCTTGCCGAGCGATCCGAACCCACCGGTCGAGGCATACATCTCGACCGTTTCCGCATCGGCAGCCATGACATGGCCTTCGTTGATCGTGACCTTCTGCTCGCGGAACAGCAGTTCGCCGGCACGGGCCCTGAGCGGGTAGTCGGTGCCGTTCAAAACTTGGCGAACCAACACCTGCACAAGCTGGTCGTAGAACAGGGGAGGAACCGGCGGTTCGCCCTGGCCAGGGTCGGGCGGATCGGCGAAGAGCCCGAGATAGGCCGCCTCGACGGTGCCGGCCGCCACGAGCCGGTCCCGGAAAGCCAGCACGATACGGTAGGTTTCGATGGCGTCGGCGTCCTGAACGGCCGCCAGCCGCTCGACCGAGACCGCTTCGCGCGGATTGGCCAGCAAGCGCGCATGCAACTGCCGCTCGGCATCGTTCGACTCTTCGACCGGGCGCACCTCCGGGCGGTTGAAGTAGGCCCGCAGGAAATCGTCGGTCACCGGGAGCTGCCCGGAACTGTCCGGCTCCAGCAGATGGTAGCCGCTGTCGCGCCAAAAATCCTGACTCATTGAACGATCTAGGTCCCCCGAGGGCGCTGTTTATCTGACCTCTGAGGGCCTTATTGCCGGCCAGCACCCCAACTGTCCAGTGCTGGCCGATCTCGCCCGAGAAAGCCTTCCGACAGTCACTCGGTCGGCGATGGCGTATCCCGGACCCAGGGGTTGCCGCGCTGGTGGGTCATCTCGAAGGTCATGGCCGTAACCTTCCAACCCTCAGGCATCCGAGCAAGTTCGTGCGTGTAGTTGCCCCAGACCTCCCAGAGAGGATCGCCGTTGCCTTCCATCCGATTCCAGGCGTAGCCCTGGGAATAGATCGTGGCCTGATCGCCCTGAAGCGTTACAAGACCGTGGCCGCGCTGATGGTGACTCTGCTTCCGCGGACCCAGGTTGGCCGCCCAGGCGGCAATGAGATCGTCCGCAGCAATCGTCGCAGCCGGCCCGCCGCCGAGGGACGAGAAGTCCACACGAATCTCGTCGGCAAAGAACGACCGAGCCCTCGCCCAATCTTTTGCGTCCACAGCGACCTCGATCTCCGTGGGCACGCGCTGAATCGCGAGCTCGTCTGCAAGGGGATTGGCGGCTATCGCGGGGGTTATAAGGAATCCGAGGCACAGGATCGCAGCTGCAAGAACCCTAGGCATCTGCATGGGGAGTTCTCCATCGCTCAGTGGGGAAACGTGAACGGTCGGAAAGGATTTGTTCTGTAAGGTAGGAGCAACCTACTCGGAACGGGCACATGGGGCTCAGCCAACCGTTCGATAAGCCGAGGTAGATCTTATGAGCTATTCGATTTGACTCAACAGCCACTCGGGCCGCTGGACGCTTTGCGGCAGAGGTGCAATAGTCCTGCCGCCCAGAGGCCTCTTCGAACAGAGACATGACGTCACTCGGAACCAAGCTTTTCACTTGGATGCGCGGAGACTTAGTCGGCTCCGACGACCAGGGTAACCGGTATTTTCGCGACAAACGCGGCCCGCTTAAGCGAGCGGATTCGCTGCGGCGCGAACGGCGCTGGGTGGTTTATGCCGGCGACGTCGAGGCCTCGCGCGTGCCGCCGGACTGGCATGCCTGGCTGCATCACACGACCGACGAACCTCCGCCGGCCGGCGGCGCGCCGCGCCGGTCCTGGATGAAAGAGCATCAGCCAAACCGGACGGGGACGGAGCTGGCCTATCGGCCGCCCGGCCACACCCTGGAAGGCGGACGCCGCGACCGCGCGACGGGCGATTACGAGGCCTGGTCGCCCGAGTGAACCCGATCCTCCGATAGATCGCCGGTACAGGGCGGAGAAACGGGCAGCCAATCTCTATTGAGGGGGAGCAGGTTTAGGGAGTCATGAACCGAAACATCATCGAAACCGTAATGGGCGGCGTGGTGCTGGTGGTCGCAGCCGCCTTCGTCGTCTTCGCCTTCAGCGCCAGCGGGATGCGAACCGTCAGCGGTTACTCCGTGCTTGCCGTCTTCGACGACGCGACCGGAATTGCCCCGGGGGCAGACGTCCGCATGAGCGGCGTGAAGGTCGGTACGGTGACGGCTCAAGAGCTCGACCCGAACACCTTCTTCGCCGAGGTGACGCTCTCGATCGAAGACCGGATTCAGCTTCCGGACGATACCTCCGCGCGAATCGTGCCCGAGGGCCTGCTTGGCGGGAACTATGTCGAACTGCAGCCCGGCGGCGCCTTGGAGAACTTGGAGCCCGGCGGCACCATTCAGTATACGCAGGGCGCGATCAACGTGGTCGACCTCTTGGGCCGCTTCATCTTTGGCGGTGCGGACAGCGGCGGACAGCCGAGCGGACCTGGCGCTGGCGGCCTCGGGCCCAGCTAGCTGACACCCGAACCGCGACGACGTTCGCGGCCGTCGCGGACAGCTACGTCGGAGTCGATGCAACGCCCGGCACGTTTCCAATCATGTGCACCGTGCGCTGCGGGAAGGGAATCGAGATTCCTTCGCGGTCCAGGCGATTCTTCAGTGCTTCGGTCAGGTCGAACTTGAGCGACCAGTAGTCGCCGGCGGCGCACCAGACCCGGACCACCAGATCGACCGACGACTCGCCCAAACCCAAGACCGCGACCATCGGCGCCGGATCGGCGTGGGCACGCGCGTCCTTGCCGACTTCATCCAGAATCGCAGCCTTGGCGTCGGCGATGTTTGCCTCATAGCCGATGCCGAGTGTCAGATCGACCCGCCGCGTGTCGTGGAACGAGTAGTTGTGAATGGAAGCGCCCCAGAGTTCCCCGTTCGGTACAACGACCTGAACGTTGTCCGGGGTTGCCATTTCCGTCACGAAGAGGGTGATGCTCTTGACGGTACCGGACAGCCCGGCCGCCTCGATGTAGTCGCCGATCTTGAAGGGACGAAACAGCAGCAGCATGACGCCGGCCGCAAGATTGCTGAGCGTGCCCTGCAACGCCAGACCGATCGCCAGACCTGCCGCGCCGAAAACGGCGATCAGGCTGGCCGTCTGCACGCCGAACTGGGCGAGCACGGCCAACACCGTGAAAACGATGATGAAATACTTTGCGAAACTGCTGAAGAACCCGCGCAGGGTATCGTCAACCCGCGAGCTTCGCGCCAATCCCCTGTCGACCGCGCGCGCGGCCCAACCCGCAATGATCAGACCGACGATCAGAATAGCGATCGCGCCGACCACGTTCAGGCCGTAAGTCGTTACGTAGAAGATAAGTGTATCTACAAGTTCGTCCAGGTTCTCCATGATAGCCCCCCCAAAGGCCAGATCCCGCCGAATGCTTGAAACGCGCTCGAACTACTCCGCAGTTCTCCCAACAATAGCATCGGATCGCCACACAGTGAGGACCGGAGGCGAGCTGCCTTGCGATTGTCACGGCGGACCGCTAAGTCGTCTCTATGACCCATGCAAAGAGCGATCGTTTACAGTTCGAGCCGCCTGTCTGGCAGGACGCCGAGGGCCAGCCCTTGTCGTGCAAGGAGAAGATCAAGGTCCTTAACGAAAACCTCGCAGAAATCCGCGAGTTGGCGCAGGACGCCCTGGAGGACGGCATTCTTATGGGAGCCGCGGAAACCCAGATCCGCGATACCCTGCAAAGGCTTCTGGAGTCGCTTGAGAACCCCTATGGAGGAGGAAGATGAGCCGCCGCAGACGGCCGCTCGCCGTTTGCTGGCCCATCTCGCTCGCCCTGCTGGCGGGCCTGCCTGCCTGGGCCCAGCAGACGCAACCGGACAACTGGCCGCCGCCCGCCTATCCCGTCGCGATCCTGCAGGGCCTGGACAAGGTGACGGCGCGCATCTCCACCTTCGACGCACCGCTCGACACCCCTGTGGCGTTCGGCGGCCTCGAGATCGTCGTGCGCGCCTGTCACAAGACTCCGCCGACGGAAGCGCCGGAGGCGATCGCCTTTCTGGAAGTGGCCGAAATCGAACCGAACCGGCCGCGCCAGCAGCTCTATTCCGGTTGGATGTACGCCTCCTCTCCGGCCGTAGCGGCACTGGAACATCCGGTCTACGACGTCTGGGTCAAGGACTGCGCCGAACAGCTCTCTCAGCAGGCGCCGGCCGGCGAACCGGCGGCCGCGCAGTAGGCGTCAGTCCAGTTCCTGGAGCTGCGCCTCGATCTCGTCCTGTCCGATCTGTCGCGGAAAGACCGCTTGCCGCATCAGCGCCTTGGAGAGCAGGGCGCGATAGTGGCTTCGCGGCACGTCGACGGTGCCGAACTGGCGCAGATGCGGCGTGGTGAACTGGGTGTCGAGCAGGCCGAAGCCACCCTTGCGCAGCCGCATGATCAGGTGAACCAACGCCACCTTGCTGGCGTCGTTCACGCGGCTGAACATGGATTCGCCGAAGAATGCAGCGCCCAATGCGACTCCATAGAGACCGCCGACGAGACGCGCCTCGCCGCTTTCGGCATCGATTTCCCAGGTCTCGACCGAATGGCCGAACCCCATGCGGTGCAGTTCGCTGTAGAGCGCTTCGATGGTGGGGTTGATCCAGGTTTCTGGACGGTTGCCGGCGCGTTCCGCACAGCAGCGGATGACCTCAGAAAAGGCGGTGTTCACCCGGACATCGAAAACGCCACGCAGAATCTTGCGCTTCAGTTTGCGCGGTACGTGAACCTGATCGAGGGGCAGGAGTCCGCGCATCTCCGGATCGATCCAGTGGATCTCCGGGTCATCGCGGCTTTCAGCCATCGGGAAGATGCCGACAGCGTAAGCCCGAAGGAGCAACTCCGGTGTCAGCTGCATGGCCTTAGGTTACGGAATCCGAGCCGCGCGTCCAGTGGGGCAAAGCCTCGCCCAGATGAGTTTCAATGGCTGTCGAGCCAGCTCTCCAACCAGTGAATGTCGTAGGAGCCGTCGATGAAGTCGGCGGCCGAGACCAGGCGTCGATGCAGCGGCAGATTCGTATCGATGCCTTCAACCACCATCTCCTCGAGAGCGCGGCGGAGACGCATCAGGCATTCGTTGCGATTGCGGCCTTGAACGATCAGCTTCGCAACCAGACTGTCGTAGTGCGGCGGCACTCGATAACCGCTGTAAAGGTGCGAATCGACCCGCACGCCGAGGCCGCCGGGCGCATGGTACTCGCTGACGCGGCCCGGCGAGGGCACGAAGGTCTCGGGGTGCTCGGCGTTGATCCGGCACTCGATGGCATGGCCTTCAAAGGCCAACTGCTCCTGTACCAGCTCCAGCGGTTGACCGTTGGCGATGCGAAGCTGCTCGCGCACCAGGTCGATGCCGGTGATCATCTCGCTGACCGGATGCTCGACCTGCAGGCGCGTATTCATCTCGATGAAGTAGAACTCGCCGTCCTCGTAAAGAAACTCCAGGGTCCCGGCGGAGCGATACCCAAGCTTCTGCATCGCGGCGACGGCGATATCGCCGATGCGCTCTCGCTCGGCGGCGTTGAGGGCCGGCGACGGGGCCTCCTCGATAACCTTCTGATGGCGCCGCTGGATCGAGCAGTCGCGTTCGCCAAGGTGGATCGCACCGCCTTGCCCGTCTGCCAGAAGCTGAACTTCGATATGGCGCGGCTTGGCGAGATACTTTTCCAGATAGACCTCGTCGTTGCCGAACGCGGCCTTGGCTTCGGCGCGGGCCGCCTGGATCTGGCTGGTCAGTTCCTCCGGCGCCCGGGCGATCTTCATGCCGCGACCGCCGCCGCCGGCCGAGGCCTTGATCAGCACCGGATAGCCGATCTCGGCGGCAACCTTCGCCGCCGTTTCGATGTCGCCGATCGCGCCGTCGGACCCCGGCACCACCGGTATCCCGAGCGACCGCGCCGCCTCCTTCGCCTTCACCTTGTCGCCCATCAGAGCGATATGCGACGACGACGGCCCGACGAAGGCAAAGCCGTGCTCTTCGACCATCTCCGCGAAGGTGGCGTTTTCGGACAGAAAGCCGATCCCGGGGTGAATGGCATCGGCTCCGGTGATCGTCGCGGCCGAGAGTATGGCCGGCATGTTCAGGTAGCTCTTGGCCGAGGGCGGCGGCCCGATGCAGACCGACTCGTCGGCCAGACGCACGTGCATCGCATCGGCATCGGCCGTCGAGTGCACGGCCACCGTATGGATGCCCATCTCGCGGCATGCCCGGTGGATGCGCAGGGCGATCTCGCCGCGATTGGCGATCAGAATCTTTTCGAACACGGCCCGGCCGGCCCCCGCCCTACTCGACCACGACCAGAGGCTCGCCGAACTCCACCGGCGTGCCGTCGTCGACCAGGATGGCCGTGATCCTGCCGGCGCGCGGCGACGGCAGGTTGTTCATGACCTTCATGGCCTCGATGATCAGCAGGGTCTGCCCTTCGCTGACATGATCGCCGACCTGAACGAACGTCCGAGCGCCCGGCTCGGGCGACAGATAGACGGTTCCGACCATCGGCGAAGCGACGGTGCCGGGATGCGGGCCGGCGGCCGGTTCCTCCGACACCGGAGCGGAGGCAGGGAGCGCGGCGGCCGGCGGCACGGTGGCCTGAACTGCCGCGGCCTGACGCGCGACGCGCAGGCGACGGTCGTCATCCTCGATCTCGATCTCGCTCAGGCCGGTTTCGTTCAGAAGCTCGGCCAGTTTGCGGATAGCCTCTTCATCGATGGGAAACTTGCTCACTTAGACCTCCACCTGGCTGCCGAGCTTATCGGCCAGCGCTTCGAGCGCCAGCAGGTAACCCCGCCGACCCAGACCGACAATCACGCCGTCGGCAGCCAAGGATACG
This sequence comes from Rhodovibrionaceae bacterium, assembly GCA_028285215.1. Taxonomy (GTDB): domain Bacteria; phylum Pseudomonadota; class Alphaproteobacteria; order Kiloniellales; family DSM-21159; genus Algihabitans. Next base: position 6,637 of record JANQPZ010000212.1, on the reverse strand, counting down.
TAGCTGTGATGCCGAAACGCCTCGCGGCGATGAATATTGGAGAGATGCACCTCGATCGTCGGCAGTTGCACGGCCTGAAGGGCATCCAGCAACGCGACCGAAGTATGGGTCAGCGCGCCGGGATTGATCACCAGGCCGTCGAACTGGCCCGGTGCCTCTTGGATCCAGTCGACCAGGGCGCCTTCATGGTTCGACTGGCGACATTCGAGGCCAAGGCCGAGTTCGCCCGCGCGGCGACGGCACGCAGCCTCCAGGTCGGCCAGACTGCCCCGACCGTAGATCTCAGGCTCGCGCCTGCCCAACATATTGAGATTCGGTCCATTCAGAAGCAGGACCCGCGGCGCAGTGGCCACCCTCTACCCCCAAGCGATTCGCCTTGTTTGCTTTGCGGCAAGGCCTAGCACGCGCCCAACGGTGCGGCAACAGAGCGCGCGGCTGCCGCTCTCCGCTTCGGAAAATGGTCCGGCGATCCAGCTCTCATCCTAGGTCTGGAGCGCAGATCGACCGGCGACGGCCTTCTCAGCTGCCTTCGCGCGCCTGAGTCACGGCCTGCTGCAAGCGCGACATGGTGACGGCGCCCGGCAGGATTTCGTCGGCGACCACGAAGGCCGGTGTGCCGTTGATCCCCAGGGCCTCGGCCAGATCGTAGGTCCGCTGCAGGGCTGCATCGATCTCCGGACTGCGCATGTCCGCCTGCAGACGGGCCATGTCGAGCCCAAGACCTTCGGCGACGGCCATGACTTGCTCCTGGGTCAGTTTGCCGGCACGTTCCATCAAGGCGAAGTGGAGATCTTCGTAGCGGTCCTGCTGATGCGCTGCCAAGGCCGCGCGGGCCGCAAAGTAGCTTTCAGGACCGAGAATCGGCCATTCTTTCATGACCACCTTCAGGTTTCCGTCGGCCTCGACGGCACGGCGCAGCGGTTCCGCCACCTGACGGCAATAGGGGCAGTTGTAATCGAAGAACTCCACGATCACGACATCCCCGTCGGGATTGCCGATGATCGGAACGCCGGGACTGTTCTCCAGCGCCGCCCTGTGGGCAACCAGCGCCTCGCTCTGGCGCTCCGCTTCCGCCTGAAGCTGGCGCTGCTCATAGAGCTGCAAGGCCTCGATCAGGATTTCCGGGTTCTCCAGCAGCGTCTCGCGCACGAGCGCACGCACCGCCGCCTGCTCCGCGTCGCTGAGCGCGGCATCTGCCGTCGCGTCCTGAGCTTGCGCCGTCGCGGAGGGAAGCAGAACACCGGCCGCCAACAACAGGGCGGCCAGGAGGGATCCGGCTTTCGCCATCGGTCGGTTTCCTCTTAGGGACAGGTGCATCGCCGATCCTTTTAGCCGGCCCGCGCGCTTTGCGCCATTGTCGGCGCTATTCACGATCACGTTCCCGCTCGGCCTCGCGCCCGGCGACCTCGGCAAGATCGGAAGCCCGCAGCCATCCGGAGGTCCCCTCTTCCAGCAATGTCTTGGCCCTCTCCGCCTGGCCCGTGGCATCACGCCAGTTGCGGCGGGCGTAATTGTACTCGGCCATGGACAGGGCGGTCATCCCCTGGTTGCCAAGTCGCCCATGCGCAATGGCGGACAAGCGCCAGGCACTGGCATTGTTGGGCTCGTGCGCCACGACGGTCGTGAGGTTCTCCAGAGCCGCGCGAAAGGTTTCTTCGGTCGCCAGTTCCACTTGCACCTGGGCAAGGCGCAGACGCAGCTGCGGGTCGCGCGGCAGCAGCGCCACCGCCTTTTCGTACTCCGGCAAAGCTTCCGCCACCAGTTGGTTCTCCAGCAGCATCTGGCCGCGCAGCTCATGGAAATAGGGATCGTTCGGCCGCTCGGCGATCAGGCCGTCGAGCAGTTCCAGCGCTTGCTCGAGAAACCCTTGTTTAAAGGCGCTGATCGCGTGTGCGTAACGCGCCGGCAGGCTGTCGTCGTCTTGCGGGAACAGCTGATAGACCTGTTGCGGCGTGCGCAGGAACCCAGCCAGCTTGGCGCGCATGCGCTGATGGCGTTCCTGCAGATCGGCCGGGATCGGCTGGCCCGTATAGGGAGACTCGGAAACGGCCCCCTCCAGGAAGGAGATACGATCGGCAGTCAGGGGGTGGGTGCGCAGATAGGGGTCCTGTTGAGCGGACAGCAGAACCTCCTGGTCCTCCAAGATGCGAAAGAACTCCAGCAATCCTTCGGGACTGACGCTGGTGGCGCGCAGATAGGAGACCGCCGCCTGATCGGCGGCCTGCTCTTGCCCGCGCGTGAAGGCAAGCAGGCTGCGCAGGGCGATGTCCTGGCCGCCACGGTTGACCGCCGCAGCAACCCGGCCGTCTCCGGTCGCGATACCCGCGAGAATGGCCAGCAAGCTGCTGGCCGCCGCCGTCATGCCGGCGGTCTCGATCTCGTCGCGCCGCCCGATATAGTGGCCCGCCGCAAGATGGCCGGTTTCGTGTGCGATCACGCCCAGGGTTTGCAGGGGCGTTTCCGACGCCATCAGAAAGCCGGTATGCAGGAACATGCGCGCCCCTTGGGTCACGAAGGCGTTGAGGGAGTCGTCTGCGATCAAGTACACGTCGATAGCGCTCGGGCTCAGCCCGGCGGCCTGAAACAAGGGGGTGGCGTAGATCCGTATGGTGTTTTCGATTTCCGCGTCGCGGATGAGCTGGAGTCCGCCCCGCTGTGCCGCGAGCGGTCCACTGGAGAGCAGAACCACCGCTGCGACGAACAGCGCAGCGACCCGCAGCCCGAAAGACCTCTTCGGCGACGGACCGGCGGCCGATGCCGGTACGGCTGCATCGCGTGCTGGCATTTCAGGGGTCCGAAGCGCTTGGCGCATGCTGTTCCATGCAGTTGTGTCCTGGCGGAACGACCCTACTGCAGGATCGCTTCGCGCGAAATCGCGCTCTCCGGGCCCTGCGGCGGCGAAGCGAAGCACCCGTGGCCCACGGGGCAGAAAATCGCGGTTTCGTGGCGCTTTTGCGGCGGGCCTCTGCGGCCTGCTGCTGGCCGGCTGCGCCGACGAACAGAATAGCGGCCTGCTGGTCGCGGTTGAAGGGTTTGCCGGCGTGGTCGCCGCCGACGAACCCAATGCCACCGTGATCGGACGCGACGTTCTTGGCAACAACGGCTCGGCCGCCGACGCGGCCGTAGCGATGGCTCTGGCCATGACCGTCACCTTGCCGTCGCGGGTCAGCCTGGGCGGCGGCGGCGCCTGTCTGGTTTGGAGCGACGCCGACGGCTTGGCCGATGCGCTGATGTTCCCCCCCGTCCCCGCGGCCGATGGCGCCGTGCCGCCCCGGCTGGCCAGAGCCATGGCGTTGCTGCACGCGCGCTACGGAACGCTGCGCTGGGAAGAGCTGGTCGCGCCTGCCGAGAACCTTGCACGCTTCGGCTTCATCTCCAGCCGCGCTTTCGCCCGCGATCTGGAGGCTGCGCGCGGTGTCGTCGCCCGCGATCCGAACCTGGCCGCCCTGTTCCAGACCGACAGCGGTCGATGGATCGAGTCGGGCCAACGGCTTCGCAACCTCGAGCTCTCCTCCGTCCTGGGCGGCCTTCGTGCACAAGGCGGAGGTCATCTGCACACGCCCAGTTTCGCCAGCCGCTATGCGGAAGCCGCAGCGGCGGCCGGCATCGCCATGGATCCGGCCGAGATTCGCGACGCCAGAGCCGAGTATCTGGCCCCCATCGAAATTCCGCTGGGGGCCAGCCTGCTGCTGCTGCCGCCCCCGCGCAGCAGTGCCGGGGTCGCGACGGGACAGATGTGGCAATTGCTGGAGCGGGCGAACTGGATCGACGCGGTCCCGGCCCGTCAGGCGCGGATAACGGCCGAGGCCGGGCTGAAAGCGCTGGCCGCGCGCCGCGTCTGGGTCGGACCCGACGGTCTGCCGATCGCGGAGCCGCAGATCCTTCTGTCACAGGAATCGATTCAGGAGATCGCTTCTGCGCCTTTGCCTCCGGCAACCAGCAGCAACGCCGCGCCCTTCGCTGCAGGCTTCGTGACAGGCGACCGTCGGGGCAACGCCGTGGCCTGCAGCTTTACGCTCAACAACCTGTTCGGCTCGGGCCGGGTGGCCGACGGGCTGGGCACCGTCTTGCCTGCGCCGCCGACGGCAGCCAGCAACAACAGCATCCCGCTGGCGGTGGCGCTGGTGGCCGATCCGGACACCGGGCGGCTGGACACAGCCGTCTCGGCCGGGGGCGGCGAGGCGGCCTTTCAGCACTTGGCGCAAGCGCTTCAGCGCTTGAACGAGGAGAACGCCGAGGCGCGTCCAAGCCTGCAGGCACCGCGCCTGGTCTGGCAAGGCGGCGGCATTGTCGCCGAGGATAGCCTGGACCTTTCCGAAGTGTCTCAGACCTTCGGCGGCGTTCCTCTGCGGCGCGGCGCGGACGTGGGGCTGGTCAACGCCTTTGTCTGCCCGCTTGGTCTGCGGCAGGACGACCAGGCCACCTGCACCGTCGCCGCCGACCCGCGCGGCTTCGGCCTGGGCGAACGGGCACAGTAGGCGGGCGGGACAATGGCCCTGAAGGTCGCGCAACGCGGCCGCATCTCGCCCTTCATCGTCATGGATGTGGTGCGTGCCGCCAACGCCCAGGCCGCCGACGGCTCCGAAGTTTTGCATCTGGAGGTCGGTCAGCCCGCAACCAAGGCGCCACAGCCCGTGCTCGATGCCGCCAAGCGAGCGCTCGACGATTCGCTGATCGGCTATTCGGATGCCTTTGGATTGCCGGAGCTGCGACAGGCGCTTGCCGGCCACTACGCCGCACTTTACGGCGTCGAGCTGGATCCCGCCCGCATTGCCGCCACGCCGGGCTCGTCCGGCGGCTTTCTTCTGGCCTTTCTGGCGGCCTTCGAACCGGGAGATCGGGTGGCTCTGGCGGCGCCGGGTTATCCCGCCTACCGCAACATCCTGCAGGCGCTCGACGTCGAGCCGGTGCTGCTGGAAACCGACCTGGAGCATCGTTATCAGCCGACGCCCGACCTGCTGCAAGGCGCCGGGCGGCTCGACGGCTTGATTGTCGCCAGCCCTTCCAATCCGACCGGCACCGTGCTGGACCGGGCGGCGCTGCGCGCTTTGGTCGACTACTGTGCAGCCGAAGGCATCCGGCTGGTCTCCGACGAGATCTATCACGGCATCACCTACGAGGAGCGCGCGACCTCAGCTTTGGAACTGACCGACACGGCGATCGTCATCAATTCCTTTTCGAAGTACTTCTGCATGACCGGCTGGCGACTGGGCTGGATGGTGCTGCCGGAAGACCTCGTGCGACCTGTGGAGTGCCTGGCCCAGAACTTCTTCGTCGCCGCGCCCACACTGTCCCAGCATGCAGCGGTGGCCGCCTTCGACTGCCGGCCCGAACTCGACGCTCGCGTTGCCGCCTATGCACGGAACCGCGGCCTGTTGCTGGAGCGGCTTCCCCACGCCGGCTTCGAACGGCTGGCACCGGCCGACGGCGCCTTCTACCTCTATGCCGACGCCAGCCGCCTGACCAACGACAGCCCTGCTCTCTGTACGCGCATCCTGAAGGAAACAGGCGTCGCGCTCACGCCTGGTGTCGATTTCGACCCCGCGCGCGGCCATCGCTTCGTGCGCTTCTCCTTCGCCGGCTCCGAAGGCGATATGCGCGCCGCCTGCGACCGGCTGATCGCTTTCGCCGGAGCCGGCGGGTGAGATCGCAGCTCGCGGCAGTCGTCACCGTCCTTTGCGCGGCGGCGACAGCCGCGACTGCTCAGAACCGCTCTCTCGAGTCTTTCGACGCGCTGCGGGTCGATACGGCGATGACGGTCGTGCTGGCCTGCGGAGATCGTCCATCTGCGTCAGTCGAGGCGGAACCCCCCATCCTGGCCGAGAACTATCTCGATCTGCAGGTCGTCGCCCAACCGGACGGCGGGCGACTGGCCGAGCTACACTTCCGGCGAGACTTCGACCGACACGTGCATCCCGACCGCATGCGTCTGCTGTTGACGGTCGACCGGCCTCTGCGACACGTGACGGCCACCACGGGCGCACGCGTGACTCTGCCGCCCTGTGCGCTCGATGGGGAGCGACTGACCCTGCAGGTCGAGAGCGACGCACGCATCGAACTCTCGGGCGAAACGCGCCGGCTCGAGCTGACGGTCGAGAGCGGCGGCGCCGTCAATGCCCTAAGCGGCGGCCGAGACCTTCGACCGAAGCAAGTTGAGATCAGCGCAGGTCATGGCACCAGGGTCGCTCTTTGCGCTGCCGAGGCCGTCGTGATCCTCCGCCGGGCCGCGTCCGCCATGCTGCGCACGGACTGCTGAACGCGGCAGTGTCACGGAACGCTCGCAGCACACCGTCCTCGCGCACCTCCACCTTAAGATGCAAATCTAGCCGACGATGCGGTTCCACCAGCCGCGACGCTTCGGACCGCTCTCCTTCGGGGGCTCTTCGTCGGCCACCTCCGGTTCTCCCGCTGCCACCGGCTCGGGCGTGCGATCGCTCTCGATCACCGATGAGGCTGACGATGGGATCGCAGCGACCGTCCGGTCCGGCTCAGGCACAGGCTCAGGCTGACGTTCGACGGGCAGGGATTCGCTGTCCGGTGCCGGCGCAAGACTGTCGGACGCAGCAGACTCGGACGAAGCAGACTCGGGCGCAGCAGACTCGGCCGCAGCAGCGGTCTTGCGGCGCGGCCGGCGACT
>JANQPZ010000184.1 GCA_028285215.1 Rhodovibrionaceae bacterium | reverse complement strand
CGGCTGCGCGGCGGGGTCATTGCGCCGTTGGCGATGACCTCGTAGCGCGGGCGCACGAAGTGCTTGCCGGCCTGCACCTCGATCTGCTGCGGCCAGCGCGCCTCGGGCAGCAGCTCGGCGGTGTCGATGGCGCGGGTGCCGAAGGGCGGGATCTCCGCGTCGAGCCAGGCGATGGCGTCGCTGCCCATGAGGTTCAGGCCGATGCTGCCGGCGGGCACCTTGGCGGGGTGGCTGTTCTGCACCCAGAGCAGCACCTGCTCGCCCTCCTTGGGGGCCGGCAGGCCGCCGTAGAGATCGGCGGGCCAGGAGTTGGCGTCGTGGGTGCAGGAAAGCACCGCGTCGCTGTCGCCGTAGGTGTCGAGGGCGTACTTGACGATGTCATGGCCGGCAATGCCGCAGACGTGGAGAAACAGGCTGCCGGTGAAGTCGCCGAGGCCGAAGCGTTGCCGCACCTCTTGCGAATCGATCACCACGCTGGCGTTGGCGCCGGGCAGCGGTGCCTGCCATTCGGCCAATGTCTCTCCGGCCTCGTCCATCAGGCAGCACCAGGCCTCCGGCGCCTTGGCGCCATAGGCCGACCAGTAGTTGGCGGTGGCGAGGCGCGTGTGATGGCCGTCGCGGTCGCGGAAGAACGCCAGGTTGGTGGCGAAGTTGAGCCCGTCCAGATAGGTGCGCCGGTTGGTCAGCATGGCGTCGGGCAGGCGCAGGGCATCCAGGCTCACCACCTCCGCGCCCGCCGGCAGCAGGTGGCGGATGTGGGCGATCAGACGTTCGGCATCGAAGGCGGTGACCAGCACCTTGGCGCTATTGCAGGCGGCGAGGTCGGTGACCGGCTGGGCCTGCTGGCCGAGGATTTCCCGGCCCAGGTCTTCCAGGTCCTGCACGTAGACGCCGGCGACCTCCAGCCCACTCAGGTCGTAGATCTCGGCGAAGGCCCGGGCGAAACCCAGAGGGTCGTAAACCGCCAGCGGCACGCCCTTCAGATCGTCCAGCAGCGCCGCGGCCTTGCGCGCGGCCAGCGGATGGCCGATGGCCTTGAAGAAGGCGTTGCCGCCCTTGGCGTTGCTGAAGGTCTCGATGTTGAGGGCCATGGCGGGAGGATACTTTCTTGTCGGCGGGTCTGAAAAGGGCAGGTGGCCGGTCGGGTAGGGAGGCGCTCAGGCGCCGAAGCGCAGCACCCGCTTGGTCCAGGCGGAAAAGCTGTGGCGGCCGAGCTCGCGCTTCAGCACCGCGGCGTCGGTCAGCCAGTTGAGCTGAATGGAGCGGCGCTGCCCGACGAAGGGCTTGTGACCGTGGTAGGCCTTGTCGGTACAGCGGAAGGCCACCAGGGTGCCGGCCTGGGGCGGCACTTCGGCGGCGTAGTCCTCCAGGTCGTCGGCGCCGTTCAGCATGCGCAGCCGTCCGCCCTCGGCCTCCCAGGCGCTGTTCAGATAGATCAGCGCGGTGATTACCTTGGATTTGGAATCGGTGTGGATCTGGCCGTCCTTGGCCCGCGACTGACCGCGCAGGGTGACCATGGTGGGCCGCCCGGCCAGATCGATGCCGAACTTGGCGGCGAAGGCGGCGGTCATGGCCGGTCCCTGCAGCTCCGCCAGCAGGCTCGCGAAGCGCGGGCCGTAGTCCAGGCTCTGGGCCGGGAAGCTGCCGCCCTTGGCGATGGCCGGAAAGTCCTGCTCGATAGCCGGCAGTGCCTCGGCCCGCAGGAACCCGGGAACGATCAGGTAATCGAAGGGCTCGCGCTGCAGCGCGGTTGCGCCGAAGCGTTCGAGATCCAATGGCGATGGGCTGGCCATGTCGGCTGCGGTTTCAGGCACGCGCGCAATTCCTGGATGCGGGTGATCTTCGAGACCTCGGGCCTCTGCGGAAGCCCAGGTCACTTGCAGCCTTACTTATAGAGCGCGGCGGGAAAGATCAATTGAGCCAGATCAAGGCTTGCGGTTGGGAGCCGCGGTGCCGAGTCGGCGCTGATGGCGGTCGACGATGCGCCGCCGGATCTCCAGGGCGACGCGCCGCGTTTCCGCCAGCGGCTCGTAGTGCCAGCCGTCGAGCCGTCCGGTGAAGGGCCGGGTGATGCCGGCGGCCTCGAGGGAGCCGTGGAAGCGGGTGAACTTGGCCGACCCGCCGTCCAGCGCCACCAGGTGGACCGGTTTGCCGGTGCTGGCGGCCTCGGAGACCATGTTCACCGAGTCGCCGGTGACGATCAGGTGGTCGGCCAGGCCCAGGATCCCGAAATAGGGGTTTTTGCCCCGGCCGTCCCAGATGTCGGCGGGCAGGCCGGCCAGGCCGCGGCGCAGGATCGCCTCGTTGCGCGCGCCGCTGCGCCGCGAGGGCGTGACCATCAGGCCGCAGCCTTCCTCACGCGCCAGCCGGGCGATGTTTTCGGTGAGCTGCGTCATGATCTTCTCGGTCATGCGAAAGACCTTGTTGTTGCCGCCGATCAGGACGCCGATCCGGGGTTTGGGCAGCGGCCCGTAGCGTCCGGCAAAGTCTGCGGCGGCCTGTTCCAGGCGCTGTGGCGTCACGCGGCCGAGGGCGCCACGGGTGGACAGCACGTTCGGGGCATTCAGCAGGTCGTGATCCGGGGCCACGAC